>JAOUFI010000013.1 GCA_029858305.1 Candidatus Thorarchaeota archaeon
CCTTGCCATAGTTGCTGGTGCTGTAGGAGCGGCGGTTGTCATTCTCGTTGGTGGCTTTGTGCTACTCAGACAGAAGTAAAATAATACAACATAGGGGACAATTGTCCCCTTCCCCTTTTCTTTTTTTATTGATTATTTCTAATACGATTGTTTTGTTTCCAGATAGATCCCTGCTCATTGCGTTAAAGAGAGTGTCTTTAATGGGAATGATGTTGAATTTTGTGAGGAATCAAAGAAATGAGACTCAGCCAACCACGATTAACCATTCTAGGTGTATCAGCCCTTCCATTAATAATTGGCACACTCCTAGCACTCTTCATTCTAGACACTGCTACAATAGGAGATATCCTTCTTATCAATACTCAACCCGTCACTATTGAGGAACTTATTATTCAAACTGGAGTGTCAGTCGGTCTTGGTACATTGATAGTGTTCTCATTATTCTACGCAATTGAAAGAAGAGGACCTGGAGCTAGGCGAACTATAGTAGCTCTTGTTGTGTCTCCAATCCTTACTGCATCTTTTTTCTTGCTAGGCCAATCACTACTTTTCATTCTGTTCAAAGGAACCTCGACATCCATCATTCCTAGTATTCTTTCCTTTGCCTCTCTTGGAGTTTTACTGATGTCTTTTGTTTTTATTATGATGGATTCAGTTCCCCCGATGTTGAAAAACATCTTTGTAGCATTCTATGGTAGTGTATTCGGTACTTTTCTAGGTGTCATGTCAATCACTGCTAGCATGTTTGTGTTGGTAATTGTTGTAGTAATGGAAGACTATTTCCTCACAAGGTACTCCCCGGCGGCTCAATCAGTAATGCTCATTGATACACCTGGCGACGATCCATTTGATTATACCCGGATACAGACTAGGAGTGCAGCAGTTGGAGCTGGAGACTTTATTGCATTTTCCTTAATTGCTGCTCATTCATTCATATTCTTCCCGATTTATGTTTGGGCAATGTCAATCGGGCTTGCTATAGTGGGTATTGCAATAAATGCTACCGTATTAGCTCGGGAGAATCAAATATTACCTGGGATTCCTCTTCCAGCACTTCTTTCCTTAGTTCCGTGGATTGTTCATGTAATTGCTTATCCGCTTTTAATTGGATAGATGCCTTGAGCGCAAGTCAAATATGTATCACATCTGCATCAGAGGTTTGAGATAACATGATTGCCAGCGAACGATCCCAAAATATCATTATTATTGCTATGATAATCGCCACTGTGATAGGCTCTGGTTTCATAATCGGAAATGCTCAATACTATGGAGGAAGCTATATTTTAGCTGGGCAATTGGAAGTTAATTTAACAGACATTCACGTAAGTAATGTCAATACAACTGATGAAACAGAAGACCCTAGTATTGTCCTTACATTCAATCTCGCAATTCCTGCACAGGCAGACGGAAATGTAAGGATAACTTTTTTCGGCGCAACAGTGTGGCTAAACAATGACCTCCTATCATTGACATCATTTTCACTTACCCCGGCGCTTGCAGATCAATATCTCTACTCGAACTTTGATAGAAATATTGCCATGAGTCAAACTGCTAGTTCAACTTCTGACCGTCAAGCAATAATAGATGCATATCTCACCTCCTCTTGGGCTTGGAATGTGACCCTTCGGTACTCTTTCATCGTTTTTGATGAACCTAATACCATTATGTGGCGATGGTTCGATTTCTATACTACTGACTTCACACTGACCTAATAGAGATACTAGCCTTTGAAGGCTAGTCTCTTCTTTAGTTCTCCAATTCTTGTGACACTAACAGCATTTACTCCTCTTTTGTCAGCTAATTCTACCGAAACCATGTCGAGATAATGAGTAAGTGAGAGCATACTGTCGATTTTCGATTCGCCTATAGAATTCAAATCTATTGGATTAAGGCCTATTTCTTTATAGAGATTGAAGGTGATATCCATTCTCCGACTTATCTGAGAGTCCTCTCCAAAGCACCTTAGGAAAACAGGGATGATAGAACCCTTTTCATTATATGGAAATCCCTCAATTTCATTGTGAGTTGCCTCAGGTATCTCTGAATAAAACGCCTCTGCCTTTGAATTCTCATTGATTTGGCACTTGGCTCGATAAGCAACTGGGCTCATGTGCTGGGCCCCAATAAAAAGCGGTATTCTGTTATGTATTTTCTGGGCAATAACAGAAGGCTTTGAGATTGACTCCCCCCATGTCTTTGAGGCTGAGATTAAATTCTCACTAACCTTTACTAGATTGGTGATTTTTACCCCAATGAGTGATTCTGAAATGGGTAAGACCTCGGAAAGAAGTACTGGAAATGCAGCCCTAGGTTGAGCCCCTTTATCTACGATGACTTGAGGATAGCGACTATATTCCTTTGCCATCTGTCCTCCTGATGTAATGGTCAATATTCTTGAACCTCTCTCTTTGGCATGCCCAAGCGAAGTAAGTGTTTCTTCAGTATTTCCAGAGTAGCTTATTGCCACTACAATCCAGTCTTTGGAAACCCATTTTGGAAGAAAGTAGGTTTTCACAATATCGATGGGAATGTGCGATTCTTGACTTAAGATCTCCTTCACATATGAACCGACAATTAAACTCCCTCCCATACCTAAGAAGCAAAGACCCTCAATTCCATCTCTGTGATAGTCCCTGCAAATGCCAATTATATCCGGATCTGGAGTCGGATTTCTCAACATATCTGGAAAATGGGAAACCATACTTCTCATGTCATCTAGGTTCATCGTTTCTGGCAGTTTTCTCATGTTTCTAATCTTTGATTTACTCTGCTTAAAGTTAATCGTATTAGTCATATCTCCTTTTGTCAAAGAAATGATAAGACTAAAGTATTGGATGAATGTCCAACAAGCTCGTTTGATGCTAGAGGAATCACTATGGGTGTAATGAAGACAGCGGCTGTAAAAGGAATAATCCCTGCAGGAAACAAGGTCAGTGAGTTAAGATCTAATCTTCTTCGTTTAATCTCTGAGACTTCGATTGTTCTTGACGAACGCTTTGGAGCAGCAGGTCTTGAAGCTGTTTCAGAGATTTTCCAAAGATTAGGTGAAGAAGATGCTAAGGTAATGAAAAACCGATTGGGTTTTGGAGATACATTGAAAGACTCTCTTGATGCCTGGATTGTAATTGGTCATATTATGGGCTCAAAGATGCAACCAAATTGGATTTCAGACACTCGAGTAGAAGTGAATCACAGCTACTGTCCGCAGCACGAGGAATTCGTGAAGCGTGGGAAGCTGTACTGCTCGAATGCCTGCCTTCCTTATGTTGGTGCAATAGGCGAGAGTATCGGTACGGGAGTAAAGATGGAGGTAGTGAGGGCTGCAGATGAAACTGCAGCGTGTGTCAAAGCTTTATTCGTGCCCAAAAAGGATATTGAGTGATTTGAAATCTGAACCTCTTAGACTCTCTATCAAAGACTCCTCACTTGCTGGTGTTTTAACACGACCCCATCCACAATCAGATAGAGCAGCCATATTGCTACATCCACACCCACTTTATGGTGGGAATATGGATAATCATGTCGTGAAAGAGCTTGAGCGAATATTCCTTGAGATGAACTTCATTACATTGCGGTTTGATTTTAGGGGTGCTTCAAACACTAACCAAGGATATGCTGGAATACAAGGAGCAATAGAAGATGCATGCAAAGCGATTGATTTTATGGAAATATACGAATTGAATTCGCTTGGGCTAGTGGGCTATTCCTTTGGCGCCACTGCAGCATTATGTGCTGCATCATCTCGACCTGTTAGTTTTGTTATCACACTGAGCGCATCGTATGATATATTCCTTGAAGGAGGATATGATGAAACCTATTTGGCAAAAATTCAATGCCCAGTACTTATGTTCCATGGCAAATCCGATACCATGATTTCTCATTCAGACCTGGACATGTTCTCTTCTATGTTAACTCATATCAAAACTGTATCTCTTGAGAATGAGAATCATTTCTATGAACATGCACTACCTATAGTTACAATTGAAATTCGCTCATTTATATCTAATATATTAGAAGGCTAAATTCCTCAAAGGTATCCTTAAGTAGCACTCTTTTTCAGGAAATCGAAACGGTGGATTGTATTGCTCAAAGCCTTGGTTTTTGACATGGATGGCACAATAACAGAGCTAACATTGCCTTTGGACGATATGAGAGAAGACACGAAGAATTACTATATCAAACACGGATTTCCCGCCGAACTTCTTGAACCAGCAGATGGCATTTCAAGTTCAACAGCAAAGGCCAAAGACTATTTCCTTTCAAATGGTGTGCAATTGTCCGATTGGGAACAAATGGAAGCCGAAGTCGATCAAATCCTAAGTCAACATGAAGGATTTGCCGCTGCCAGTGCAGTTCTAATCGAAGGAACCCTAGATATTGTGAATCGAATTAGACAAGCTGGTATGCTCACTGCAATTCTGACAAACAATGGCAGGTCATCTGTGGACAAAATCATGCAGCAATTGCCTATAGCAAATCATTTTGATATCATTCAGACAAGACATGAATCTCCACTGCCAAAACCATACCCAGACGGGCTTTTGAAAATAGCATTACAACTAGGTGTCAATGTCGATGAGATGGTGTACGTCGGTGATGCCTTGATTGATGCTGCTGCAGCAAATCGAGCGGGTATTGAGTTTTGGGGAGTTGCTACCGGTGAAACACCTGCTGACGTCCTTCAAAATGCAGGTGCCTCTATTGTGTTTCAATCTCTTGAAGGCGTCCTACGTGAAGTATTGGTGAGAAGTAAAGTTCATTAATTTGTCTTTGGCCACTTGTTAAGTCTTACATTCCATTACTGACTCATTGCCATTTTGTCTTCTAGTAAGACTCTTAGCATTTTCAAAAGGATTTTTACACAATGCAAAGCTTGTGTAGATTTGGCCTCTAGTGTAGCTAAAACACAGTTGTGGATTATCTGATTTTTTCCGTATGTCAAACTGAAGGTTATATACATGTTCGAGATTATGTTTCTTGTGACAGGCAGTATACCCGTACTTGAAGAAGTAAATTGCACGCTTGAGGTCAAAGACCAAATGACAATAGATGAGGGAACTTACTTAGTATTGCGTTCAGCTTCTGGGGCATTCACATGCAGATATCCGCCTGTTCCACGTAACTGGAATCCCCTTGATAGACCTCATGTAGCTCTTCTTCTGCCTGATGTAAACGGTATCTTTACAGTTTTCCTTTCTAAACCTGAAGAAAAAGGTGCAGAACATCCGCAGAAACTAGAGACCGCAGATCTAACTAAACTTCCAACAAAATCAATAATCGAGATACGTCATAGCAATGCTCACTATGCATATTATAGGCGCGATAATGAGTCATGGACTAAAGTTGCCGAAGCTAATGATCCTTTTGTTGTTGAAGTCTTTTCCCATGGGTACGCTCCTATCATCATGAATATGATTCCAGCTTTTTGAAATTACGATTCGAAAATAGCTACTGGCGTACATATTGTGGTTTGCTGATTAAAGACATAATTCTGAAGATGCGAGCCGTGCTGGAGAAATAAGTATGAGCGATTGCTTGCCTGAGAGGAGAGAATGTATTAGAAGTTGCTATTGTTTCATAACTATTTACCAAATGCAGCTTTCATAAGGCACTATTTCTGAATAGTATATAATATGGTTCAGAAAGCTAGTAAATGTATCCGCTATCGGACATTTGCTTAAATGTATTCTAGACTAACATATCTTAAGGGCCAGGGGGCCTTTCTCTCTCAGAAGCAGTTTCTCTCCTCCTTCCATGTTCTCTACGGCCCCCTCTCTCTCTTTTATTATTCCTTGCTATCTATTTTTATTCCAGACTGGGAGCTCTACGATAAGTGAGATCAATCTACATTGTGATTGCATAGTTGATTTCTACTGAATTGCTGAAATCCAATCTGTCCATAATTTCAACCAACAATTTTCTTTAGGCAGATTCTAAGTGGTATATTATAGGTATACTTATATTATATTATGTAATAATATATCTTGGATTGGGGGTCCGTTGTGACCTTCATGAATCTGTTCAATCTCCTCTCCTCTCTCCCTCCCGATTATCCGACCCAAGCGACGAATTTCGTTTGTTCTTCGGACCCCCTCCCTCCTTTTCTCTTTCGTAATATGTGCTGTATTTTTCCCCTCCTTATTGACGCCCTACAATTTTGTACAGCATTTCCTATCCTAGAGCTAGTTCCATGAGATATTCGGCGGATTTCCAAAAAGATTGCTGTCGATCCTTAATTTCTATGGTACATCTGTTTCTTAGCCAGCAAGTTTTAAAGGAGTAGTTTCTGGTGCCAAGCCAAGGCGAGTAATTGTGTCCACAGCAAAAAGTGCAATTAACAGTACAATACGACGAATTTTGAGCTATACAGCTGAAATCATCATGTCTATCATTTTACTTGTGATAATCTGTGTACCATTAGCTATCACAATTCCAATGTGGCTTCAATACGTTCTATTAGGAACTCCCAAAACTGAATTGACAATCAATCTTGTTTCTTGGTTTGGTTATGATGGTGCATTGTGGATAACACTCTTTCTTGGTCTAGTTAGTTTTTCTCTTAGCTATATCTACGTTCTCAAAATGAAACCGGGATTTATGCCAACAACAGATGAAAAGACAGTTGTGAAGGAGTTGGATATTCCCGAGGAAGAGGATGAAATTAGCGCTGCTGAAGATATGGAAGAAGAAGAGTTTGCAGTTGAGGACCAGGAAGAAGATGAAGAAGAAAGCCTTATTCTAGATGACATAGAAATTGCTCTTGAGGATATGGAGGATGATGAAGAAGGAAGCGAGGACGATAAATAATCCCTCGAATTCCCCTAAATCATTCTATTCAAGCTGCATTTTGTTTGCGAGTCGATCAACCAGTCTACTGAAGGATTTTGCTGAGTGAGATTCCGAATCAACTATAACAAAAGGCGTACCCTTGTCACTAAGGGCGATCACTCTTGGATCCAAGGGAAGAGTGCCTAGGTGTTCAATTCCATATTTCTCTGCTGCGGACTTCGCAGCTCCCTCTCCAAAGATTTTGTATGCTTTACCACAATTGGGACAGATGAATTCTGCCATATTCTCAATAATACCTAGGATTGGCACACCCATCTTTTCTACAAGTTGAATTGCCCTCCTTGCATCTAGGACAGCTACTTCTTGAGGTGTTGATACAATAACGACACCATCAATATTGGGGATTGATTGCAGAATACTGAGTATCTCATCTCCAGTTCCAGGTGGAAGATCCACAACCAAGACATCGAGGTTTCCCCATCTCACATTTGATAGAAACTGGCTGATAGCTTTAGCTACGATAGGTCCTCTCCAAGCAATTGCGTCATCATCTTTCCTGAGAAGAAATGCCATACTCATGACCTTGACATCAAGCGGTCCAAGAATTGGATTGATGGATTCTCCCTCTGCAACTGGATGTTGACCCTCTAATCCTAAAAGCTTTGGAACATTAGGTCCATAGATATCTACATCAAGTATTCCAGAAGTCTTTCCTCTCTGAGCAAAGGAGACTGCAAGATTTGTTGCAACTGTTGTCTTTCCGACCCCCCCTTTACCGGATAGGACAACAATCTTATGTTTCACACCCTTCATATTCTCGGCAACTTCTGGAAGAATTAACGAATGTGTCATTGAAATCATTCTGGAGCGCCTAAGGATTTCTAATAAAACATCGCATTCGTTCAAGAGCAATCATATCTTGGAGCCGGTGAATGCATCTAGAATCTGTCTTGCAAGCTTTTCGTTTGAAGCTGCAACAAAGTTCATCATAGTATTCTGTTGGAGCGGGCTACGGAACTTCTTGCCATTCTGGTCAAGAACAAAACCACCTGCCTCAAGTACCATGTGTATGCCGGATAGATGAATTATCGGGAGCATATTTCTCAAATCAACCATGGCATCTAGCTGTCCTGATGCTGTCCAACAAAGGTCGAGTAGGTTGGTCGCAGTTCTTCGTATGTCATGTACAGCATTCATTGTTCTCATTGTACATTTTAGAAATTCTAAGTCCCATGTTTTCTTAGAGTCATAGGATATGATTGCATCGCTAATATCAACTGGGTTTGATGTTGTCACTCTTTTTCCATTCTTAGTGATACCCTTCCCTTTGATCGCAATATAAAGTTCATCGGTGAATATTGATTCGATGACGCTGATTTCTGCATCATCAGAGGTCATGTTCTTCATCATTGGAAAAACTGATACACCAGTTGAAACGAGGGGAATTCCTCTCTTGAGGTTTGCAGAACCATCAATTGGATCAACAAGTGCTAGATATTCTGGTTTCTTTTTACTACTGAGAAATCCTTTCTCTTCGGTCAGAATGGCGAATTCTATACCAGAGCTTTGCAAAACCGATATGATGTCTTCTTCAGCCATCATATCTAAAACTAGGGTTCGATCTCCGAAAGGATTCACAGAATCTGTATATTCTGATGCTTGGTCCATGTTAGTGAGAATACGTTTCTTTGCAGATTCGATTGCTAATTTAATGATGTTGAGAATGGTCATAGAATAACCTCCTGTTCAGCTGTCGTAATTTCTTTAATTCATAATTCGATTTTCACAGAATCATCCATTGCACAAACGCATTGAGTTTAATCTTGATTGTTTTAATACACTTTGAATAGACCAAGCAGGTTAGACAATACCTTAAATGGTTCAAGACACGAAATAAAAATGTAAGGTATAACATGGTGGTTTTCATGGGCTTCCTGAGCGGCAAAAAGAAAGTCGATACTGAACGAGGAATTCTAGAGATGAAGGGTACAATGAACGCATTGACCCTTAGAGTTAGAAGATTAGAAACTAGAATGGCTGAGGAGCAACAATCTGCAAAGGAGGCCATGTCGAAAGGCAATCGTTCAATGGCTAGGTCACATCTTAGTATTGTGGTTGATCTAGAGAATAGGAAGGCTCGTTATCAACAACAATACTTGACATTAGAAACAGCTCTTCTGAACCTTGAAGAAGCTAAGACTCAATCAGAAGTTCTCAGAGCATTTAGCATTGCAAATGATGCTTTAACAGAGGCTCGCTCTCTATTAAAGCCGGAAGAAATTCAGATGCAGCTTGATAGACTTTCTGAATCCTTTGAGCATATTTCAATTGCTGGTGAACTGTTGTCGGAGGATCTCACTGGAGCCGACTCAACGATAGAAATGGAGGAACGCGTCGACCGCGAACTTGATGCAATGGAAGCTGAGATGCTTCTTGAAAAAGAGGGAGTACTTCCTCCTCTCGAAGTTGAAGGTGGGAAAAAACCTAAGGAAAAAGCTGCTGAAAAAGCAGGAGAAAAAAGAATTGATGATCTCCTGGCAGATCTAGAGAAAGAGGCTCGTGAGGAACGTAAAAGAGAGGCCGAGGGCTAATCGATACTTGGGTATCATCCTATTCTGCAGGTGCAAATGATATTGAAAATTAAACTGGTAGTCTTCGACGTAGATGGAACCCTCACTCAACATACTAGTGTGTGGTGGAGACTTCACGAGCTTTTTGGCACGACGAAAGAGGGTCGTATCTACTTCGACCAGTACTTTGCGGGTGAGATAAGCTATCAGCAATGGGCTGATTATGATGCTGCATTATGGAAAGGTCAACCAGTCGAACCTGTGATGGATGTAGTTAGGAATACTCGACTTGTTGATGGTGCAGCAGAAGCAGTTCATATTCTGCGAGAATATAATATCAAGACAGCAATCCTCTCTGGAGGGCTTGATGTCATGGCTAATGATATAGCCCGTCGGGTAGGGATTGATTTTGTTCTAACTAACAAACTCATCCATAAAAATGGCTATCTAACAGGTACCGTTGAAAATGTCATCGGCTGGGCTGAAAAAGCAAAATACATACATCAAATTTTTGAACATTTTAGCGTGTCTCCTCAGGAAACTGCTTTCGTCGGGGATGGCCGAAATGATATGAGTGTTTTCTCTGTTGTCGGGCTTTCAATAGCATTCAATCCAACAGACACGGATGTTGCCGATGCTGCTAATGTAGTCATAAAGGAGAACGACCTGCGGGCTATCCTCCCGCATATTATATCGGAGTACCAGCGATGAGAAGGATGAACACATATACCTGAAGAAGAATGATCATAGCACCTTCGAAGAAATCTAACTTGTGATCATCCGTAATAGCTCTTTTCAAAAACCATAGGCTTCCCGCAATGACAATGACCTGGAATAGTACATACCTATCAAGGGGAATCAAGACAAACATGCCTATTCCTCCCATGACAAGTAAGACTATCTGCAGGACTCCTCCGATGAGATTCCCCACAGCCAGTCCGACTTTTCCCTTTGCTGCTGCAATTAATGCTATACCATGTTCTGGTAATGCTCCTGCCGCACCTAGGATTAAGGCAGCTATTGCTACGTGATTAATTCCTAATGCTGTGATAGGCTCACTATAATGATGTAGGAATATCTCTACAGAATTTGTCAGAATCTCGCCTGCGAAGAATATCCCGACAATACCCATTATGGTTAGAATGAGAGCACTCTTCTTCCTGTGAGAGGGCGTTGCCTTGTTTTCACTATCTGTCACATCTCCTGTAGCCAATGCCCATGTATAGATGATGTATGATAGGAAGAGAACAAAAGATGCGATTGCTGGAAATTTGGGATCTACTGGTGGATTCAGGCCAACCATGTCTAGAATTCCTAGGGCAAACATGCAGATTAATGCTACAATTGTCCATCTGATTAACACAGAATCCTTCTTAATTGCCTCTTCAGGCACTTTCATGCCAGGTGTTCCTTTTGTGGATATTACTATTGTCAATCCCAGAAGAAGCATATTAAATCCGGCAGCAATCAAGACTGATAAGACTGCGATATCCAGTAAGTCGGGACTTTCATTAATCCATCCAGAATATGCCGCAATTCCACTGATTACAGCTTCGGGCATATTACTTGCAAGACTTGACATCATGCCCGCCATGTATGCAGTATAGCCAAGATGTCCTGCTGTACTATCAAGACCTTCAACAGCCCATTCAGAAGGTCTGAATGCTAACCAAATACCCAGAACAAATCCGAGAATCAAGACAAGAATCGGTTCTATTCCTGAAAATCTCAAGGAGAAATATACAACAATTAATCCAAAAATCACTGTAAATTCTTTTTTCCCTGCAACGAGTGAATCTCGCACTCCATGCAATTGATTTTGGCTGTTGCTTACGTGATCTATTCTTGAGTCTTTCATTGCACTCGGCCTATGTTCTTATGATAGTTTCAAACAGGCTATTAATGCTGATGATTCTTTGCAGTATCATTTCACGTTTGTATATCTAGAACCCACTCCTGTGTTCAGAAGAATAACTTCCTCATCAAAATCGATAGTTCCCGCTTCAATGAGATTGCTTAAACCAGCAATTCCAACCGCGCTCTCAGGACAGATATCCAATCCTTCCAAACGCCCAACCATACGCCTAGTTGGTCCAATGTCTTGCTCAGCTACTGCTACTGCTCCACCTCGCGAGCCTCTGATAGCACTGAGTATCTGTCTTCCTGCAAATGGTTTCGGAACACGTAAGCCCAGAGCCATAGTTTCTCCATTCAACCACGCATCCAAATCATCGGTTCCTTTTTCTATTGCTCGTACAACAGGAGCACAACCACCACTCTGCGCAGCATATATCCTTGGACGTTCGCTGCCAATCAGCCCAAGCATTTCCATCTCCTCAAAAGCTTTCCAGATTCCAATAATTGCAGTTCCACCTCCGGTAGGGCAAATGATTGCATCTGGAACTGACCATCCCATCTGCTCTGAAATTTCAAAACCAAGTGTCTTTTTTCCTTCAACCCTATACGGCTCTTTTGTTGTAGAAAGATCGGTCCAATCACCGTTTCTCTTTCTCATCTCATCTCCAGCTTCCGATATTGTACCATTTACTCTAACAGTTGCTGCTCCAAAGAGCTCACATTGAGAGAAAAATGGTTCTGGGGTATCATCAGGCATAAAGATGTGCGCTGGTACTCCTGCGGCTGCACTATAAGCGCTCACAGACACTGCGGCATTACCTGCTGATGGAAGTGCAAAGCTTTTTGCTCCGAGTTCGAGATTCTTTGAAACAGCTACTGATAGACCTCTATCCTTGAAACTGCCTGTTGGGTTTTGGGCTTCATCTTTAATTCTCAACATTCTTAGGCCTAGATGTTTACCAAGTTGCCTAGACAAAAGAAGTGGTGTCCAACCTTCACCAAGGCTGATAATATAGGATGGAGATTTGACAGGCAGAACTTGTGAATATCTCCACATCGAATTCAGATTTGAGGGAAAATCTCCTGACTCAATTTCCTCTTGAACACTGTTGATATCATATTTTGCGAACAAAGTGGAACCACACACACAAAATGATGTGAGACTATCTGCAGAGTGCTTTCTTCGACATTGCGGACATTCGAGATGTGATATATGAGAAATCACTTGGTTCACCTGAAACTAGACTATAAGATAATCTGTGCACTTGTACATAAGCATGTAGGATTGATTGAATGAACACCCTTATTTATCGTTACAGTATTCAGGTTTTTCGATAGTATACGGATGTGTAGTTTTTGGGAGAGCTGAAACGCACTACATTGCCTTTCACAGCTATCATTGGTTTAGGAAATCTCAAATTAGCCCTAATTCTAAATGGGGTAAATCCACTAATTGGTGGAGTCCTTATATCGGGTCCGAAAGGAACAGGTAAAACAACAGTTGTTCGTGCACTTGCTGATTTGCTGCCAGAAGTTGAGGTAGTAGTAGATTGTCAATTTGGATGCAATCCAAACACTCCCGATCTCCTCTGCGAAGAATGTAGAACTCGCGTGTCAAATGGGACAATTCTTGAATCCTTCAAAAGAAAGATGAGAGTTGTTAATTTACCTCTCTCAACAACTGAAGATCGTCTAATAGGCGCTTTAGATATCGAATTGGTCCTACAAGAGGGCATCCGTGCGTTGAAACCTGGGATATTAGCAGAAGCACATCAGAATGTACTCTATGTTGATGAAGTTAATCTCTTGCCTGATCACCTTGTAGATGATCTTCTTGACGCAGCAGCAACAAAAATTAACACTATTGAACGAGAGGGTATCTCAATCTCACATCCCTCTAATTTTGTCTTAATTGGTACAATGAATCCTGAGGAAGGGGAGTTACGCCCACAACTACTAGATCGATTTGCTCTTCACGTAGCAGTTGGTTCTAATTACTCCATCGAAGAACGGATGGAGCTTGTCAGAAGAAATCTCGAGTTTGAGAGAAATCCCGAGAAGTTCCGAACAGAATGGCTCAATGAACAGATAGAGCTTGAAAAGAGAATACTTCGCGCCAAGGAAATTCTGGAGACTGTAGAGCTTGATGATGCGAACTTACGTGCCATTGCGATGGCGTGTGATGCCTTGGAGGTTGATGGTGTTCGACCTGATATTGTTATCAGCAAAACTGCTATCACGCATGCAGCATTCCAAGGTCGTTCAAAGGTCATTCTTGAAGATATGAAACTTGCTTCTCAGCTTGCTTTAAGTCACAGAACTCGACGAGGGGGTCTCTTAGAGCCGCCCTCTTCAGATGATATTGATAGAGCAATTACAAGAGCTATTGAGGTTTCAAAGAAAAACGATAGACGAAAATCCCCAACTGAAGTTCCAAAGGAAGAAGAAAAGGCTACTGAGAAGGGAGAAAGGCGTAGTGGAGGTCGTTTTGGCAGACAATCTAGCTTTGCCCAATATGAACGACAAGAGGCAAAAAAAAACTCCGGGAAAAATAAGGAATCCTATGGGCGATCCCATTAAGGGAACTTTGTGTGCTGTAATGATGGTTGTAGTATTTTCTTATTTTCTATGGATTTTTGTTAGTCCAATCAATTGGCTTTTTGGTATTTGGATTCTTGAGTTTCCACCTTTTCATGTTCTACTCATTGATACCATCATTTTTGTTCCTCTTATTTGGCGACTTATTCGTAAGTGGCTCGAAGTCATGACTCGACGAAAAAGCGGACCGACCGCAGGAATTGATACAGTTGAACCCGGACTGGCAAAACCTGAAGAAGGCGATGAGTGGGGACTTGCTACAAGACCGTATAAACCGGAGAAACCAAACCTCATCACTGGTCCCAAATCTGACATTAGAGAGTCTCCCTTTGGTCTTGACGATGGATTCTTTGTTAAAATACCAGATATAGATACTGGAGAAGAAATCTTTGATACAACTAAGCTTCGAAAGAGGGCTATGATACGTTCTAGAGTCACGACTGGAGGTTGGATCAACAAACGTGTAAGTTCCCGGGCAATGGGCTCTCTTAAGGCATCAGACACAGTCACGCATGGAAGACCAGTCCGCTTCCGTATTCCTTCTCACGAGATAGGAAGTATACATATCCCATCCACTGTAATGGCAGCAATTACAAGATTTGGACATAAACCTGAATTGCCAATCAGGATAACACGTGAGGACATACGAGAGAGTATGTTCACTGGCAAAACGCCCTTGACGATTATTCTTGTTATTGATGTAAGTTTGTCAATGAAAGGTAGTATGGAGGAAGTTCGACAATTTCTCGAACGCATTGAACGTGAAACGCGTGGTTCTAAGGATCGTACTGGCATAATTGCATTCAAGGATAGTGGAGCTGTGGAGGTCCAAGCACCAACTACCAATTGGAACAAAATCTACAGAGCTTTAGGCCGCCTAAAAGTTTCTGGGCTAACACCACTTGCAGAAGCTCTCCGGAAGGCTATGGAAACCATTCAGAGAGAACGAATGAGGAGCCCAGACATAGAACCACTTCTTATAGTCATTTCCGACTTCTCTCCCAATATACCCCTAGCACAGTCTGTAGGACCTGGACATACTCAATTTACGCCGGTTCAAGACCTCATTCGAACCTCTCGATTGATACGAAAAGCCAAGATACGCATAGCTGCCGTAAATGTTGACCCAGAGCAGAGCAAGTGGCCTAAGTTCCTAAAGAGACCCTACCACGATGCATTAGAATTAGCAACTATGCTAAGAGCTCGGAAAGAGGGTTTCAGTGATCCGATTGAAACTATACTTGCAGTTGAAGAATTCAGAAAGTCCTTTGGCGCCTATATTGTAGCTCGGACTGGTGGAGGTCGAGCACATCTCTCGCGTGAGCTTATGAAAGAAAAATCGATATTAAAGACACTCTTGAGAACTGGTCAATCAAAGTCACGCCTTCGCGAGGATGATTTGAGGGCGGTTGAAGAATACATTCCCAGTTAGTAATTAATTTTGCATTCTCGATTAGATTATTAACAAAACAGGTTTCTTGACATATGCGTATGGCTGACAAATGTCTTCTGTCATAGTGAGCGAGGAGAGCCCTGTATGGGTTTCAATGAATTTGCTTTTCATGCACTAGACACAAGCCATGCGCACCTACCGTTTATAGGAGCCCATTTGATGTTTCCAGGAAAAGTCCCACCGGAGATTCTCAATAAACTTGTCTTCTCTCATCTCGGAGTGCTGGATCCTAATGTTCTTCTTGGACCAAGACTCGGGGAAGACGCATCACTCATTCAAATAGGTGATCTTGTGGTTGTTGCTTCAACTGATCCTATCACTGGTTCAGTAGAGGATATTGGTTGGCTGGTTGTTCATGTTAATGCAAATGATGTTGCTACTTTTGGAATAGCTCCCAGATGGTTCCTGGTTTCAATTATGTTGCCTAGTGGCTCAAGACCTGAAGAATTAGGAAGGATAATGGAGCAAATCGACAAAGCTGCTAAGACTTTGAATATTGCTGTCGTAGGTGGTCACTCGGAAATAACTGAAAGAATAGAACAGCCAATTGTCGTGGGCTTTATGATGGGGATGACTGAGAAAGACCAATATGTTACTACAAAAGGGGCGCAACCAGGAGATATGCTGTTGATGACCAAATCCGCAGCAATTGAAGGAACTGCTATTCTTGCCACAGAGGGATATGATACGCTGTCTAAGATACTTGGTGCCGATATCATCATAGAAGCCCGTAAGTTAAGAGAACAGATTAGCGTTGTCAAGGACGGAATCCATGCATTTAGAACTGGTCATGTACATGCAATGCACGATCCAACTGAGGGAGGTCTTGCAGGTGGAATCCATGAACTGTGCGACGCCAGCATAGTAGGCTTTGAGATCGATTACAATGCCATTCCACTGAGTAAGCCAACGAGGCTTATTTGCCAAGCTCTTGATATTAATCCACTTGAGCTAATCAGTAGCGGAACCATGTTAATCACTTGTCTTCCCAAACATGCAGACTCTATTGTTAATGCCCTGCGACAAGTCGGTATTGAAGCGAAAGCTATCGGGACAATAGCTTCTGACCCGGCTCATAGGAAGATACGCTTTGATGGTAAGATTCTAGATTTAGAAAGACCTACTACTGATGCACTCTGGAGTGGTCTAAAGAAGTTCAGTCTGCCATGAATTTCCTTAGATGTTCAATATCTTCATCATGGATGAATTCAATTTTCACAGGTGATAGTGCAATATTGTTGTTTACAAACACCTCATAAGCATCAGTCCCTTCCGCAGGGGTACGTTCAATTCCTAGGTACCAATAATAGGGGCGACCATTCGGGTCTAGCCGTCTCTCCACCTCGTTATGCATACGAATCTTTGTTGGCTTGGCAATTACAATCCTGCTGCTTGAAGACAATTCTGATGGAAAGTTTAGATTGAGTAAATCAATCCCTTTTGGCATCCCTTTCTCAAGAACTCGCATTATTATGTCTCTTGTGATTCCGCAGATCTCTGTACAGTCTTGCTTTGTACCAGTTGAGTCAAACCACTCCTCCGGAGTCGCTTGGCGCGAAACTGCAATTGCGGGAATACCTTGAATGGCTGCTTCAAATGCTGCCCCAACTGTTCCACTTGTAAGCATACTTTGGTATCCCAGGTTTGCTCCCGTGTTTGGACCTGATACAAATAGATCAATATCCTCATAGAATGATTCTGCCAGAATTACGGAGTCCGCAGGAGCTCCATCATGACTCACAAAACTATATCCATTTATCTCATGTTGCTCGGTGATTCTGATTGGTCTTGTTAATGTTAGTGCTTTCCCAGAGGCACTTCGCTGGCTATCAGGAACGATTACAAAGAGTTCTACTTCCTTGCTTAACACTTCTGCAAGTTTTAGTAGGCCTTCGCTTCGTGGACCATCATCATTTGTCAAGCATACTCTTGGCAACTGGCATTACTCCCAATGTAGACTCTTCTCAACCTGAATTAATTGCTTGATAAGAGTGATGATATGAAAAAGAGAGGGTTGTGAGAGCACGCCATGCTCCCACTCCCGGCATCTAGAGTTGTACTATTTTACAAGTCGTAGCCTTTGAGGGTCTTTCGCTTGTTTTCACTTGTCCTTTTCGCAGCGGCATCGAGCATCATCTCGATTTTCTTATCAACAGCACCATAGAAGTCGCCGCTGACTTGGAGATTCTTCTTCTTTGCATAGTCTTGAATTGCTTTCTTAACGACAAAACTCATTGTCTTTATCACTCCTCCTTAGAGTGCTCTAAAAGGCGTTAAAGTTGTATATAAGGCTTTACAGAGAACGCATTTAATGGGCGCTTTTTGGCTATTTTAATGGATTTGCGCATTTCAAGCGAAAAAAGGGGAAAAACCATGTTTAATACCATTTACTTCTCACCATGTTGGTCAATGAGATTTGAAAGAGAATTTCAGATATGTTTCATCCACAATTAGGTTAAATCTATTCCTTTCAATTTCGCTAACAGATTCCTCAAAACATCTAAAAGACAGGCTCTCATAATCATCTCTTGGTTATGAGCCTTGAGGCGAGTGTGAAGAATGAGGTATGCTCATGGGATTATTATCGGAGCGATCATTCCAGGAATAATTTTCTTGGGAGCTGCAGCGATCAAGATTGCTGGAATCCTTGCTAGCGCGCCAACCTGGAGTGTCTATGTGAACTGGTTCTTCATAAGCATCATCTTGGCAATTGGTCTACCATTAATCATCTTTTTAGCTAGAAGAGATTTCTTCAGGGAGTTCATTATCTATGAAGCTGGAGGATTTGGGCTTTTCACTCCGTTTTGGTTATTCTTTGCAACTGAAATTTCTGGAGATTCTTGGACAGATCTATTATCAGAGGGAATTACATCTGGTCTAGTTGGTCCTGGTCCAAATGGCACAATCGTGGGAATTGATATCCGTGCTGAATTCCTAGTCTCTTTTCTTATCTTGTCATTTATAGTAGGAGTGATTCTCTTACGTCCCTCCTTTATCGCAAAATATAGTGGACCACGAGAGATACCAGAGTTGACAGCGCTCAAGGAATCAACTGTTGAATCCGAAGATGTAGCAATAGAAGCTGAGATGCCTGGTGTTGCAGCTCCCACTACAACTGTAGATAGCGTTGCAACGCTTAGAGAGGTTCTAATAGAATTGGGCACATCGGACCCAATAATCAATCTCATTCTAAATTCGGGTATAGGCACTACAACTGAACTTGTCGCAACAAGTCCTGATCAATTGGCAAATATCTCTGGACTTGATAGACGATCTGCTGAAAATCTTCTTATCTCAGTCCAAAAGAAGCTATGGTTCAGTGATATCTAGATTCGAGCTGTTCAAGGACATCAAAGCATCTAATGCTACGGTAACGAGATTGTCCAAAGGGGGTTTTCCAATTATCTTAGCTTCTTTGACAACATTCTCTCCGACGACAACACATGCACATCCAACCCTCACGCCTCGGAGATGACCGATAACAAAAAGGGCAGCAGACTCCATCTCTGTGGCTAAAACACCTGCTTCTCTCATTGTCACCCATTTCTGACGCATAACTTCAGGTTCTGTCACATATGATGGATGTTCACTATAGAATGCATCTTTGCTATGCCCTATTCCGATATGATATGGTATCTTTTTTCTTTCAGCTGCACTATGGAGTGCTCTAACAACCTCCGGATGAGCAATAGCAGGAAACTCAATAGGTACATACTGTTTTGAAGTTCCTTCATCACGAATTGAAGCAGTGAAGATAACAATGTCACCTGTTTTAACCTCATGACTAATTGCTCCTGATGTTCCAACTCGAATGAAAGTCTTGCATCCTACTTTTACGAGCTCTTCAAGAGCTATAGCAGCTGAAGGACAACCAATCCCAGTAGAACACACCCCTATCGGAACTCCCTTCCATAATCCCTTATAGCTCCAATATTCACGATGTTTTGCGATCTCAATTGGATCATCAAAGAAGTCCTCTGCTATTTTTCTTGCTCGATCCGGATCACCCGGTAACAACACTAATTCTGGAATCTCACCTCGAGCTATTCCAATATGATATTCCTTTTCTAATTCCATATCATAACCTAGAACAGCGGATATTGAGGTTGAGAAAAGGCTTTCGTAATCCACACTATTTTTTTCAATATCAATTTCTTTTATGAAATAGGATGAACTTATTCGATGCATTCTTCTGGATGGCTATCGAAATTAAAGTGAAAATGTAACAGAATTTTAAATGAATGTAGTTTCGTTGATTCAGAGATCATCCCTAAGAGTAGTATTCCTTCAACGAAGGTATGTCCTCGTTGATCAAAATATTGTCGTCAGGCACTAAATAATCTCAAGAAGAGATTTGGTGAAGCAAATCACTCCAAAATCGAGGATAGCTATAGGTATGACTGCAAGCTCCTGATGTTAAGAGAACCCACAATCAGAGTGTTTCTACTAGAGTGTCTACAATGTTATAACAGAGATTCTGGTGCTCTTTGCTAAAAATTTCAGTATTCACAGTATTTGAAGTCACTATCCTTTCATTACACTTCTCAATAAGTCGTTCGAGAAGTTCCTCGCCTCTCTCCAAAAGTGGTACAACGTGAGCTACTGCCAAGACAACTTCTTTTGCTCCTTGCTCCAATAATCTGTCTCGAGCTTTCAGAAGCGTACTTCCACTTTTTGTCAAATCATCAATGACAATAACATTTAATCCATTGACATCAAGATCACCATGAAGCTCAACTTTAAAGGAATTTGTTCTACTCTTTCCAAAACCATCAATTTTGTATCGTTCTTGTGCTCCTTCATCAGGTGCAATGACTACGCAATCCTTGAAACGAAATTCTCTTTTCGCAAAATCAACTAGATCTGGTATTACATCAATTATCTTGTAAAGCCCTTTGTCTTTTAATTTGCGAACCCATTCCAGACTATCTGGTGCGTGTGGACTCACAACAAATACCTTGTTGCAATTCTTAGCAATCGTTTCGATAGCCCATCGTCCAGATGATGCTTCGCCAGTTTCAAAGGACTTGTCTTGTAGAGCAAATGGTTGAAATGTGAGTACAACCTCTACACTCTTTGGAGGAGGGATAGGTGTACTAGAGTATTGCTTGTGAGCAATCTTTTCCACATTAAGCGGTTTCGACAGCATATCTAAAAGAAGTAGTAGCTCGACTATACGGTCCGAAGTACTATATTGTTCGTTTTCTGCGGGGCCCGAACCAGTGCAACTTTGGACTACGATAACTCTTCTGCCAGAGAGCTGAGCGACTTTTCCTATCTTTACATAAATATCTGCATTTGGAAACATGCGCTTGTAATCATAATTGAGATCCGAAGTGTAGACTCGGAATCCTAATTCTTCAAATCTACTCTGGAGATGTTCTGCACCACTTCCTAAAACCACATCATATTCTTTCATAGAACAGACCGCCGAATGTGGCCGAAATTTACACCCTAATGAGGTTTGTCCCTCTGATGAGTAGCTGATTTTACGAATACGTAATTTCTTACATTCATTCTCTTTTCTGCAATAGACTATTTAAGGTTTCAAAAGATTGTATAATTGTGTTTCAGGGTTAGAAAATAATTTCAACTCAGGAGAACAATCTGATGAAGAGTAAACTTCGCAGCATGATTCTCATCTCCATCACCTTTCTAGTTTTGTTGGGTTCTTTATGGTTCCATACTGCTGCCTTTGACATCAAGAAAAACGTTGTTTCTGATACGGGCACTCTAACACTGACGGGTTCTACCGGACCCTTTTATTATTCCAATGTTTCCGTAGAACATTCGATTTCATGGACTGTAAACACAACAACATCTAACTCAATTTCATGCCAATTATTGCACAATGGAACCATTCTGCAGAGTAGAGTCTTTGAGGCGGGAGAGTCTACAATTATCTATACAATTCAACCGCGGGTGCTTCCTCTAGCGACTCATAATTTTACTGTTGTTGCTACTGATGAAATAGAAACAAAGTCATGGACTGTCTTAGTAACAATTTACTATAGTGGCACATCCAATCTAGTGGATTTAGGCCCTTGGGGAGCTTTAATAGCTGCAGCTTTTGGACTTTCAGTAATTATGTATCTCTCCCGCTCACAACGGTTGATGGTACCAGTACGTACCCCCAAACATTGAAACAGTATGCAATTTTGTAAAGTCAGATAATGTAGAGTCTTTGAGAATCTATGAACATTTATTGTAATTATTAGGGCACATCATTGATATGATGTTGATTAATGGTATGTCACTTCAGCTTTCTACGTTCGCTTGAGTAAAGCTAAAATGACTATCCTGTGATAGACCGTTGCTACCATAGGGCTGTGTGTTGATTGAGTCTAACTGCGAGAGAACTTATACAGCGGCTTGCAGAAGATACTAGCTCTACATATCATGGTATCGCAAAACGGGTCAACCGTATGATGGAACAGGGCAAGGGTCTTCTTCAGTCGGTTCGAGAAATTGCAGAAGAAAATAAAATCAATCCTGAGAAATATAGTATCGACCCTGTCAGGATTGTCGCTGAAACAGAGAAAATACTTCGCGAGGATTACACACAAACACTAATGATTTCAGCGGTTCTTGGGCAAATGGTAGAAGCAAGAGGAAAGAAGCGATTTCCTCCACCAGCTTTCTTTGCTTTCATCGAAATGCTCTCAATGGTTTCAGATGTGCCACGAGATATAAAATCTGAAACCTCTATTGAGATTGAGGAACGAACAACGCGTATTATTGAGTTGATGACAACTCTTGTATCTCTGCTCTGCGAGTGGTCAGAACAAGGAATTATTGGAGTGGCTCCTGATTGCCCTGACTCATTACGCGAGGTAGCTCGCGCTGTCTTTAGAAAGACCAAACTTCTCCAAGGTGGATTATGGACCTGTATTTCTTGTAGTAATATTGTGGAAGTCAGAGAAACTCGCGCTCTGATGTGCTTGGACTGTGATAAAAAAATCTCATCTTCTCGCAGTATTGAGGACAGATTTGAATCGCTTGGAGGACGTGACCGAATTGGATATGGTCGTACTTCTGAATAGTTCTCTCTTCTCATAATGATAAATTCAAATCAAGGCCTCTCTCAAGAAGTTCGAGAGCTAATTCAACCTCTGACTGGAAGACTGCTATATCATCCACTTGTAGGATAAGCTCTTGATCTTTGGATTCCTCTAAAAACAAGATGACTGGGTCTAGACCTGCAACAGCTCCTGCACTAATCAGAGGGGCAGTGATTCCATCATAGTAATCAGCACGACCGAGTGGAACATCCATGCGTTTTAATAATCGATCTCCGCTCTTGGAGAGCACCTGCCCGCATGTAAGACCATCGTGAGTCACAATAGAAATCACAAATCTGGTAGGAACATGACCTCTGATGTAAAATAGCATATCAGTCATCCAATCATACTCTTTCATCATTACATCTCCAAAGATAATCATCAGGTCATCAGCAACCATTGCATGAACAGGTACAACAGGAGCTTTGATATCTGTCGGATATCGATTCCATGAAGAAAATGCTGGAGAGTTGAAAATCAAGAGACTCTCAAAATCATTCTTCTCGTAGAGTTGCCTACAAACTGCATGCCCCATTGGATTTAGTCCTAAGATGACAGAGTATGTTTCAGTAATCTTCTGCTTTTTATATACCTCGAGAATTGGTGAAATCCATTCCTGCTCAAATGTCGGCATTACGTTTACCCCATCTCCATATTCTGATAGGCCTCTAATGACTGTTCGTGTTACTTTAATCTCATCCTAATAGTAAACTAAAAACGCTTTCAGAATAATGACCCATCCGATGAATTTATACGGACGGCTCGTTCGAGGCCTTCCCGTCTAACACTACCGGTGCGTGTGAGTATGAATAAATACATAGAGAGTGTTTACAACAGGATTGTCGAAAAAGACCCTGATCAAAAGGTTTTCCATCAGGCTGTATTGGAAGTACTCGAGTCTTTGGAGCCAGCAATCAAGAAATATCCAAAGTACCAGGAATTCTCTATTTTAGAGAGAATAACAGAACCTGAACGAATAATTCAGTTTCGTGTACCGTGGAAGGACAAGGATGGCAAGATTCAGGTTAACAGAGGCTTTAGAATTCAATTCAATTCGGCTATAGGGCCATACAAAGGTGGTCTTCGTTTACATCCTACTGTTAATCAAGGCGTACTCAAATTTTTGGGTTTTGAGCAAGTTTTCAAGAATAGCTTGACAACTCTTCCGATGGGAGGTGCTAAGGGTGGTTCTGATTTCGATCCAAAGGGTAAGACTGATGGTGAGGTAGAGAGCTTCTGTGAGAGTTTTATGTTTGAACTCTATAGACACATAGGTCAATTTATTGATATACCCGCTGGAGACATCGGTGTAGGTGGACGTGAAATTGGCTACTTTTATGGAGCTTATAGGAAAATTACAAACAACCATGGCACTGGTGTTCTAACAGGCAAAGGCGGCGGTTGGGGTGGTTCATTAATTCGCCCCGAAGCAACTGGATTTGGTTGCGTGTACTTTGTGCAAGAGATGCTCAAGACTAAGGGTGAAGACATAAAGGGTAAGACTGTCTGTGTGTCTGGCTCAGGTAACGTTGCTCAATATGCAACCGAGAAGTGCATTCAACTAGGTGCAAAGGTAATTTCCCTTAGTGATTCTTCTGGCTGGATTCATGATCCAGATGGCATTACTCAGAAGAAACTTGATTGGGTTATGGATCTGAAGAATGTTCGTAGAGGCAGAATCCAAGAGTATGCAGAACAATTCAAAGTTGATTACTCAACATCGGGAAGCCCATGGAGCCTCAAGTGCGATATTGCATTGCCATGCGCCACTCAAAATGAGGTGGATGCAAACGAGGCGAAGGCACTTGTAGATAATGGAGTTCTTGCTGTTGGAGAAGGAGCAAACATGCCTACTGTACCTGAGGGTGTTGAAATCTTCCTCAAAAACAAGATTCTCTTCGGTCCTGGAAAAGCTGCCAATGCAGGTGGAGTGTCGGTTTCTGGCCTTGAGATGGCTCAGAACAGCCAGCGCTTCTTCTGGACACGTGAAGAAGTAGATGCTAAACTTCATCAGATCATGCAGAATATTCATGCAAATGCATACAAGACATCCGAGCTCTTTGGCGCAAAGGGTAACTATGTCATAGGTGCAAACATTGCAGGTTTCTTGAAAGTCGCCAATGCAATGATTGACCAAGGTCAATTTGCATAATTAAAAGACTATGCGGGATTCCCTTGGAATCCTGCACTTTCTTCTTTTTCAATGATCAAATATAGCAATCAACTTCGTATGATTTCTAAAAGCTCTGCAAGTCTACGCTTAATATCGGATTCTACTGTTCGTAATTCCGCAAGTTGACGAATTTGTTCAATTCTACTCTTTCTATATTCTGCTTCTGAAATCTTACCATTTCTTCTTTCGCGTTCCATCTTGTCTGACTCTGCATTAATTTCTGTTCTTCTTGCCTCGGTAAGATCAAAACCCTGCTTAAGACTCATCCATTCAATCATCGCATGGCTTCTCTCCTCTTCCATGCGCAGTCGACGTTGTTTGTCAATCTCCATCTGTTTGAGCTGGTTATTGGCAGTCCTAATTTCTTTTTGAATCTCAAAGAGTCTTGCTTCTACCTCTCTCTTTACTTGAATCATCTGAGTCGATACTGCCCACTTATCGCGATATAGGATAATATGTTCTGATTCAGTTAAACTGCCACTAGCCAATTTCCGATCGAGGTCATTTAGTTCTTTTTGAATTTCGCTCAACTGTGTTTTCAATTCATCATAGGACTTTTTGAGCGAAACCCATTCAACACTATATTGGCTTAGAACTTCTTTCGGATCCACAAAGAACGTATCTTCACGTGTTGCACCTTCGCGATGACTCATATTGAGATTATCTCCGTTCCTTCATTAGATTTCATTACCTACCAATGATTTAAGGCATTTCCTTAAACATCTTCTATTCTGTTTAATCTCTTCCATAAGAATTGTATTAACCTATCCTCTTAAGAGGTAGCAGGATATACATCAAAATGCTGTGAGTGCGATGGAGATAGAGATTAATCTAGCACCTCCTGAAGAACTAAAAGAGAAACCCTCAGATGTTCTTAAGGTTCCTTTCGGTACAGTATTCACTGATCATATGTTTTCAATGCAATATTCTGCAAGTAAATGGCACGATGCCATGATCCATCAATTTGCTCCATTGTCGCTAAGCCCTGCAGCCTTGTGTCTGCATTATGGTCAGGGCATATTTGAAGGTATGAAGGCATACAAGCATGAAGAACGCGTACTTCTCTTTCGTCCAGAAAAGAACTTTGAACGCTTAAATCGATCCGCTAATCGAATGGTGATGCCACATGTTGATGTCGATATTGCACTTGAGGCTCTTAAGAAACTGCTACTAATAGAAAATTCATGGGTACCAGATGTTGCAGGAAGTTCTCTCTACATTCGGCCCACTATGATTGGCACTCAAGCTAAGCTGGGTGTTAAGCCTGCTGATGAATACCTCTTCTATATCATTCTAAGTCCGGTAGGACCGTACTTCAGAGAAGGCTTTAGTCCTGTCAACATCTATCTAAGTACTGAATATGTCCGTGCAGTTCGTGGCGGTGTTGGTGTTGCTAAGACTATAGGCAACTATGCTGCTGGTCTTTTTGCAGGAACGAAAGCCGCAGAAGTTGGCTGTTCTCAAGTTCTCTGGTTGGATGCACTTGAACGGAAGTATCTTGAAGAAGTAGGCACGATGAACATTTTCGTGAAGTTCGATGATGAGCTCGCCACACCCCCACTTAGTGGCACAATTCTAGCGGGAATCACCCGGGATTCTGTTCTAACTCTCGCAAAGGATATGGGAGTAAAAGTCATGGAGCGACAGATTTCCGTAGATGAAGTAATCGAAGGTATTGCATCAGGAAAGGTTGTTGAAATGTTTGGTTGTGGCACTGCGGCAATCATTGCTCCTGTTGGTTCTCTGTGGTTCAACGATAGACCTTACACAGTATCTGATGGGAAGACTGGCAAACTAACTCAAGAGCTCTTTGACGAACTAACTGGCATCCAATCCGGTATACGAGAAGATCGGTATGGCTGGATTGTTGAGGTAGATTGAGAATCGCTTAAAGGTCAAATTCATCTTTCTCAGCATCTGAAATTTCTGGTTCAGATGAATCAAGTGTATCCCATGCAGGCGGAGCATCCAGAGAAGATTCTTCATCATCAGAAATCTCATATTGTTCCATTATTTCTGGAGGGAGTTCTTCTTCTTCTTCCTCCTCTTCTTCCTCTTCATCTGGCTCCACTAATTTGAATTCTCTCACAAGTTTGCCTTCTTCGATTCTCTCCAAGAGCAATCGAAACATTCTTTCAACGACAACGCTCCGGCCCTTGGCCTCGAACTCGATATTGCCAATTTCGAATTCAACTTCTGCGTAGTCAGATTTCTTTCCTTTCTTGTCTTTCAAATCGTCCTCCGACATTTTTCACAACCTAGCATCACTTATAGCTCTAACCTTAATAAACCGTGTAGGCATAATCCAAATATTGGATTCGCCAAAGCATTTTAGAGAGATTATTACTCATCACATGCTCCCGAGGTGGTTTATCTGCCATCACAATTGATTATTGATATGAACCGATGCACAGGGTGCCGAATATGTGAATTGGCGTGTTCTGCACATCATGAAGGAAAATTCCAACCAAGTCTTGCACGGTTGAAAATAGTGCGATATGACGATATTGGTCTAGATGTTCCTAATGTCTGTGGTCCTTGTGAAACTGCTCCTTGCGTTGATATCTGCCCTGTATATGCAATGCGTCGTGATCCTATTACTAAAATGACCTATCTCGATGACGACAAATGTATCCTATGTAAATCATGTGTAGGCGTTTGCGTGAATGGAGTCATCCTTCTTGATACTGTTCAAATGAGAATCATCAAATGTGATCATTGTGATGGAGACCCCGAATGCGCAAAGGCATGTCCAACCGGAGCAATAACATATGGTCCAACAGCCTCATTGGCATCAGTCGATCGTCATGGTAAGATTATCAGTTACTTGAAAGAAATCAGCCGCACCAACAAAGCTGAAGAGGTAAGTGGAGCTGAGTGATAATGGCTCGCGGCTACATGGGTAAGTTTCTTCGTGTAAATCTTACCGACGGAATATTCAATGTTGAGCCTCTTCCAACATCATGGATAAAGGATTTCATTGGGGGTGACGGTTTTGGGGCAAAACTTCTCTTTACTGAAGTGCCTGGAAGAATCGATTCACTTAGTGACAAGAATAAACTCATTATTGCTACTGGTCCAATTACAGGCACAATGTGGCCAATGAGTGGTCGAACAGTTTTCATTTCAAAGGCTCCCTTAACAGGTATTTGGGGTGAGAGTCATGTGGGCGGATTCTTGGGAGCAGAACTCAAGTATGCTGGGTATGATCTGCTTGTTATTGAGGGAAAGTCCGAAAAACCAGTCTACATCTATATTGAAGACTCAGACCTTCAAATTAGGGATGCGCAACAGCTCTGGGGATTAACAACCGACAAACTGACAGGTGCCATCAAGAAGATACATCAAGATCCTGATATTCAAGTCGCCGCAATTGGACCTGCAGGTGAGCGGCTTGTTCGATATGCATCAGTAATGGTGAATCATGCAAGAGCTGCGGGACGAACAGGCATGGGAGCAGTACTTGGCAGTAAGAACGTTAAAGGCATAGCTATCAGAGGACATGGTGCGGTTGAAGTGCATGATCATTCCACTTTTATGGAGTTAGCCAAAGAGGCTCATTCCAGAGTACGCAGCAATCCCCAAGCACGACAGATGGGTAAGTACGGAACTTGGGTTCTTACAGCAGTGAAGCAAGAGATTGGTGAGTTACCCACATATAACCATCAGACTGGAGTCTTTGATGGCTGGGAGAAGTTGAGTGGCGATTACATACGACCGAGATACACAGTTGCCGATCGAGCTTGTTTTGGCTGCAGTTTGGGGTGCAAGAAAGTCAATTATGTGCGGGATGGTCCATTTGCTGGAACTCTGGAAGAGGGCCCTGAATATGAGGGTTTGATGGCATTTGGTAGTTCACTAGGCATTGACGATTATGCTACAACTCTGAAGGCAAATCAGATTTGCAACAGATATGGCATGGATATTATCTCTGCGGGTGCCACGATTGGATTCGCTATTGAGGCATTTGTTAAGGGTGTTATCACAACGAAGGATACTGGTGGTCTCAAACTCAGCTGGGGTGATCGAGAACAGATAATTGATCTACTTCAGATGATTGCAGACAGGAAAGGTTTTGGTAACCTACTAGCTGAGGGAAGTAAGAGGGCAGCTGAAACGCTAGGTCGAGGAACCGAAAAGTTTGCAATTCATGTTAAGGGTATGGAAGTTTCAGGACAAGATGGGCGTACTCACAGAAGTATTGCTTTAGGTCATGCCACAGGGGCTCGAGGTGCCGATCATTTGCGAAGTCTCGTTGTTGTAGATCAACTTGGATATGAAGATGTAGCAGCGAGTCGGTGGGGCGCAGACAAGCTTCCGGAAATCATTGATCCTTACACTGAGAAATACAAAGCCAATGCAGTGTTTGAATCTGAGAATGCCTATTGTATTCGGGACACCTTGATAGTCTGCTGGTATTCGGTATCATGGCCTCCAATCTTTTGGATGGAAGACTTTGCCAGGATGCTTCCTTCTGTGACTGGTGAGTCGTACTTGGGAAAGGTGGAAAACCTCACAAAGATTGCTGAACGTCAAGTAACGCTAAAACGTTTATTCAATGCAAGAGAAGGCATAACAAAGAAGGACGACCAGCTCCCAGATCGATTTACCAAAGAACCTATGCCTGAAGGTCCTGGGAAAGGTCAGACAGTCGATCTTGCACCTATGCTTAAGGACTACTACACTCTTAGAGGATGGGACCTAGAAACAGGTCTTCCCACAAAAGAAACAGTTAAGCGATTATCACTGGAGTGGACTAAGGTCCACTCCGAGTGATAGAATATTCTTACATCCTGATATAGTCAACACGGTGTGTAGAGGCACAGGCTGGACATGCATACTGGTCTGGTCCAGTCCAATCAATTTGTTCCCAAGACATAGGTGCTCCGCAGTGAGTGCACTTGTCCTTAATCACTGGTTTCACAAATACAGTACTTGCTCCTGCAGCACTAGCGCTTGCTTCTACATCCTGTGTCGTTTCAGTAGCTCTGAAAGTCGTTTCAACCCTGGCGGAGTCACTTATTTCATATTGACTCAGTGGGTGATGGGGAACGATATAACTGAATGGTCTGATTAGCCAATCTAGGTGTTCTGGTGGATTATTACTCCATGCGCGCGTTTGCCATACCGTAATCATATGATCCTGTCTTGGTACGCGACCTCTCATTTCGAACTTACCAGAGGTTGCTTTAATCTTGATTTTATCTCCCCTTGATTCAAAAGTTTCAATCATATGAAGTGGGAAGATGAATAATTTCTTTGTCTTCGCATCCATCTGATAGAGTCGATAGTTAGTTAGAATGAAACTCTCTGGATAGTACGTAAAAACTTCTTCACCCTTGAGCCATGCAAAGGTTTGATAGAAATGTCGTGAGAAAGGTCTATGAAATCCAACAGATATCCAACGATTATATGGATGATCCGGGTGTATGCAGGGTACACCACTCACTTCGCATATCTTTCTCTGACCACCCATATTGAGCCTCTCAAACTCCCTGAGACCAAGTGCTGCACGCATCTCCTCTCTCTTTGGCAGAGCACCAACAAGGTTTACAATTCCATTCGTCACCTTGAACATGGCTGAATTCGGTGTTAGTTTGTATTCTTTGATAATATGGAGAGGAAGACTAACACTTGTTCTTGATCCTCGGTCGAATTGAATTAATCTGTAATTCGTCAGAGTATACTCCTGATGTTGAGCAAGTACTCTCTCGTTCTCAATTGGTATGTAGGTTATGTATGACACTATAGATTACACCTACTACAGTAGACTATTCAAGAAAACACTCAATTTGAATTAAAAGCTTGGTTGTACGTGAGTAAAGTCTGAAAGATTAATCTATCCTTGCATCTGTCGAGGTATCGATATGTACAACACATCTTCGAAACCTAATACACCATGCCCACTCGGGTTCACGAGTTTAACATAATCGTCAAACACATCTTCGACTCTTACGTTAGGAATCTTCGCAAGTGTATCTTTTTGCATGTATCTTAGATAGACAGTGAATGTTTGTCCGGTTGTCTTCAGATCTTGAAAAATGCTTCGCCAGTCAGGCAAGTTCAGATTTCCTCCTTACTCGAATCATCATTCTCCTGACCATTTAATATTTGCTGCTGAGGTATTCAAGACATAATCCTTCCATCAAAAGTGATACTTGGTTTCAAATCAAGTTCAACAAATATCATACTTACCAAATCTTGAACCTTCTCGTTATCCTTACAATAAAATAGATGGGAAGTACAGTGGTTCGAACAATCCGATGCCCCAAAACCTCTGTGTCCTGGATTAAACTCATCCATCCTTTCAAATTTCTTCGCGACCTGACACTCCATGGACTGAAAACTCTCAGCCCAAATCGCAGCCTGCAGATTTGTTGAATGACGTAACAAAGCATCGATATGCCAGTGAACAGTCTTTTCCTTTCGGAAGTGTCTATTAATTCGGTTCTCAAGGCTTGTGGATCCACCTCCCATAGCTGAGCCTACATAGAGCCATATCCCTCTTTCAAATAGGAGATCTCCAAGAGCCTTTATGATGAGATGTTTATCTTCAGGAACTTCAATGATAAGAACATATACTCCTTTCATCTTCCAGTCTTGCTCCCACAGTTTTCTCTCGCTTAATGTTGACTTTGATGTGTTCCAAAACCTCGTCTGATTTCTGAAGTCATTCTTGATAAGGGTCACTCAACGTCGATATCATCATAAGGAGAGGGATATTCAATGTAATTAGACAATGGACGCTATAGAGATTATTCCCAATGTTCATGCCATCAGAGGCAAGTTTGCGGGGGAGTTTGGATTCATTGCTAGCTATCTAATAGTCAATGATGGTGAAGCACTAGTCATAGATCCTGGTACTGCTGGCGACCCTGGAGATAGAATAGAGAGAGCACTCAAAGAATTCGGATTGAATCATAAGAGCGATCTTATTGGCATCGTATGCACACATGGTCATCCTGATCATGCCGGAGGTGCAATCCGCTTAAGAAGGTTCACCGGTGCGCCTATTATGATCCATTCAGATGATGCTGAATTGATTCGAAATCCTCAATCTTTCTTTGAGGAACGCCTACTCATGGATCGTACAACTCGTCTATCCATGAAGCTAGATAAGGGTCCTCTGCGTGTAAACTATAAGGGATGTGAGCCGGACGCTCTCTTATCAGATGGTCAAATTATCAAGGTTGGTGATACCTCTCTTCAAGTAATTTTAACCGGAGGCCATTCTGCAGGTCACTGTGTATTATTTGATAGTAAAAAGAAGCTTCTCTTCTCTGGAGATGAAGTGAACAATTTTCCAAACGACCCTCGCAAATTCTATGTAGACCTAAGTGGTAGTCTTATCTCCAAGATTGCGGCTATTGAACGTCTAGCAAAGCTAGGCGTAGAACATCTACTTCCTGCTCATGATGTCCCCTATCTGTTCGGCGAAGCTCGTCTTCAATTCGGAGCAGTATCTGATGGCGTAGTTCATCTTCAAGATACGGTTTTAACACACCTTGGAGCAAGGGGCGAGGCAGATATTGAACAATTAGTTTTCGATGTACGGCAGTCTCGAAGTGTGCCGATTCCAGAGAGTCTTGACACTCTGATTAAGACCACAGTTTTTGTAACTCTCGAAGGACTAGCAGAAGCTGGGCTGGTCAAGAATCTAGGAAATGGTGTATGGACTAAAGTCTAAACGAGAAAGGCTACGCGCAAGCTAGATTCAAATGAAAGGATACAGGTTCTCATATTAAGACTATTCTCAACATTAGCCCTAGCTTGCTAGATGAAGGAGAATACAATGATGAGCGGGAAAAATCGAAGAGATGTACAGGCACAAAGCACTGTCGAAGCCATAAGAATGGCTTCCGCTTCAGTTTTGGGATCAACGACTGGTTTAGGCTATCCAGTTGGAAGCGCAATGGGCACAGGGAGTATGCTTGAACAGCATTCCGAAACGGTCTCAATGAATATTGCGCCTCTCGTCTTTAATGTGCGAGATACCTTACTCTCTTCAGAAGGGCTAGAACTACTCTCAATTGAGTGGAATCTCGAGAGAACACCTGGACCTGGAGTTCTACCTGAACAACTCGTAGTAGCTGGTGGGTCTGAAGGAGGTGTTGGGACCCACGTCTGTGTATTGAGTTGGGAGAAGGGTGTTGTTGATCCCTTCAAAATAGACCAATACGTGAAGGAACTATCCAAAAAACTTGGAGATATAGAAACTGCAGTTATAAACAATGAGCTCAATTATGATTTAGAAGGCCTTGCTGTCATTCAACGCTTTGCAGATCGTTTGAATAAGGTTCTATTCGTTGATATGCTTGATAGGCGATTCCAAGGCTCGTGGGATTCATTTCAGGTCAAAGCTGAGCAAATGGCAATAGAGGCTGTGGCACAGATGTCGATTTATGATGACTTTACACTTGTCCCTCCTGGTTTGAAGATTTCTCAACGCAAGAAGCTTGATTTTAGATTGCCATCGTTATCAGAGGGTGATGTCTTTGAACACTATCAACACCGTGTACTCACTCCGAGTGCTATTGAGCTATTAACAAAGACCGTACCAGAAACAGGGCAAGCAATACTTGATGAATTAAACACCTATGCATATGCCATTGAGGAGGCTGATGTTGCTGAAGGTGTAATCTCAGTTCTGAAGGAATATCTCCAGACAGAAACGGTAAACCTCAAAGATTTACAATCTATTAAGAGTAAGACTGCAGAGTTTGTGAGTTACCTTAATGATACTGTTGATGCTCTAGAGTTTGTTGTTGAACAACATTCGAGTTCTGGGAAGAATCTAAGTTTTGAAGGACACAAAACCGCACTTCTCGCAGATGTTGATACAAACAATGATAGATTCGAAGGAATCAAACATAAACTTGCTCAAGTGCTAGTTATACAATTCATGAAGTCAATAGAAAGGGAATCTTTTCAACTCGAGGAGATTCGCGCATGGCAACTCAAGAGCACTCTAAGTTATTCAGTTGCCTATGCTAAAAGAGTCGCACAATACTTTGCTCAAGAATTTGATCACTATTTAATTACATCAGCGGCAAAAGAAGCATTCTTTACAGCACTTCGTGACTTTCGTCAAGAGGTTGCTCAAGAAGGCATGGATTCCACAAACGTGATGTTTTTTGAGAAATTTTATGCAGAGGTTGAATCAAAGATTAATGCATCCTTTTCAAGAAAGTCGTTTCAAGGTGTTGAATATCATGATTTTATTCAATTGATGGATTCAATAACGCGAGAGATGATTGAAACCTTCAGACACATTGATGTATGGAATCTAATTGAATTTTCAGATGTTGCAGAGATTGCCCGTTCTGAGATACAAAAGAAACATTCAGATCCCACCGATGTTGGGATGCTCACTCCAACTGGTACAGCGCTCATGGCTCTTTTAAACCAGTTCCAAACTAGTGTGTCAGATATCATCCCAAATGTAGCTGATACAATCTTATCGAAACCTGTAATCCGAAGGATGATTGACAAAATGAGGACTGAGGGCACTAGTCTAAACGATGAACTTTCATCAGCAATTGAGAGCGCTGGTGAGAAGTCGGAGGAGTGGAGAAAGGAAGCAGTCAATTGGGTTGAAGGTTTCCGTGATAGCGTAGACGCTTCATTATCTCTCCCAGAATCTCTACTCGCTTTATTGCAATATGTGCATGAACTACTTAGTGAGGCTGTATCTCCAAGTGCAATTGCTGATCGGGTGAAAACAGAGGCAGATGCAAGGGAGGCTGCCTTCAAAACTAAACTAGATGAATGGCAATTCCTTTGCGATGAAATTAAACGTGAGAATGAAGTAATTCGCGACAATAATAATAGGCGTAGCGAACTCATAAACGAAACAACACGACAATATGAAACTGAGATGTCAGCATACGAGCGAGAAGTACGTGAATATCAGGAAAAGGTAGAACAAAGAGAAATTCTAAAGGCAAATGCAACCGAAGATGGGACAAAATTGCCTGAACTGCCGATGGAACCAGTTCGACCTTTGCCGCTTGAACCACGCATTGAAACCATAAAAAGAAACTATCCAGTTGAACAAGAAAAATCATTCCCACCTGAACCCCAACCTGAATCCACTCTTCACTATTATGTTGAGCTACGAGATATTCTCTATGATAAACTGACAGAAATGAAAGAACGCGAAACTAGTATGGAGGAAACTTTTGCACGGAGAATCTTGAAACTGCAGGCAGAGGGGATGGGAGCTGCTGGAGTAATTAATATCAATATAGGTGATGAGTTTCTCGAGTACCTCATGGGTTCACGAATTCGAGGTCTTGGTCGATTGCTACCTCGTATCTCTCGTGTCTTCTTGAGAGACCCGAAAATAGCCAATCTTCTATATCTTATATCCTATGAACACTTTGATGACATATTGACAGTTTCAATTGGGAGTACGTATCTGAGGTGAGATCTATGGCAAGTTCTTGGGTACTTAAAACACGACAAGGCAGCGAGGCTGGCAAAGAGATACTTCTTCGAGAAGCTTTAGTCACTCATATGCGCAGTACAAGGGATAGGCAGCTCTTTGCAGAAACGCTTACAGAAACTCAACCTCTTGAAGATGTATTCTCCTTTTTTGCCTCCTTCTATCTTCATAGCTATCAGGGCATCCGATTATTAAAGGCATCAGATTCTCCTGAGTTGACAGCAGACGGAAAAGATGACCTTGGTCGAGAAGAACGCCGTCAATTGGAACTAGAGGTTCGGCAACTCCTGGGTGAAAGACAGCGTGAAGAGATTGATATAGCTCGCATATCAAGCGAGCTTACCGTTCGACTCTGTGACGAATTGAGTGGAAAAGACAATTCGACTCCTGATACGCTAAACAAGATAATCTCGCTTATCAAAGAATATCTTCAAAAAATTCCTTCAGATTACACCCCCAATCATGATATTGATTTAATAATCGAAATCACTGGATGGGGCCCTGAATGGAGGGATGAGCTCTACACCAAAGCCTCCGGACTGAAAGAGAGCGCGCTATCCTTGAGGGAAGAGTTACTACGCGAACATCCTTCCGAAGTACCTGAAACAACTGTTCTTCAATGGGGTCTTGAGCATATTTTTGGTAAAATTGAATATGCAAAAGGTCGATTGGCAGATACAATCATACCTCCCCGTAATTGGGAAAGGATTGCAACTACAATTTTAGAGCGTTTTTCCAGGAGTACTGATGAACTTAATGCAATAAAGCAGGCACACATGATTAGACTATCTTTGCTTGATGCAGTCAAAAATGATTACGATAAGCCAACTACTATTGACGAATATGAGCGAAGGTTAGGGAATGTTGTCATCGGTTCGATTGCTGATGCTCTATCGGCGAACTCATCGTTTGTACTCGAGATTCTCTCTTCACTTCTGACAATAGGATCCGATGATTTGAAAGCCCAACTTCGTCGAAAGGGCATTGATGATGTATCGGTTATTGGCGATGGTCTACGTGCACTGACCAGTGCAGTCGAAGAAACTCCCTCTGGTCCACAAGTCAGTAAAGAAGAGATGGAACTATTAGAAAGGTCTCTAAAGACATTAGAGAAGCTTGAAGACACTCTTGCGCGACCAGTGAAAGGTTTACTAAAAGCTCGAGGCCTTCGAGCATCAGAGCTTGACAAAATTTCTATTGACTTGCTAGCCAAAAACCGGAATAGCTTAGTAGGCATTGAAATTGAGGTTCTTAATGAGTTATCGAAGAAGATGCGAGTTCCACCTCCAGAGGAGATCATAAGACTACTGGAGATTCGGAATCAAGTAAAGAGTGGCGCACTCAGTTCACTTGGTATTTCTTCTGCTCGTGATTTTAGTAAGCAACGAATCGAGGATGAGACAATAAGATCAATCAGGCTTGATATTATCTGGCATTTTACAACTGGTATTATCACAAATCTTACTAGAGTTGTTGAGTCCTATATTCGATCGAAGCAGGATCTTCTACGTATCAAAGCTCTTCTAAAGAGTATATACGAAGACACTGATACAAGTCTTCAATTTCTAAGAGAGGAAATACTAATTGATCTAGCTGCAATGCGCATCTATGAGTTTAAGGTGATTCATCCCAATCTTGACGCTGCGAGAATATGCACATGGATGCATGCCCGTCTTTCGAATAAAGATATGAATGCAGCCCAACAAGAGCTTGAAAACACTCCTAGTCCAACCTTAGAGGGCATTATCGATAAGCCCCTTGAAATGGAGGGTCTTGATTACGATAACTATGCGATTGCATTCGACATTATGCAGAGATTCTTGAAACAGGAACGTTTGGAGAAACTTGCTAAGGAAGAGTATGCCTATGAAACAAAACAGAAAGAAAAATTGTCCATTGAATCCAAACGTGAGTCGATTGATATTCTAATGTATCTCCATAATAAAGCTCAGACTGTCTTTCGCGCCATCGGGCGTGTAGGTACGAAGGGACTGGAATGGTCACAGAGTGATACAACAAAGTGCGCGAATCTTCTATCGTATTATATCAAGACAAATCGGGGTCGATTAATTTGCTCTGCATGTGGTGCAGTGCTAAAGGAGAACAAATGTGACCAACACGGCAAGAATTTCGTGAAAGATTCTACGGACATGGATAACCTAGCCATTTTCATCATGCGAGGAATCTACGAGATCAAGGATGGTTTGGTGGGTACGGGCAGGGGTGCTGAGCCAATGGCTTGGGACAAGGCTAAATCCACAATTGAAAAAGAGATTGGAGTTCTGAAGCGAAAGGGCAAGCTAACATCTAAAACGAATCTGAAAGAGCTGATGCCTGGAGAGATAAATTATGTCATTGGTCCTGCAATGTGTGCGATTGTTGGGCAATATTTCAATGAGTCATTGGTATATGCTGCCAGGCGTGCTGACATTGCATAATTCCCCAATTAGCTCATTGACAGACTTGCAGAAATCCAATCTAGGTAGTTCTTGGAACCTGTTCTGATGTCTAGAACAATGAACTCAGGAACTTCATAGGGATGATTCTCAATAATTGTATTCTCCAAACGTTCTTCAAATCCTGCTTCAGTTTTTATGATCAAGATTGATTCTGCATCTGTTACCAACTCATTTTTCCAGTGATATGTGCTTATGATATTGGGGACAATATTGACACAGGCGCATACTTGCTTCTCAACAAGTATACGTGCCAACTCTTGGCTAATTGACTCAGGACATGTAGTCATTGCAAGTATGTATTCCTTCATAGTGAATTTGTGGCATTTCTGCCATATATCGACTTCCCTAGGAAAAGTATCCTAAACGAAGCCCATTTATACCGACCAGCTCGGACAGGCATCGGTGATTCTGTGAGTAAGTTCGTGCCAAAAGGAGTAATGCCAGCACTTGTAACTCCATTCTCTAGAGATGGAGATATTAGCGAAGAAGGCTTCAAACAAGTCATCGATTATACTATCAGTAAGGGCGCAACAGGAGTTGTTCCAGCTGGAACGACTGGAGAGTTCTCATATATGAGAACGGAGGAGCGCAAGAAGCTCTTGAAACTTGCAGTTGAATATGTTGATGGCCGAGTTCCTATTATTGCTGGTACTGGTCAAAACAGTACTAGAGCAAGTGTACTCTTGACCAAGTATGCTGCAGACATAGGCTGCGATGCAGCCTTAGTGATTTCACCATACTACCTGAGACCGGGTGATAAGGGATATTTTGAACACTACGCCACTGTGGCACGAAAGTCGGATTTGCCTGTAATCATGTATAATATTCCCCAATGCACTCTTGGTGTACTGAATTCTAATGTTGTCGAGGATCTTTCTGAGTTAGATAATATTGTGGGTATCAAAGATAGTAGTGGGAACATACCCTATCTACTCGAACTAATTCAGAAGGTGCAAGGTAAAATCGAGGTTATAATTGGAGCCGATGAATGCTTTATGTCCGCAGTAGCCGCTGGAGTAAATGCAGCTATTCTAGCTTCTGCAAATCTGATACCCCATATCTGGTTGGATATCATGAAAAAGGTCCGCAAGGGTAAGATCGAAGAAGCTGCGAAGCTACAGAACTCTGCACAGACTCTTGCACGTATAGTATTGAAGAATGGTGCGGCACCGCCAATCAAAGCTGGTCTTAAAATGATGGGCATCAATGCCGGGAAATGCAGGATGCCCCTTGATACCGGAGGAACGCTCCCTCCTGAAACAAAAGAGGAAATTCGCCTGGAACTTGAAAAACTTGGTATCATAGAAGAACTCAAGCACCCCCCAATCCAGAGGAAAATCCAAATTCTAGATGCACTAACACAACAGGGATTTGAGGTCAGAGATGCGTCAAATATCAAACAGGGTACAGCATCCAACAATATTGTGTCAGTAGGAATTGCAGCTGGAAACAAGAACGGACCAATGGGTCGGACATTCATCAAATTGCTCACTAATGCGAAGATTGGTCATGAAGCTCTTTCTGTCATTCTCGAACCAAATCTTGCTGTCAAGCCTAGTAGTATTATGTTCCCGATCAGGAAAATCGACTCTATGAGACAGGCATCATTGTTTTACGGTCCTGTCCAATCGGGAGTTGCACGAGCAGTGGCAACATTTCTCGAGAATGGTAAGATTCCAAGTCAATCTGTCGAAAATGATGTGATTGTTTTCGCCTTGGATGTCGACTTGAATACACGAAACCGCAGAGAAGTCACTATGGCAACTCAAGAGGCTACAGAAATTGCCTTGGCTGACATATGGAGGTAGAAATACATGTACAACGGAGATTATCGTTTCAAGGGTGTATATCCCGCACTGGTTACTCCCTTTGATGAGAATGGTGTGAATGAGAAGCAGTACAGAGGTTTAATCGATTATGTAATTAAAGCCGGTGCAACTGGAATTGTTCCCTGTGGAACAACTGGTGAGTTTACCAGTATGAAGTTTGAAGAGAAAGTTGAGGCAATCCGAATCTCTTGCGAAGCTGCAAAGGGGCGTGTACCAGTTCTTGCAGGAACTGGGGCCGCGTACACTGGTGATGTTATCAAGCTGACCAGACGTGCTTCCGAGCTTGGAGCTGCTGGAGCCCTAGTTGTTTCTCCATACTTTCTGAAACCTTCTCACAAGGAGGTCTTTGAGCATTTCGAGAAAGTGGCGAATAATAGTGATATTCCTATCTTCATTTACAACATTCCTCAAGTGACAGGAGTTCCAATGCATTGGACCCTTATTGATGGACTACGAGAGATTGACGGAATCGCTGGTATGAAAGACTCTAGTGGTGACCTCGTCAATTTGACCACAATCCTTGTTCGTCGCCCAGAAACCTTCCAGGTTGTGGTTGGGCATGATGAGGTAGCACTTCCAGCATTGGCATCAGGATGCGACGGAGCTATACTCGCAAGTGCGAATGTTTTCCCTGATAGATATATCAAGATGCAGACTGCATTGGCAACTGGTGATCTTAGAGAAGCTATGATCATTCAGCGGAGTATTCAGAAGACAGTTCGAATATTTGTTAACAATGGTGGCGGATTGGCAATTAAGGCTGCACTGAATATGATTGGGGTGCCTGTGGGTATGGCTAGACCCCCACTCCTAATTGGAGACTCTCTAGGTTTTGCTGAGCTGGACGAATTGCGAGCTTGTCTTGAAGATCTTCAACTAATACCCCGAGGACCGGTTACATACAAAATGGGTAACAGATCTATCGTTGCTGAAAACTATCCTAAAGCTATTGGATTAGTACCTGATGTCATTTCAGATCTCACTCTACTCCATGGAGAAGCACTGTTTGGTGCGAATACTGAAGTGGCTCATGTAGATCTAGTGCTTGGAATTAGAGATGGTCCATTAAAAGAGGCTCTTGTCAAGGCGGGAAAGGTGATGGATGAACGGCACCAATCCAATGTGATTAAGGACCTTGAGCTTACCACTGTATTCTCACCGACTGTAACAATCACATCTGAGAGCCATAAGAAAATGGTATATGATGTGGCTCAAAAAGCAGTCGTAGATGCGGTAAAACGAACTATTACTGATATGATAATTCCTGAAGAGTTGATTCCCGATCTAGTACTTGTCGTGAATGTCTTTGTTCACCCAAGCGCAGCAAATCCGAAACGCGTTCATATCAACAATTTCATCGCTGTCCGTCATGCTATTAGGAGAGCCATTGAAGGGCGGCAAAGTGTTGATGAAATAATTGCACGAAAGGAGTCTGCTCGGCATCCATTTGCGTATAATCCCTGATTTGCCATCTGGCGATCATTTCCACCAAGAGAACCACATTCACGTTCATTCATGACAATCAGAACGTAGTAGGCACGAGGAACTTCTGTGCAACCTTGCTTTGCTGTTTTGAATTGTGTGTCCAATGGCTTGAAAATTATCAATCTAGCTAATCCGTGGAAAGTCCATAAAACACATTCCACTGGGATTTAATACTTAGAACGCTATTTGCGAAATGAGGCTTTACTTAAGGATTTGACCTACTCTGACCGGCACACTTTTCCATTCTCAAAATCACTTTCTACTATCTTTTTGAATTCCAATTGCCTTTACTAACACTCCGATGGTCAACACTGGTATTGCATAACAGACCTCAGCAAAATGTGGAAATTCTCTCCAGATGTACCCATTGAAGCTTAAGGAAGGGAAACTGCTCCCGAATAATAGGATTGAGAAGGTCACGTTTGCAAGAACAGGTACCAAGAACAACCCAAGATTAATTTGTTTCTTCTCATATGCTTTCAATGCCAAGATTTGTATTATCCCGAGAATGAAGAATATATCACCCAATACAAGTAGTGGGCTTGGTAATCCCGCGAGAATTATGCTTGCATTTATATAATAATCTCCTGTGAAAACGAAATTGTATAATGGGGATGCAATCCCAGTTAGAGTGAAATCGAACGGACCTGATATGAAGGGATTCGTGGGATAAAAACTACCGCTAACCTGACCAAACGTCACAACACTTGGTAATAACAATCCTGCATACAAATGATAGTCGCGCGTTCTCTTAGATTGCTTTGTACTTGCTAGATTATCAAACCATATACGGACTGGATAAAGAAGCGAAGCAATTATCAAAAGTGAAATAGCAAAATTACGAGCCTCAAAGAAACCTGGATATATCCTTACACCGACCGCGTCCCAATACATACTTCCGGTCCTGCCTCCCCACATGTAAAATTCCACTAACATTGAAGCGACAAAGAGTGTGAATAATCCAAATATAATGAGAACACGTATTGCCAAATAGATAACATTATCCAGATACCTTCCTAGGTTTGTTTCTAAGAATCTCTGTACTCGACTATCCATACTCAACAGAGCCAACTCCCGACCTTACTCTCTCTATGAATAATCCCTTAGATGTTACTAACGATACTTACATGTCAATTTATGGTTTGTCGCAATTTGACAGAATTTTTATTTAGATTGGAATTATTTCTATGGCCATTTGTTAAGAGTGAGTTAATCCATATAACATGATTGAGCGAGGAAATCAATATCATTAGATTTCATGATTTGTCTTTATTCCAAAATAAGTCCACACGACCCCTAGAGCCATTCTATTGAGTTTCAAAATCCTATTTTTCTATATATACTACTTTGCACCTATGTATCTCAAGTCTTGCATCCCTCTTAGACTGTCGCGTCATCACAACATCCGTCGGAGTAACGAAGCAAATGGCTGAAACCTACATTATTCGCATTGGTGACATTCCATCTCGAAAGATTCGCAAGAGAGTTCGTGGTTTCTTGGAGGATGAAGATGTCGCTGTTGTAGTTAATAATGGACAGACGTTTGGCGTGATTCTTGAAAAGAATCAGCTAATCATAAAATCTGATGATCTATAAAACATTGAACATTGATTGCGATTGAGTGCCCAAATCTCTCTCCCAAAACCTCTGCCTAGCTCTAATTTGTAGGTTTCAGCCACACAATTCTTGTTCTACTAAAATAAAAGGTGGCAAATCTCAGCCTGCTCTTGGCTCTTCATCGCTATTGCTCAGACAGGGGTAACTGCCTCATCGATTGCCATGAATAGATGTATCATAATGCCTTATGAAACTGTCCAAAGCATAATCAGAAGCTTATTAGCAATGAATTTGTTGATTTTGAGAAGGTGTTAGATACATGCAAGAATCTAGAGTACTATCACTTCTAAAAGATCTGGTCGCAACAAACTCAGAAAATCCGCCTGGACGAGAAGATTCAGTTGCTAAAGTGCTTCGTGATCACATGGAAGCGAATGGGATTGCATGTATTTCAGTAGGATCAAGCAAACGGCCAAATCTCATATTTTCAAGTCATGAAGGTCAACGTGGTACTCTAGTCATGCACGGCCATATGGACACAGTTCCGATTGGCAAATTGACAGACTGGTCGTACGATCCATTCGGATCTGAAATCATTGATGGACACCTATACGGTAGAGGCGCTTGCGATATGAAAGGACCGGTCGCAGCTCTTGTAGAAACTCTCATTCTTTATGCTGAAGAAAAGCATCGTGAACCTCTACTGATTCTAGCAACCTCTGATGAAGAAAGTGGGTGTTCTGGAGCCGAAGAGGTGGCAAGAAGCGGAAAACTTGCTGGAGTAAAATACGGAGTTTGCGCTGAACCGACAGATCTTCAAGTTCTTGTGGGTGAAAAGGGAATGTTCTGGTTCAAGGTTATTGCCACCGGTAAGTCAGCACATGGGTCACGACCGTTAGAGGGTATTAATGCAATTGAAGCATGTATGGAAGCCATAAAGACAATAGCTTCTGCACCGTTTCCACATGATGAAGATGTGTTGCTGGGAGAACCTACATTGAATGTCGGAATGATTCAAGGAGGTATCAAGATAAATGTGGTCCCTGCAACCTGCGAAGCCCAACTTGATATGAGAACGGTAAAGGGACAAAGTCCTGAATCCTTGACCACTCAGATGAACGATAGACTTGAATCTGCAGGCCTTTCTGACAAAATACGAATTGAATACATCCATGGAAAACCATCTGTTAGTACTCCTCAAGAATCCGAGATAGTACAAATAGTAGTGGAAGAGGTCCAGCGTGTTACAGGTATAAGACCAGCTTTGAGTTCTGCTACATATGGGACTGATTGTTCTGTCTTGCAACCTAAGTTAGGTATCATCAATGTAATATGTGGTCCTGGTTCGATTGAACAAGCTCATCAGCCTAACGAGTTCATAAGACTTAACCAGTTACACCAATCTATTGAAGTATATCTCGAAATCGCGCGTAGATTTGACAGAAAGCGGTTCTCCTAGGTTCGTTTTCTTGTGGCTCTCTTTGCAATCAAACAAGCTACCGATGCGGCTCCTATTCCATTGCCAATATTTACAACTGCAAGACCTGGTGAACATGATTGTAGCATAGATGCTAGAGCTGTTTCTCCTTTGCCTCCAAATCCATAGCCGGTAGGAACTGGCACACCTATCACTGGAATATCTATCAGAGCAGCTACAACTGTTGGTAATGCTCCTTCCATCCCTGCGAACACTATGACTGCATCAATCTCCTTTTCGATGATTTCTTTCAAAGGTTCTATTAATCGGTGAATACCCGACACTCCTACATCATAAAATGAGAAGACCTCAACCCCCATGAGCCTTGCCAAGGCTTCAGATTCCTTGGCATATGAAATATCTGACGTGCCTGCAGTTATAATAGCTATCTTGCCTTCTATTTGCTCTAATGTCCAATCTGGAGTATGAGCAAGAGCTGTGATTATCGGACTCTTTCCATACGACTCAAGTTTCATTCCTTCAAGACTAGACTTCAATACATTTAGCTTTTCATCGGTTAGTCTTGTGATTAAAGCAACAGCATGAGTCTTCACAATACTTCTAACTATGGGCACGATATCTGCTGCATCCTTCGATTCAGCAAAGACTACTTCCGGTACTCCACTCCGAGTCTGTCTATCCAAATCAATTGTGGCAATACTCCCAATTTGGTCAAGTGATAATGTTCTGAGTTGTTTCTCAGCCTCATGAATAGTTACCTTGCCAGAAATCAGATCCTGGAGTATTTTTTTCACGTCGGTCATGAAATGCACCTAAGATAATATGGCATGTTCTGTCAGGAGAAACTTTAAAGTTGGTGTTGTGTTGATTGAGCGTACTAAGTTGTTATATCTCAGCAGAGGGGCAGCCTTTGATTCAGTTTATTGAACTCTTAACAGAGCCACTATCCATGATCATCATCACCTGGATTGTTGCGATTATAGTTGCTGGAATCTGGTCTCGACGACCTAAAGAAAAAGCACCTAAGACCAAAACTACAAAGGCCAAACCATCAAAGACCAAACCAGCATCTTTCAAGGGTCCTATGATGAAACAGATTCGGAAGATGATTAGTGAAACAGAGAAAGGAAAGGAGCTTTCAGTACCTCCTGTAAGATCAAGACAAGAGATAATCACACAGATATTCGAATC
>JAOUFI010000067.1 GCA_029858305.1 Candidatus Thorarchaeota archaeon
CAAAATCAGTTTCCATACTTGTCAGTCCTCCTCAATATGGTTCGTTAATCGTCTCTCTAGTGCCTCACGTAGACCTTGCGAAAGCTCCATGACTTTCGAGAGACCTCCTAAATCTGATAAAACAGAGAAGGCATGGAGGAGCCATCTAGACGTGTCCAGTAATCCATAAACATCACCAATACTCAACTCAAACTGCTTAGCTAGATCCTGGATTGCTATATCAGTGGTGACGAGAAAACTAACCAGATTATCAAATCCTTCATCGAGTGACATTCCTGTTTCAATAGATACAATATGTCTAAGGAGCCACAATAGAGATTTGACATCCTGAGTTGTTGTAAGCATTGCAAGTGTTTCCCTTACAGTGGGTATACGTAGATAGAGCCTGTTCACGGCTCGTCCAAGGCGTGTAGGTTTGATCTTTCCATTTGTATCGCCTTCGACTAAAGCTAAACGTGTTAGGAGACCCAAAGGGCTTGTTTCAGACAATGAAAGAGGAATGACATAGTCTGCCATATTGCCCAGGTCCTTAGCAGCAGCCATTCCAAGTGTTACTAAGTGATGGCAGAGAATTCCACTCTCGGTAATTGGTAATCCGCAGGAGCACATCGGCCCTTCTACGGTCCCTAATGGTGATAGCCGTGCTGAGAAACGGCAAGTGAATGTTCCCCCATCAAGGCTGGTCACAAGTCCTCCTATCACGGTTTCGTTTCTCTCTCGAAGTGAAGTCTTTCCAAGCAGGTCTTTACGTGCAGTTTGAACCGTTTCAGGAAGTGCATGTAATTCCAAAACTGTCACTGCTGAGATATCGCCGAGTTGCAACACTCTCATAGGCGCTTTCGAATCGCGAATCGCACAAAACACAAGAAATGATTCACCAAGGACCCCATTTTCGATTTCCTCAACGGATGCCGAAACCATCATATCAAGGGCAACGAGAAGCTGCTCAGCTAAAGCATCGGGATGAGCCAACGAACTATTGATTCGATCATACTTTGCAGAAAGTGTTTCCTTTCCAGTTGTCTGGTCTCTTAAGATATCAAAGTACCGACGTTTTACTTCATCACTTTCACCAGTACTACCTGTTATAATAATTCCAAACCCGATTTTATCATGCGTTGGACGACCAGCTCTGCCCAACATCTGATGAACCGTATTCGCTGAAAGCAGTCTTCTGTGGTCTGCAGGCGATTTTATACTTGAGAGAATTACTGTTCTGGCTGGAAGATCCATTCCTGCCGCCAATGTTGTTGTGGCGCATATCACACGGACTTTTCCTTCATTGAAGAGATGTTCAATAAGACGACGCCCCTGAAAACCGAGTCCTGCATGATGATATGCTATACCATTATGTAAGAGAGTTCTTAGGTCTAAAGAAAGTGAAACACTACAATTCTCAACTGAATCTAATTCTTGGTCGAGACTTTTCTTTTCTTCAGATGTGAATTGCCTTCCTACATCATCAGCAAGTCGTCTAGCCTGTGCCTCAGCTTCGCGTCTAGTTCTATGAAAGATTATCGTCTGACCATTCCCTTGTACGGTAGTCATCACAAGCTGTTTTATCGTCAAATTTCTATCCGCGGAGGTAATAACACGATATACGAGGGGAACGGGTCGATCATCAGAAATTACGAGGTGACAGTCTAACCATTCTGCAAGTTCCTCTGGAGCTCCTGTAGTGGCTGATAGTGCGACTATTTGCAGGTCTTCAATAGTTCGTTTTATTCGAATGATGAAACTCTCAAGACGCGCTCCTCTGCCCAATTCAGAGAGCGTCTGAATTTCATCAATAACAACCGTGCCAAGCTCTGACAACCAGCTACTCCTACTTCGTAGGAGAGAATCTGCACGCTCATAAGTGGTAACAATTACATCATACTCCGCAAGATCATCACCATTGTTTTGGAAGTCACCAGTGCTTAGTCCAACTGATATGCCAAGATGTTCATATCGCTCTTGCATCGTTCGAAAGATCTGTACTGCAAGAGCTCGCAGGGGGACAAGGAATAAACCCTTCCTGCCGCAAGTCACAGCTCTCAAGACTGCCATCTCGCCAATCAAAGTCTTACCAGACCCTGTTGGGCTCGAAACCATGATACTCTGTCCCTCTAGGAGACCTCTGTCGATGGCCATGGACTGGACGCCTCGAGGTTTCAATCCTGCTTGGATGAGCAGTTTATTGACTTGAGTTGTGACATCTACGACTATGGTCATACAATCGCACTCTCCATTCCCTCGGTCTGGCGTAGGGCCATGCTACCTTTCATTGTGATTCTAAAATTGGTATATGATACTCCACTGTGTACTTCATGTCCACGAAGAATCATACTTGCATGTTCAAGTCTTGCAAGAACTGTTTCCACATCGGGATCATTGTCAGAGCTACTGGACACAATGAATCGACGTACTGCCTCTTGTGTGAGTGGTTCATATCTTTCAAGCAGTTTCAGGATCCTTATTGCAAGAGCTGTACTTCCTGCAGATACTCGATCCAATAGCGATCCCTCACTCCGGGTCGCCTCACTATCTTCTGAAGATAGAAGTGTTCTTAGCTGGTTGGAGTCCTCCTCTGTTGCACTCTCAGGATTCAGATCCGGAGCAGGATCAAGTTGAATCGGTTGACATGTTTCTGTACCATCATGCACGAGCAGTGCTGTGTCATCGTTCATAATGTTCAGGAAGGATGATTCTCTTGGAGAGATACGAGCCTTTGTATGCATCCCTGTTGTTATCACATTCAACCCCAACAAGTCAGATGCTATCTTGATATCTACTGCCTCGCGAAGTCTTAGAGAAATACATGAGGCAAGAGTGCCAATTGCTCCGGGAGCCATATCGACTGGATGTTCCAAGGATAGGACAACTGGCCCTCGTTTCTTTAAGTTCTCTAGAAGACGTTCACTGAAAGAATCATGTTTCATGAAGCGTCGGTTCCTCACTCGCATGTTCTCTGCTCCATCCAGAACAACCACAAGATTAGGGTCCGGTTGAAGTCCAGCTAGTTTGACACAAATGACATTCCACGCAAAGTGATCGAGGGATGTAGAACCAAGCCGCACTCGTACAACAGTCAGTGCAGATTCTGTGAGTCTTGCGGTGGGAATAGTCTGTGTACCGTAGAAGGCCTTTGCGGCTGAGCCCTGATGAAGAGACCGTACTGCATCCATACCAGCCTTGGATTTATTCGAGGGTGCCGAATCTGGGAGTTTCGGACTATCTGGTGCAGAGGAGATTACCTCCTCGAATGCACTACCCAGCTGGACATCCGCCAATGTGGCATTTCCGAGTGTGACGGCACGTGTTATTGCCAGTTCAAGATCTGCAGCACCCCTAAGGTCCGCTCCAGCAACAGGTTCCAAGGACGAGATAAGAAGTGGAACATAATCACTTCGTGGAATACCTTCAGAATCAACAGGGTTCAACACAAGGTCTTTGCCAACTTCCAGATGGACTGCTCCTTCTGACAATCGTGTGTATCCTAATGACATCTTGTTGTTTGTGAAGACGATAACTCGTTTTCCAGCATGAAGAAGTTCAGTCGTTAGAAGCGCAATCACTCTCATCCTTGATTCACTAGTGCCCCCGCATAGTAGCGTACCACTCTCAAGCTCAGAATGAGAGAAACCTACTGGGGGTCCGGTCTGTAGAGTGTCTGGGTTGATTGTAACTCCAAGACGATAATCACCAGGACGCCCCCGGATTGGTGCAAGAAACTGACCAGGGATATTACTGCCAACCTCAGAAGCCAATTCCGATCTAAGTTGTACCAACCATTCTGCCAGCTCCGTACCAGCTGCATAGAACCAATCAGATTGGTTATCCACAGCAAGTTGAGTGACCCTGGAAACGAGAGTCTTTGACTTGATGCGTTTCCATTTTTCCATAGGAATTGATGCCTTTACAGCTGAATCAAAAGACTCGATGTCTACTGATTCTTTTGCATGACCTATCGCATTTACATGAGCTAGCCACAGGCCTCCACGCCGAAGGATATAGGCTTCAACCTCACCCTTTGGTATCGTGTTGAGATATTCCTCTATCATATCTGAGACCCGTTCTTCATCCATAGCACGTTGGATTTTCTCAGGTTTCATGGTAACATTGAAACCAAATCCTGCTGAACCATCTACAGCACGAACAAAGGAGCTGATATCCCCTAGAAGTATGGATTTCGCATTCCCCAAATCCAATCCGATCATTTGCCGTGTTCCAGTGGGAGTCTTACAATCTAATCCTTCAATTTTATCAGAAGTGATCCATGAGGTATCGGTGCGGTGAGCCTGGCTCCAAGGATTTTTTTGCAATTCCGCGCGACTTACGCCAGTACCTGGCATCATTACTAGTATGAGAATCATACTTGCCACAATTACTGGCAGAATGGCGTATGTGAGACCGAGGATAATACCCATTAAAGAAAGAAAGAGGGGAAATGCAAGAGCGCGTTTCTGCTTCCGATCATCCCACCGAATCTCTGTTGAACTCGTGACAGAGAAACTGGAATAGGAAGATTCCTCCAACGGGTCTACTTCAGGCTTTGGCCCAAGAGTCAGTCGCCGTCCCATAACTACACCTCCCTCAAGAAACTGACCCGATGGGACTGTCGTTGCAACATTGCAAGTATTTGGCGAATTCTATCAACATATTCTACATCGCCACCCGCAATGATCATTGATCTATCCCCAGTTATGAGGAGCTCTGGCATGTTTCCTGAACCCCGTGAAGGCGCACCATGAGCGATTAGTAGTGGGCGGCGTGTAAGAACAGTCCATCGGTAGCCATGCCCAATTGTTAGTGAGGTCATGATAGCATCAGGCTTTACACCCACGGGAATTTCGATTCCTGACCGCTCTTCAGATGACTGCATGGGTCTCCAAACCTCCTGTACACGTCGCTATGATGTCCTGAAAGCTCGCATTCTCTACAGGAAGATGCGGATAGGCTGCTCTCATTGCGCGTTCTAGTATCATTATATCTGTAACAACTTTGCTCGAAAGACTATTGACTTGACTCAGCCCTTTCCAAAGTTTCAATCCGCTTCTCCTTACAAGATAGCCCACTCTTGTCGTCCGGTTATCTACCGGTCTTATAATGAAGAAGACTAAATACCCTCCAGGACAATTCGAGAACCGAGTGTACATGGATTGAAGTACCTTGCGGCCTGAATGACTCAGGTCAATACCTATTGGCACACTTGAAAGTACTCTCGCGCAGGCAACTTCTACAGTCCACTGTCGAATAATAGAAACTATCCCACGTTCTTCATCCCAAAGGACTCGTGGTTGTGTTTTGGATGATAGGTGAATGAATAACGCTAGTGAATATAATGCAAGACCTGCGCCAGCAATTGTTATTCCCAGAATGTCATCAGGTACAAGATAGAGCTTTAGCCCGAAAATCGCAACGAATATTGAAAGACCAATCCATTTCAAATCATGTAACTCATTGAGTTGTATCATGGCAGTTCCATCCTCATCTTGTTGAATTGGGTGATTGCTTGTTTCAGTTCATCAGTGTCATTGAAAGGCCAGACATCAGATACAATCTCGTCGCCAAAGACAAGTAGATGCTGGAGAAACCTGTTATCTAGAAGAAGTACCACACCAGAATCCGTTGGAGAGCGTCTTAGTCTACCGACTAGTTGTGCAACCTGTCTAATCGAAGGGACAACAGAAGCGTAATAGTATCCTGTTCCATGACCAAATTTGGTGTCATACCACTTCTGGAGTGCATCCTGATAACTCGTTGGGGGGCTAAATGGAATCCCAACTCCAATAATGAGGTCGATCATACTCGATCCATCACTCACTAGGTCAATTCCTTCAGAAAATTTGCCGCCATACACACAGAACATGGCGCAGGGTCCTCTCGAGATTGACTCTGATACAGTTTCAAGAAGGGCGTCCCTAGTTTCTACGAGCGCTTCACGAAAGCCAGTATCAATACTGTAGCTCATGACTTCGCTCATCATCTTGTAGGAGGGAAAAGCAATTAGAGCGCTCTTGTTAGCAGGCATTATGGTGAGAGCTGCTGAGACTCTTGCAGCAATTTCCCGCCATAGATCTGGAGTGCGTTCCTTGTATCGAGTGTTTAGTTTCTTATCGACAAGTACAAGCCGTGTCCCACGTGGGTATGGACTTGTGAGGTCATCAGATAGAGCGCTTGGAATACCTAGTAGACGAGCATAGTAATCAATAGGCCGTAGTGTCCCTGACATCAGGACTGCGGATTTGGCTCCTCTTAGTATCGGCGCGGTCAATCCCGCAGAATTGAGGGGTTGAATCATCAGTGTTAAAGTGGATTTGGACAAGTCATCTGACCAGGAACGATTCACATGTAGCGTTACATGCCAGCCTTCACTGCGTGCCGCTCTATGGGCAGTGTATAGGAACTCAATGAGTCTGTCAAGAGGGGTCTCTGCAAGACTTGCATTCTCTGGGTCTCCTAGCCCAGGTCGTCCTGCACTGTGTAAGAGATCGAGGTCTTCCTCCTTGACAAATCTTGGTGCCACATCCCACTTGTCTAGGGCCCTCTCTGTTTTGCTATGCATAGTATCCAGATGGAGCATCATGGTCTCCCAAAGGAAATCAATCGCCTCTCGAATCCAAGAGATACCTGTCTCGCGCATGACTACTTGGCTATTCTCTCTCAGCCATCTAAGATCGTCACTGCAAAGAGAAGACGTCTCCGCATCAAGCACGTGTCCCGAGAGATTATGAGCCTCGTCTATGAGTAGATCAACATCGCTGAGTGGAATGCCCAACGATGCAAGCAGAGCCTCCCGAACTCTAGATTTGAACATGTAGGAATACGGTCCAATTATCACCATACTCCTTCGTGCGCACCAACGCATTATCTCGTATGGGCAGTAGCCTTCTAGCTCTGCTCTTTCCTCTGCCCTTTCACGTGTGACAACTCCCGTGTCAAGGAGGTCTTCGATTGTCCTATGGGCATCCTCATGGATAATAGGCTTACCGTCAGTGTTACCACGACTGTAGAAGTTCCAATAGTGGATGCACTGCCCTGTCTTTATCATACCTGCACAGGCACGCATGAATCCAGTATGACCAAGTGATTCCATTTCATGACGAATTGGACATACATGAACACGAGAGACCATAGTCGTAGCTGCCAAATTGGGTACTACACTTCGAAGCACCTCAAGCTCAGTTTCGAAGACCTTCGATTGCGAATGAGTTCGTGTAAGTGCAAAAAGGTGAGTACTAGGATCAACTTTTCGTGAGGCTAGATATCCAGAGAGTACTGCGATTGTCTTGCCAATTCCACAATCTGCTTGCAAAAGTCCAACTGTATTAGTAGAGAAAGATTGTGCAGCCAGACTGACCGCTCTCTCCTGATGTAGTCTAGGAGAATATGGAAAATATGCCATGGGATCAGTCGTGGCAATACTCACGAATCACTCCTCCACTCTCAGACATGACTCGCTCCGATGTATAGTGAATCGTAGTGAGAAATACTTCCGAAGAAGACGTTGAAACCTCCACATGAGTTCAGGAGAATCATAGTGTGCCTCTTTGTTCCCCATCTTCTCGACTATCTCAGGACTGAAGCCTTTTTGACGAGCCGCTTTCCAAAACCATGTTTCAACCTCCCTCATGGTGGAATACAGATGTTCAAGAGAATCCTCAACTGTCGACATTAATAGACGAACTGTCCTCTTGGAGTCCTTAGGCAACTCAGAGACCTTCATACTTGTTGGGAGGTACACCGCTATACCTTCAGCACTGTCGAGGTACACCTCTCGTGGGACACCCTTGGACCCACGTAGAGTTTCAAGGAGGGAAAGTATCCTAGGCAATTGTGGGAGAAATGGTTTGTTCAAGTTAGGGTCTCTCCATGCGACACGAGTAACTACGTATATCTGAGGATCAGGACCATCACACCGTTCTAGCACCGTGACTCGATGCGAGGTCTCTCGAAGTAGGAGATTGACTAGGTTTATCATGGAACTCTGAGGAACGCTCGGGGTTGTTTTTGGAATCCATAGGGGATCTGAGAGGTTATCAGGACTAGACATCTGACCATGCCTCCCTCGTGGTCATTATATGCACCCCATCATTCAAAATCAGCCCCTCTGATTCCAACGTGTCAAGAAACTTCATGGCGCGGCCCAAGTCGATGCCAGCCTCACTACATTCCCGCATTATTTCCTCGATGGATGCAGGCTTGCCTCGCTTGAGATCTATCAATGCTTCAATGATATTGTATACTCTCTTCTTGACTCCTAATCCCCGACCAGCGCCTTCTCTCAACTTGGTCTTGGACATTCGGGATTCTAGGGCGAGGTCTCTCACTAATATCTGAGCCTCTTGCCGGGTCACTGCATATACTGTCCCAGTTTCGTGCAGAACAAGAGCTTGGCATAGACTGCAGCGTGAGGCGTCTTCCTCGCTCTCTACCTGACTATAGCCTATGTTCTTGCATCGTGAGCAGTGATAGACTCTGAACATGCCTCGGTCTCGGCTCACGTATCCTCACCTGCCGATACTGATTCTGCCTCGAGTACCAGCTCCTCTTCCTCTGAGTCAGAACTACTGTGTTCTACTTCATCCTTTACGTCAATACCTCGTTTCTCGAAGTATTCCAACACGTCTGGCTCATGTTCCTTCTTGGTCTTGGAGTCCGTGTAGAGACCACCCCAGCCCACTACTACATCCACATCAAACTCAGGAAGCCCTGCGTTGTCCTGCAACTCAATCTTGCGGACATCGGCCTTGGTCCTACGAGTGTAGAATCTATAGTCGCTTGCGTGGCTGATTATATGGCCTCCTACGGGTGCGTTCGGATTGCCGCCATAGCTGGATATTTTCGCCATGACCTGGTTTGTGTATGCAAAGATAGCCTCAGTTGCAGTAGCGGTGCGGCGCATCTGATTGAGGAGGGCGTTCATGTCTTGTTGACGAATCCGCATTGATTCAAGACCCGTGTACTCAGCTCTGAAGAGACCAGTGAAGCTGTCAATCACAACTAGCTTGTAGTTCTGCTCAGCACACAATTGGGGAATGCTCTCAAAAATCTCTGTAATCTGACCGGAGAGGACAATCTCAGCACGGCCAATATTTCCTAAGGCAATGTCTGGGTCTAGACCGAATCTGACTGCATTTGCTCGTATAACCCAAGGCTTGAAGCTAGACTCAGTATCAAGCCAGAGCACCCTGCCCTCAAGACCACCTTTGTCATGTGGGAGTTGAGCCATCACAGCCAGCTGGGAGACCCATTGCGTCTTTCCTCCTCTGGCAGGTCCAAAAATTTCAACAATGGAGCCGACCTCTATTCCTCCCAGAAGACATTCATCTATCTTACCAACTCCTGTCTTCAAGCGAGGCTTAGTGGCCATCTCCTGCTCGATCTCGAGTCCTGACCTGAATCCGAACTTCCCAACAAGCTGCCGAGCATTCTTCACGATTTTCTCAGTTGTTCCTTCTCCTAATTTTGTTCGTTTGAGTAGTTCAACTGGATTCTGAACTGCTAGTAGTTCTGCTGTTGTGACATATGCTTCTTTGAGTTTTTTAGCCACAGCTGGGCCAACGCCAGGAACAGCCTCTAGTTCAGTCATGGGGTCACCTCCAATTCAACCTGTTCAGCAACTGGTCCTTCTAGGGGTACAAGGCGAACGAAGGCGGGAATGTCATATGGAGGAATAACGATGTCCCCATGAGACCTGAACAAGGTCAGCCCCTTTAGAAGTCGAGAAACCTCCTCTTGCCTATCAATTGGGACCCTGAAGTAAAGTCCTTCGGGGCACACTTCGCCCACGATGCTCACCCACCCACCGAGCGCATCATACGCACTACCAATGAGACCATCTCCGTGGATAGGACTTGTGCCGGGCTCTGCAGGTGTGATTTCGCCAATCATTCGAATCATTTCATAGATATCATTGACAAAATCTCTCCATAGCCACTCAGGCGTTCGTGAGCCCACAATCTGCAGACCAGCAGCAGCACCTGCAAGCCAGGACGCCTGTGGCAAGTTGAATGCATCTCGTGGAACGCTGAAAATAATATCATCAATCATCAAACTAGATCTCTACCTCCTCGCTAACTTGTACACTACTCATGACCTGCGGGAGTGGTCTCAGTGATGCGAGCCAATCCTTCAGGCCTAGAATCATCGGATCTTTCAACTGACTTACGGTAAGTACCGATGAAAGAAGTGCCTGAGATGCAATCACGATTCGCTGAAGTCCAATCGCGCGGTCTGAATAGCTCAGGGGGGCGAACCAGGGCATAGTCGTAAAACCAGTTTCACCTGCCAGCATCTCTCTCCAGTCTATATTCCAGAGACCAACAACTGGATCACGGGCTAAGATTCCAAGGAGTACATCTGTCCATTCGGTCCATCGTTTCATGAAAGTAGTGACAGCTGAAGAAAGTGCCTTCAGACTCCCTCCTTTCCGTTCTGCCAGACCTTCGAAGACCAAAATGAATCGAGTCACTTCTTCTCTAGATATCGCGCTGAGCACCACGCCATTATTGACAGACTGTGCAAGCAGAGCAAGACCCGGCACAAGGCCTGGTATGTCACAAAGCTGATATCGTCCCTTGCGCTCAAAATTGACTCTCTCAAATGGAGCAAGGATATCACTCCTTAGACCAACTATTAGAATGAGATTTGCATCCCTCTCAGGTCCGTCATATCGAAGTTTTGCTGTAATGATACTTCGATCGGTGTTGCTGAACATTACTTGAAGAGCGAGTGTGACATCTACCGTAGAATGTGCCTTCACATCCTTAACCGCAGCGGCTAGTTGTTCGTCAAGTTGCGTGATCATCTCATGCACCGTACACGAACAACAAGTGTACAAACATAATTCAACCCTTTCAGAGAGATAGAAGCCCACCACAGATAGCGTGAGAAAGATTTACCAGATTTTAACGCGCGATGGCTGCTTAATCCCCCATAATAGAGCCCCGTCTCGTACAAAGAGTTACCATGGAGGACTTCTAGGAGGGTAGAGATGACCATTCTGCACGAATTTGGCTTAGCCTCATCGATATGAAAAGATCATATGAGAAAATGAGATGGCTGCAGTTTCCTGCAGCCCAAATTAAACCTATACAGCTATAGCCATTGCTTCTGGAGCAATGGTCAAGTTTAGTCTTGATACAAGTTCTTTGTACCTATTTCGAATCGTGACTTCGGTAACTCCTGATATTCTTGAGATGTCGCGCTGCGTCACTCTGCAATCATTGATTATCGCTGCTACATAGATTGCGGCAGCTGCGAGTCCTCTTGGATCGCGACCCGTTACTAGTCCACGTACTTCCTTTGCCCTCTCTAGGATATCCATGGTTGTGCACTGAACCTCTGTGGGCAGGTGAAGCTCTGAGATGAATCTTGGGACATACATTGCTGGGCTCGATATAGGCATCCTGAGCTTTAGCTTTGTCACGAGCATCCTATAGTGTGCTGAGATCTTCTTTTTGTTCTCCCTAGAATGTTCTGCTATCTCTTCAATTGAACGGGGTGATCCCCTGTGCCTGCAGGCAGCATATACAGCCGCTGCGGCAGTAGCGTCGATACTTCGACTCCGCCAGAGTCTTCCCGCAATGAGTTTGCGATACATGCGCGCTGCATCCTCTTTGAGGCTTTGTGACATCCCTAACTGTGATGATAAGCGATCAATCTCGGTCATGGCTTGAGCCAAGTTCCTATCGAGCGAGCTGTGTACTCTTGTCCTTATCTGCCATTTTCGCAGTCGATAAATCTGAGCTCGTTGTTTTGCACTAAATGAGCCACCTTTTCCATCACGGTCTCTCCAATCAATGGTCGTGCTGAGACCCTTATCATGCATCGCGTAACTCTCTGGCGCACCAGTTCTTGACCGTGTGTCTCGCTCATCCGAGGTGAATGCACGCCACTCTGGACCTGAATCTATACGGTGGTCGCTTAGCACGAGACCGCATTTTGCACAGATCAGTTCACCCTTCTCATTATCCCTGACAACCTCGACTCCCCCGCACTCGGGGCAAGAAACGTTTTGGGTGCCTATTGTTCCTAATTCCTCTCTTCCTTCCAATGTGTTGCTAGACATTTCTGCACTTGTTCCCTCCAGCATCCCGAATTGACCTGAGGGTCCGGGCCCCCTCGATTTTGGTGGTGGTATCTTCTTTCGTTTTTAATCACGGTGCCATTGTGATATTCAGTTTCTGAACGAGTTCTTTGTAGCGATTCCGGACGGTGACCTCTGTCACACCTGCCGCCATGGCGATGTCACGCTGGGTCACACGGTGGTCTGTGAGAATACTTGCAATATAGATGGCAGCTGCT
>JAOUFI010000175.1 GCA_029858305.1 Candidatus Thorarchaeota archaeon
ATTTATGCAATCTGAAAGATTCTCAGTCCATCCGCACGCGAAGCAAGATATACGATACTATCAGCAATGGCGATGTTACTAGCATGGCCTCCATTGGAGGACCTACCGACCATGGTGGGATTTGATAGATCACTGATGTCTACTATTATCACTCCCTGTTGGTAGTCTGCTAGATAGGCCAAGTTCTCTACAATCCAAATTGCGAATACCGTTCCGCCGTTACTAAAGGAGCCAATCTGGACAATGTCTGATGGACTACTCACATCAATAATTCTGAGTTCTCCACCACCATCTCCATGATTTCCGCAATAGAGATAGTTTCCGACCACTACTGGATTCCAGAGTATCACTCCACTTGGCATATGCGTGCCTACTTGACTTGGGTGGAGCGGGTCACTGATGTTCAGAATTCTCAGACCTGCGTTATAGCTCTGATGATCAATGATGTATGCAAGTTGACCAACTACACGAACAAAGATGCAGGAGCCCGTAGTCTGATACCTTGCTAGATATGTTGGATTTGTCGGGTCACTGACATTCAAGATGACGAGACCATCATTCCAGTCTGCAAGATAGGCAAGGTCACCAATTACCTGTACATCGTATGCTGCCTCACTTCCAGGATAACTGCCTATCTCAATTGGGTTGGTTGAATCACTGACATCTACAATCTCTAGTCCATCAAATTGATCCGCCACAAACACGTATTCTCCCACAACATCAAGAGCCATCGGTCCGCCACCACCATCATAGGAGGATAGCCGTACAGGATTTGCTGGATCACTTACGTTGATGAGGACGAGACCATCATTTGAGTCGAGGACATATACAATGTCTTCCACAACCTCCACATCCCAAGTCTCGCCACCTGTGCCAATCTGTCCAAGCATCGTTAGCTCTACAGATGACGGGTATGCAGGGAACAGTAAGGGAATCGTTATGCCTAATGTTAGCAATAGCAGGACAGATGCTACTACCCCAATCTTATACCTACTCTTCATGGATTACGCCTTTTTTTCGAGAATTCCACTTTGATATAAGAACTAATAACAACGCAAGTCTTGGAACTTTCAGCAATTGAAAAGAATCCACTAGGCTTAGTCGTTGCTACAAGTTGTGGAGAGAAGAAGACCCACTCTCGCTTCAACACCTGAAACTACATCTGCCTCTCTTGCCTGTATAGCAGGTAGTCAGGTCCGAAAATATTACATGCCATAACTCCTAGTGATACCGCAAATCCTCATGTTGGATTCTATCTTTTTGAAGGCATTTCTTTCTCATTTTGGAACAAAACTCCTTAAGAAATATATACGATGAATGATTCTTTGTTTCTTGTGGTTTCTAGTGGAGCGAGTAAATGAAAAGTATGGATGGTTGGTATTTCTATTCTTGGGGATACTATGGCTAGTGGTTGGCCTAAACCAAGCATTCACTCCGGATGCTTTGATGGAGGAAGACGTTCAACATATCCTGGGTATGTCTTGGAGTGAGCTTCAGGCTTTGAGCCCTGAGACCGCTCTATATGCTCGTTGGCTAATGGGCGCATTAGGCATGCTCAAGATTAGCTGGTCCTTGTTTGTCTTAGCTATAACCTTGACCGGCTTTCGGAAGGGTGAAAGGTGGGCTTGGTACACTCTGTGGCTGGCAACTGCGCTTTTAGTGGGTCAGGGAATCTACAATTCAGTTTTCTTTGGCGACATCAATGAGATGCTGCAGTGGATCCCGATTCTGTCGATAAACCTGTTTGGGCTCCTCCTTCCCTATAGGAAGTTCTTCCCAAGAAATCCACAATCGAGGAATGTGTAAATAAGATGGCTAAACTTAGGATAATATTGAGTTCAGTATTTGCGATTGCAGGCTACTTTCTAGGTCTTGTAGCTGAAGCGACTCATGGTGCTGATTCAGCAATAAACATGGCTTCCTGTTTTATCAAGATATTGTGTTATATAATTGCAGTTTCACTTGCACACTCTGCCAGTAAGACAATTAGAAAAGAAATGAATGTTATTGGGAATCCCGGCTTAAGATTTGCAGGTTGGATTACCTTTGCTGTAGCAATAGGTCATTTTATGACCTTCTTCATTTGGACAGCCGATGGTAGCCGACTCCCAGATGGACAGATAACTATAGACTCTGCGATGTTTTTCATTGCATCGATGTTTATGATTTCAGAAGCATGGAACTCCTACAGTAGTAAAGATTGACCATCATTAAATTTGCCGTGCACGCATAGGTCGTGATGTCCGGAGAATAATACTGGATTGGAAAACGGAAAAGAAAGGAAAGAGTGGTGTACGAAATCCCTTTTCCTATCATTATCTACATCTGTTTCTCTTGCCTGTACGGCAGATAGTCAGGTCCGAAAATCTCACGAGCCATAACGGTTACGGTGGGACGCAGTCATAAAAATCTGAATTTCTTAGATACAGTTTTGCTTTGTCTTCTGACCTGAATCCAATTCATGAATTCACCAAAACAATAAACATCACTGTCGATGCTAGAACCCTAATTAGTTGCATAAAATAGGGGGTATGCACACTTCGGAAAGAATCTTAATCCATGACAGATTTCTTTTCTACAACCATATGTTTGAAAATCATATTGATAGTAAAATCAAATACGTGGTTATAATAGGAGTGATTTGGAGAATGACCGAAGTAAAAATGTTAGCGAAAATAGCCCTGTTGGCTTACGGAATCGTATGTCTGCTCTTTGGTTTCATGTTAATCTTTAATGCTGAGGCCTTTATAGCTCCCTTATTTCCTGGCTGGGAGGTCAATGTCTTCCATCCAAGAGTGCTAGGTGGATTTCTGATCGTCATAGGCTTTTTCGATATTCTAATGATTCTCAATAAGAAATGGGAATGGGATCACATCAAAGTGGCCTACATGGCTCTATTTGCCTTCATCATCCC
>JAOUFI010000176.1 GCA_029858305.1 Candidatus Thorarchaeota archaeon
GGAGGATTGTGTTGAACTTGCTCCCTGAAGATATGGGACTTTACGTGTAATCGCCTTTAGATGACCTTTGTTTCTGAAGAGGATACAACCTGCAGGTATAGGAGCAAGTCCCATTTTGTGAGGATCGGAACTGACACTTGTAACTCCTTTCACTTTAAAATCAAAGTTGATGTCTACTCCATAGAGATCATTGAGGAATGGCAGAACGAATCCGCCAAAGGCTGCATCTACATGTAGAGGAATCTTGTGTTCAAAGGCAATTCTACCTAGTTCTTCAATAGGGTCAACCTGCCCGAGATATGTTGTACCTGCTGTGGAGATAATACCAATCGTGTTCTCTGTAATCTTTGCCTCTATTGACCGTGGTTTTGCACGATAGTTCTTGTCAACGGGTGTTTTAATCAGCCTAACGCCAAGAAGCCAAGCCGCCTTGTCAACTGAAGAGTGAACGGTGTTTGGCGCAATGACCTCTGGTTCATTTATTTTCTTTGATATTTCCCGGGCAGCGAGCATTGCTAAGATATTCGACTCTGTCCCGCCTGATGTGGTTGTACCAAACGGGGTGTTCAGATTCAACAAGTTCCCTATCATCGCAATGACTTCTTGTTCCACCCGGGCAGAACCCTTGAAAGTATGAAGCCTCCCCGCATTTTTCTCTAGAGTTCTAGAAAAGACTTCAACACCGATACTATGGGGAATTGTTGACATTGAAGCTATTGGATGCCCTGACTGATACGTGGCATCACCTGCTAGAAGTGTATCCAGTGTTTCGAGGACCTTGTCCCTGGTCAATCCATGTTCTTCGAACATCACATCTGCTCCAGACTTAAGTGAACATTTTCTTGTTCTGTATAACGTTTACGCATCATGAAACACGTGTCTATCATTTGACTTGTTTCCTGTACCACAGAATTGCCTTGGATTCCATTCCATCAACAAAATCTTTCTTTCCTTCACAATATGAGTCGATATCCATTGGGTATTTTTGAGCAAGTTCTCTTTTCAGATTAGCATACTTTTGGGCAGCTTCAGGGTGGGCAATCATATAGTTTCTAAAAGCTAGATGACGTTCAATGCTGAGGTTCCCTGACTGATACGCATGGATGTGTGCTCGCATATCTGGAGGTTTCTTCTTGCTGAAATATCGTCTTCCTAGAATTCTAAATTCACCTCTAGGTTCATACCCGAGGTTTATCATTGACTCATTGTATTCATCAATATTGGTAATGGTTTTTACCTCGAGAAGAATATCAATCACTGGTTTCGCCCAAATTCCAGGAATCGATGTACTTCCTATGTGATGCATTGCTATGATCTCGCTCTTCAAGACTGGAAATATTCTGTTGATTTCCATTTGGTACATCTTAGGCCATTCTACATTATATGGTACGACTAGAACTTCTTTTGTCATTTCCAAGCCCTCATAGCGGCTTCTTTCATTGATTTTATTGCCTCAACTATTGTTTCCATTGAAGTAGCATAAGAGAAGCGTAAATATCCCTCTCCTCCTACTCCAAAAGCAGTCCCCGGTAGACAAGAAATTCCTGCCTCATGAAGTAGATAGTGTGCCATCTCTTTGGATGACAATCCGGTTTCGGTTATGTTTGGCCAGGCGTAAAAGGCTCCTTGCGATTTCTGACATGAAAAACCAGGAACTTGGTTCAAACCATCTACTATAACATCACGTCTCTTTTGAAAGATTTTACGCATCTTCATCAGATCATCTTGTGGCCCTTTGAGTGCAGTAATCCCTGCCATCTGAATAAATTCTGAAGTACATGTAAAAGCGTTCACCATCAGTGTTTCCAACTTTTCAACAAGGAATCTTGGACCTACTAGATACCCAAGTCGCCAGCCAGTCATCGAGTAGGACTTTGAGAAACCATCCAACAGAATTGATCTCTCACTTGCTCCATCATACGATGTAGCTGAGGAGAACTCTATATCGTAGACTAATTTAGAATAGATCTCATCAGATAGAATGAAACAATCATTCTCTTCTGCGATAACTGCCACCTGATTTAGTTCTTCTTTTGTCATGACACTCCCGGTTGGGTTTTGAGGAGAGTTTAGAATAATCATCTTTGTTTTTGAGGTAATCTCATTCGCAATGTCTTCGGGACTCATTCGAAACCTATTCTCTTCCCTCAATCGTATAGGAACCGGTTTAGCTCTAATATATCGGCACAATGAGTGATATGTAGGGAATCCCGGATCTGGATAGATGATTTCGTCCTTTGGATTACAAATGCCAATCATAGAGAGATAGATACCTGTTTTTGCTCCTGGTAGAATTGCTATCTGATCCAAGTCTGGTCTGAAGAATCGAGTCAACTCTATCTCATCCTGAATTGCGTGCTTTAATTCAGGAATTCCTGTGGTCAAGGTGTACCTGGTGAATCCATCTTCTATTGCTTGAATACCTGCTCTCTTGATATTGTCCGGTGTAGGAAAATCAGGTTGCCCTATTTCAAAGTGAAGAATTCTTTTTCCTGACTGTTCAAGCTGGTGAGCTTCCTTGAGCACTTGGAGTGCTCCTTCGCCAAGAATTCTGTCCATTCCGTCTGCCAAATGTACCATCTGATGGAGCTCCAACGGACTCGCACTCTACGCCTATTAATTCATGTCTATGTGTCCTCTCTGTTTGATTATTGGCGTGATGTGATTCTATTGTATAGGATAACCAAAATCAATCCAAAAATCACTATGAAACTAAGTGCAAGTGAAATCCACTTAATTGTCGTAAATGCGCTGGCTAAAATGATGATTGGCTCTGAGAGGTTTGGGTACGCTAGAACTTGGGAGAGGACGAATATATTCTCTAGATAGTCCGTGAGGCATCCAATTAGAGGGAGAAGGAGGAGTAGTTTCATCTTACCCCTCTCGGGATATGCAGT
>JAOUFI010000068.1 GCA_029858305.1 Candidatus Thorarchaeota archaeon
TGACATACCATACCAACAATATTACCATACCGCTGACATGGCTCTAAGATAACTCTTAAAGGACAACTATTGGACGAAGGCATGGAGACACCAGACAAGTTGACGAAACGAAAAGACTCCAGTGTAGAAGTACAGAATACTTCTAAAGAAACTGCCCAGAAATCACCAAGAAAACGAGGTATCGAAGTTCCTAGTGCACATAGATTGGTTTTACGGGATGTAGGTTATCCTTTTCGAGTGAAAGGCGATCCCAAACCAATGGGTCTGGAGGTTGACAGTCTAGAATTATTTGCAGACTATGCAAGAGAACAATGGATGGGAACCATTGTACAGCAGGGCACTTATCTCTTTGATCGATATATCCTGCCAGATTACGCTTTTCAGGTTCAAGAGGTTGAACCTGAAGAATCAATTGTTTCTAAGAATACTAAAATCATTCTTGAATCCCCTACGGGTTCAACATTAGATGTCAAATTCCGATCAGTTACCCTTGAGAATGTAATAGGCCACGAGTCAGTGAAACAGAAATGCAAGATAATCCTGGAATATCTTCGTCAACCGTCACGGTTTGGTGAATGGGCACCACGGGCTGTGTTGTTCCATGGACTACCTGGTACTGGGAAAACAATGACAGCTCAAGCTGTAGCAAATGAAGCAGATGCAAGGATATTCTTGGCAAAAGCTTCAGATCTAATTGGTGTCCATGTAGGTGATGGTGGGCGAAGAATAAGCGCGCTATTCGATGATGCTCGAAAGCACTCACCAAGTATCATTTTCATTGATGAACTTGATGCAATAGGTCTAGCTCGGTCGTTCCAATCAATTCGTGGTGACGTATCTGAGGTAGTAACTGCCTTACTCGGGGAACTCGACCAAACCAGTGAGGAATCCGGAGTCGTCGTAATCGGTGCGACTAATGCATTGCCTCTTATCGATCCTGCCATTAAAAACAGATTTGATACAGTCTTCGAGTTTCCTCTGCCAACATTAGAGGAGCGCTATGATATTCTTCGATTATATGCTGAAAGGTTGCCACTCAAACTTGAGGCCGACCTGAAGGAAATTGCTCGAAGAACTGAAGGACTATCTGGGAGAGACCTTAGAGACCGTATACTAAAAGAGTCACTTCATACTGCAATTACTGATGGTGTGACTACTATATCCTCCGAAATCGTTCATAGAGTGCTGGACAAAATACAACCAAAGAGTAGACCCACTTACACAATTTAATCAGTTTGACAATAAGGGTGAATGAAGCCTTGAGAATCATAATTGTCACTGGTATGCCCGGTGCGGGTAAAAGTGAGGTAGCCCAAGCTTTTCGAGATACTGGTATTCCTATAATAGTAATGGGGGATGTTGTACGCGATGAAACTCGAAAACGTGGCTTAGATGCAAATCCTGAAAACACCCGGAAAGTCATGCTTGAGTTACGGGAAAGAAATGGTCTTGGTGCAATAGCTAAACACTGTCTTGATCATCTTCGCCGCCTTGAATCCGATGTCATTGTCATTGAAGGGTGTAGGAGTATTGCTGAAATTGATGTTTTTGATGATTATGCTGATGAGGTGATTATAATCTGCGTTCATTCATCTCCAAAGGTGCGATATACTCGCCTGCGTGATAGAAATCGTGCAGATGCTCCTCCAACATGGGAAAATTTCAGAGAACGCGATATACGAGAAATCTCAGTAGGTCTTGGTGGCGTAATCGCACTTAGTGATATTATGCTGATTAATGAAGGCACGCTCGACAGTCTGCGTGTCATGTCAAAAGAATTAGCAACGAAGATGACCTAATATGATAATCACTGTCAGATGTCTGGTTCATCCAACCGAAGATGTTGAAAGAGTAAAGGCATCAATAGAAACACATCTTGGTAAAATTCCAATAAAGGTTGTTGAACATAGTAAACTCATTGAGCTCACATCATCAAATGTGAATCGAGAAATCCTCTCTACTGTGCGTCAGTTAATTCATGAGAAACGAATACTTGCTGCAGTCCGTACAAGATTGCTGAAAAATTACAATGACTTAGATTATACAACAAGTATTCATCTTGACAAGCAAGCTGCCTATGTTGGAAAACTGAGAGTGGTAGATAATGATGTAGAAACACCCCCCTTAGGCTCTATTGAGATTCATATTGTCTTCGAAACAGGTCATCAGTTTGAAGAATTTCTTGATTGGTTTAGTCCAAGAACCAAAGATGGGAAAGTAATCACTTAGAGCTTGACCGTCACAACTTCTCGAATAAGTCCGCTATGTACAATAATATTGATTTTGTATCCAATACTAAGACCGGCATTTCGAATCATTTCTGAGAGTTCCATTTCGCTACTAGCACATATACATAGATTCTCTCCACCCGGTTGAAGGATAGAGGGAGCTTTCCTAAGTAGAGAGTCGAAAAGTTCCCTCGACTCTGCGCCTCTCGTCGAGCTGGACCGACCATAAGGTGGGTCGGTAACAATATGGTCTACAGTCTGAACAGGGAGGTATAGAGCATCAGCTTGTATTATAGAATACTTTGAATTAATCCCACTTAGATTCACTCTTGCTCCTTCTAACAAGGTCCAATTTTTGTCTATACCTATTACCAAGGCTCCAATATATGAAGCCTCACAAAGAATTCCACCTCCACCACAAAATGGATCTAGTACAGTATTACCTGGTCTGACTCCAGCCAAGTTACACATTGTTCTTGCTAATGTACTATTCATCATACTTGGATGAAAGAAGGGTTTCTTTCCTGGTTCCCTCGCTCGTAACAAGCGTCTGAGCTTGGATTCAATGGATTTGCATACTAGAAATCGCCCAGCTACTATTATTACGAGAATGTGTGTATCAGGAGATTTCAATTCTACTTTTGCTCTAGTGACATTTCGAATATGTGCTCCCAATTTTTTTTCTATTTCGATTCTCTTTTGATGGTCATATACACTCTCAATACACATTGTTCTCACTGAGAATTTATCAGAGGAAAACACATTATCCTTCCAGCACTCATCTGAGATATCATCAATAATAGACTCTTCATGAATGAATTCACCAATAAGGATACCAGCTCGTTGGACATGTGCTGCTCTCTCCAACAGAAACCCTGTTGGATTAACCGCTGACTTCAGTTTTGCTATACGTCCTAACCATGTGATTCTAATATTGACTGGATATAACTTTACCAATGCTTCTATCTCAGCTCTTGCTAGTTCCAGATTCTCACCAGACACTTGGACAAAGTAATTGATCAAGTAGGCATCACTACTCGTATATGTTATCTCCACCAGAAAAGATACGCTGTATCTCTCCATAGAGAAGGTCGAACCCGGTCATATCCTTAGATGACACCGGAACAGTCACACTCGTAGATCCAATATTTCCAAGCATATCCAGAATTGATTTAGAGTATTCTCTGACAAGTCCCTCTGAAGACTGATCAAGTGCTTCTTCAAGTAGATGTACTTCTGATCCCCAATCTACAATCTCCTCAATCTCATCTTCCATAAGAATATCGGTCTTACTGAGTATATTCAGCTGCGGCAGACCAAATCGAATATTGATTGATAGCCCTAGGAGCATAGAAGAAAGATATCCTATAGGAGTTTTTGCAATATTAGAATCTAGAAGATAGAGGGATAGTGAAGGATCATCGCCTCTTAAGCCTGAAACCATTAAAGGACCTGAATTTCGATAGGCAAAAAGCTCCATTTGCCCCGGGCAGTCCACAAGGACATAATCTCTCTCAGATTCAATGATTTCTTCTCGCAATTCATTAACACTGCCTACTCCCATATCTAGGGATGCAACAAGAGCTCCGTTAGGACCAAGTCCAAAGTTATTCATCACCTCTCCATAATCAACATACTCCCGAATATCCACATCACTTGTGTATGGTGGACTCTCAACACCAGGATCAATGTTAACAACTGTTACACTCAAATCTGATTCTACTAACCATTTTTCAAGTGATGCAGTAAGAAGCGATTTTCCTGAACCTGCAGTTCCAACTAGAAATATGAAGAACATTGAAAGAACCAATCAGGAAAATGGAATCTCCCCTCTATGAGTTCTTCGGTAGGTTAATACCACGATTTTAAACCATTCTACACAAGTCTTATCTATAATCTAGGAAAGGAGGTGTGATATGGACTCGAGCGAACCGCTACAGAGGCTTGCGGAGGCAATGGCAGGCGAAATCTGTCTTGCAGAGGTTGATCCGGGTTCAGTGATGCGAAGGTGGCGTGAGCGTTTTCATATCTCGCAGAAGAGCCTTGCCAAATACCTCAATGTTTCTCCTTCGGTCATCAGCGACTATGAGAGCGGAAGAAGAAAGTCTCCCAGAGTTGAAACTATCAAGCGTTTTGTTGAAGGTCTTATAGAAATGGATGCAGCTGAGGGCAGTCGTGTTGCTGTAGCTCTTGAAAAACTAATAGCACCCGAGATTGCATCTGATGCGATTCTCGATAGCCGCGAGTTTGGATTTCCAATCCCTGCAAGACTACTAGTTGAATACCTAGAGTGCAAAATACTCACTCATAATGGTTTACTTGATCGAGATATTTATGGTTATACAGCCCTAGATAGTATCAAGGCAATTGTAAGCCTTACACCTCAGCAACTTCTTCGACTCTATGGTGGAACAACTCAGCGCATAGCTATTCTTACAAATGTGTCTACAGGCAGGTCTCCTATGGTAGCTATCAAGGCAAGCCAAATTGGTACTTCGATGGCAGTGAAACCTGCTGCTGTCATTCTTCAAGGTGTGAAAGAACTTGACCCTTTAGCTGTGAAGATTGCTGATAGTATTCACCTTCCACTATGTGTATCTGAAATCAAGTCAGCTGAGATTCTGATACATACAGTTAGATCATTTAATCCTGAGATGTAATTTCTGAATGAGATGATTGAAATGGAGTTTGTAATGGAAATCAATGATCCGATTCATGATTTCATTGGATTGACCGATGTTGAGGCTAAGATAGTCAACTCTGAAACCTATCAAAGACTCCGAAGAATCAAACAACTTTCCGGTGGTCATTTTGTATATCCGAGTGCTGAACATACACGATTTGCACACTGTATTGGAGTTATGCATCTAGCAGGTCGTACTGGGAAGCATTTGCTGAACAAGCTTGAACTGGGAGACGATGTTCTTCAAGATGTACGTGTAGCTGGCCTTCTTCATGACCTCGGTCATGGACCTTTTAGTCATGTCTTCGAAGAATCTCTCATCGAAAATAGAGGATGGAATCATGAAGATGTTACCGAATGGCTTGTTTTAGAGAGTGAAATCGGAGATATTCTTGAAGCTGTTGGAATTTCTAAGAAACGAATTTCCGATTTGGTAAGGGGTCGAAGAACCAGTAAGAAAGATGCTGTTGTGAGCGGCATAGTCGCTGGACAGGTAGACGCAGATAAGATGGATTATCTAATTCGAGACTCTTTCTACTGTGGTGTGAACTACGGACTAGTTGATATTCATCGCTTAATTGACAGCCTTGAAGTTTCAAAAGATTATCAGCTGGAGTTTAGCATTGCAGCGAGAGGTGCACTCGAGGCTTTCCTTGTGGCGCGTTATGAAATGTTTCTCAATGTCTATTATCATAAGACAGTTCGAAGTGTTGAAGTGATGCTTGTAAAACTCATCAATGCTGCAAACAATGTTCTACATCTCACCAGCTTCAAGACCCCTGAAGAGTTCCTAGTATTAGATGATATGTCTTTGGTATCAATGATGCGTGGTATTGATCCAACAGAATCAGATTATGCAAGAGAAGCATCAATCATGATGAATCTCTTAGATTCAAGAGTTCTGTATAAATCAGTATTCGAAAAAGTGCTACATACTCAAGATAGGTTTGTTTCTAAGGTTCTCACAAAGAGAAAAGTGCGTGAAAGTATAGAAGAGGAGATAGCATCAATTGCTGGAGTTGGTAATCACGAAGTCATTGTTGATGTACCCACGCTGCCTTCTGTTCCATACAATCCTCATCAGCTAAATCCGATGGAGATAGCAATCTTTGAAATTGTAGATGGCAAAAAGGTCTCTCATAACCTCTCAGAATACTCCAATATTGCTGAAATGATGAAAGGATATCTTGATGTAATCCGTGTTTATACCTTTGATAAAAATCGGGCTAAAGTCGGTCGTGCCGCTCGTGAGGTCTTTCAAGAAGTACCAGATACTGCCCTAATCCATATGTGATACTCCGGATGATGATTTCCCTGAGTATTGAAAAAGCAATTTGAACCGACTTTGTATTTTCTGTGTGGAGATTATATAGTATGAATTAGATTCTACTTTGAACCTATCCAGTTCCCTGGGGCTGAGAGCACTTGAGCGACGAAATGACTGAAACCCTGCAAAACATAAAGGCTATCACAGGCGTTGAAAATGTCGTGCTAATCCAGAAGGATGGACTTCCTGTAGCAAGCGCAGGTGTATGGTTTAGTAAGGAAGAAGTCTTTGCAGTAGCCTCTTCAACATGTGCTATCTTTGGAGTGGCTAAGTTAATCCATGGCGATTTCAAATATCTATTGATGGAATCAGAAACTTCCAAGGTATTTCTAGCATCTCTTCCCAATGATTCTGACTACTTTCTCACTGTGACTACCGCTCCGCGTGTAAATCTAGCAGCCCTGTTTATTGAGATGAAGGATAACCTTTCACGACTAGCTTTTCTACTAAAGCAGCATATTGATGGAAGACTACCCCCACTCCGGTCGTATAGTAGTGATGAAACTCGTCGGGTACTTGAAGGATTCGCCGTAGCTGAAGGTCGCGATACAACCTATGGGATATCACGCTCAGTCATTTCACTAGATAGATCCCAGGCCTTAAGTCTGAGAGCCCTTCTCCGCCAAGTTCATGACTGCATTCCTAACATAGGATCAGTGTTTTTATCGCTTAGTGGTGGCGTTCGAGTATCACTAGAAGGATTTACCAATGATAGGCTTGCTGCTATGTCCTTTGCACTTCACGACGCATCTGAACGTGTTGTAAGAACGCTCCGCAATAGCTCTCTGCAGACAGTACTTTGTGAAACTGACACTATCCGTCACTTCATTTATGCTGTGCCTAACGGTGTATTCAGCCTGTGGGTAGATAAGGATAGTCAAAAACTTGGTCTAATGAGATTGTTATTGAAGCATTACATCGATGAGATTAGAAGAGTTCTGGTTTCCGTGTCTATGGTCAAACCAGCTGTTCCTGACGACTTGAAGGAGCTGCTTCTTGCAGGTGGTTCTGATGGAGGACTAATGTTAACGAGGAGAAACAAATGACTTACTCTATATTACACATGATTGAGCTGATGGATGAACAGTTTCCATTATTACTACATTCAGTATTGGAACGGATACCTGTAATTGTAGCAGGCGAAGATATCGAACTCGTTGATGACATAGCAGAGAGTCTTACGACACTTAGTCCTCACCGGCACAAACTTGTCTTTTGGCGTGACTTCACATCAGAATCCGAAATATTATCGGTTTGGGAAGAAGAAAAACACAACTATGAAGTGAGCAGGACTGTTGTATGCGGTCTCTCTGGAAATCTCCGACTAGCTCTTGATAGGATCACAAGATTCACCGGATGGACATTAGCAATTCCCTTGGGTTCAACAGTTTTAGGTATTCAAGTAAATGAAAAAATTCTTGGGGATGTCATTTCGCATGTTCTCCGTAACACTAGCAACTGTGGAATACTTAGAGTCAGTTCACCATCATTGATGAACTTCTCACTTATCAAACCAATAGATAGTAACTATAATGTGGAAAAGAAGATAGTCAGTAAAATCCTAGTTCGTAAAAAGCAATCTCTTGAGAGGATCAGACGTCTCCTCACAAAATCTCTGAGAGGAATGAATGTGTCTGAGCATATTATTAGCGCAGTATTGAAGCTAGACGATGAATCTGAAAAACTGACGCAAGATGTTTTTGAGGAGGAAGTGAATAACTATGTTCATGCTGCAAGGAGGGCGGTAACACTTCTCTCTCGCATTAGACTTGCCAGAGAGCTCGGCGCATCAACGACATTAACTGAAAGAAACTTGTATGAAGCAATTGGATGGGAAGGTGGAGAACTGCCCGATTTGATTCAGTTTATCAGGGCAGAATGGCACGAGGACTTCTCTGATTGTGTCAAACTTGGAACAATCTCTGGTCTTGGGGCTTGGGTTGATAGTATGTGGGGAACATGAAATAGGGGGTCTCGAAAAGTGATAATTGACTATGGCAATCGAACTGTTGGTCTTAAGATAGTATTCTTTGGACCTGCCATGAGTGGAAAAACAACTGCAATACGTTGGCTTTTCTCAACACTTGATTATGCCGACAAGCTCACATCGATAGAGAATACCGTTGGAAGGACCATGTTCTGTGATTTTGGTACAATCCCATTTCCACTCAGCGCGAGTTGGACGATTAATGCGCATATCTGGTCTGCAACAGGTCAGGACTTCTATAGGTCCACAAGAGAGGTCGTACTTGTAGGAGCAGATGGTGTTATTTTCATGGCGGACTCCCAAAGCAACTTGCTTGATGAAGACTTGGCAAGCTGGAATGAATTGATGTCGATGATTTTAGAAGAAGAGCGGCCACTCCCAGTTGTTATCTGTCTTAATAAACAAGACTTACCTGCTGCTGTACAAGAGGAACAACTCCGAGCATATTTCAGACTTCCATTATCGGTTCCTGTTTTTCAGAGTATTGCTAAAGATGGTCATAATATCCTTGAAGCTTTTCAGTACATTTTCCAAGCAGCCATGAGAGCCAGTGTCATTGCAAAGCCAATTTCCTGATGAATGGCGCTCATAGTGCTTAAGATTAGCGAACCATTTATACGACCTGCGGTGACTCCAGCTTCAATCCTAGTCGGGCACTTGGTGAGCTATGATATTTGTGATTAGAGGTCGATTATGTTGAGTTCTATTAATGTAGGAACGAAATTTGTTTTCATAACTGGTGGTGTTCTATCTGGTATTGGTAAAGGTGTAACAACAGCATCAATTGCAAAGCTTTTCCAGTTCCGCGGCTATAGTGTTCGAACAATCAAGATTGACCCCTATCTCAATATAGATCCCGGCACTTTGAATCCAATCGAGCATGGTGAAGTTTTTGTGACCGACCAGACTTGGACATTTAGTCCTGTGGAAGGTTTTGATTTCTTAATCTCTGAGATTGATTTGGATTTTGGTACTTATGAACGATTCACTGGTATGGAAGTTCATCCGTCTCAAAATATAACATCTGGACAAATCTACATGTCTGTCATAATGGAGGAAAGAAAGGGTGGATTCCTCGGAAGAACGGTCCAAATAATACCTCATATTACAGATAGAATCAAGCAGAGAATTTGGGATGTTGTTCAAAAAGAACCAATACCTGATATCCTTCTAGTCGAAATCGGTGGCACCGTAGGCGATATAGAGGCCATGCCCTTCCTTGAAGCAGTACGACAACTCATCAGGGAAGTTGGGAGAGATCGAGTCGCAGCTGTTCATGTCACTTTAGTTCCTTACGTAAAATCAGTTGGAGAGTTCAAGACAAAACCGACCCAACACAGTGTACGAACTCTTCAAAGTCTGGGGATACAACCAGACATAATTATTTGTAGATCAGAAAAACCACTGACAGCATCCGCAAAAGAAAAAATAGCACTATTCTGTAACGTTCCTGAGGCACAGGTTGTTTCAAATCCTGATATATCAGTCATCTACCAGCTTCCATTATCGTTTGAAGATGAAGGTCTTGGGGAAATCTTAGTCAATCATTTTAGACTTGAGTCGCGCGTTCCCAATACAGATGTATGGCAAAAAATCGTGCAATCATTTGAAAATCCCTCTGAAAAAGTAACAATTGCTATGCCTGGGAAATACACTATGTTAGGAGATTCCTATAAGAGCATCAATGAAGCATTAGCTCATGCGGCTGCAGCTTGTGGTGCTCAGGTAGAGATAAAGTGGATTGAAACAGATGAGCGAAGCACGGAAGAATGTCTTCTTGAAGATCTCTCTGATGTCGATGGTGTTCTACTCACACCGGGTTTTGGAGAACGTGGAGTCGAAGGTATGATTAGTGCTGCTATTGTTGCTTTAGAATCTAAAATTCCTCTTTTGGGAATCTGTTATGGTGCCCAATTATCAACAGTTGCGTTCGCGCGACGTGTTATGGGTTGGAAGGGTGCTAATACCACGGAAGTCGATGCAGATAGTCTCTATCCAGTGGTCGATTTAATGGATGATCAGAAGCTAACCGAGGACAAGGGCGGAACAATGAGACTTGGAGGACATGCAGTTTATATTGTTAAGGGGTCTCGTCTGCACGAAATTTATGGAACGGATATAGTTCGAGAAAGATTTAGGCATCGATTCCATCTTATTGAAAGATACCTCAAAAAAATGCGTGAACGAGGTCTTAGTGTATCAGCATATGATGCTAGTAAGCGGATAATCAACGCAATAGAACTTACTGATCACCCCTTTTGGATTGGTGTTCAATTTCATCCTGAGTTCAAATCTAGACCCGGAGAACCACATCCACTTTACTTGGGTCTAATAAGAGCTGCTCTTGCATACAAGAAAGTGAGAGTGACATCATAGTGGACAAGAATCTCGACAAGCTATTGTCTCAACTCGTTAAAGAAATAGAGCGAGTCGAGGTGACAAAAAACCGATTTGGTGAAGTCTTACGGAATATTAAAGGAATAATCAATCTTGCTAAGTTTCCAGCTGTTTCATCTGCCACTGTTGAAAAAGGGCTCACAAAAAAGGTGGAACCAACTATTCTATCTGGGCTGCGAATAGCTGGAATTGATGGTGGATTGGTCCGACGCCAGTTTCGATCTATGGATTTAATTTTAGTAAGAGGTATTGCAGTTATATTTCAATTTGGCCCAGAAGAGGGTCCCAATGTTGAATTCTTTCCAGATCCCTTTCCTGAACCCCAAATACGACCTATGATGTTAACATTATCTGGAACGGAGTTGGATCAGCTTGCATCATTAGAAAGAGTTGCTGCCGAACTCAGAGTGACTCTTGCAGTTCTTGATAAATTCCATACCGACTTAATTCTAGTAGACGGCTCATTATTCTATCATCCTCGAGACCGCCCCCAGATGGGATCGGCAGTCTACGAGAAATTCCAAGAGGTACTATCTCTGTACAAACAATTGTACAACAAGACTCGTAAGAAAGGGACAACTCTTGTTGGTATTGTGAAGGATAGCAGATCAAGCAAAGTGACTAGTATTCTGGGTGATATCCTCCCGCATATTATACGTGATCCAGCAATATTTGAGATGATGCAAGGAGTAGACTATCGATGGTTACTCAAAATCTCTCGAGATTGTGATATCTTAGACACGTTCTTGAATGAGGGCGAGCGATCTTTTGTTTTCAAATATTCTTCAGAGCTACAAAACACCAGTAATTCACTACCAGACGATTTGACGAGTTGGGCGTCATCTATTTGGGTAACATACCTAAAGACCGCTCGGGATGACTTACCACTAAGAATAGAGATTCTTACTGACCCCGACTCAGTCGACGAAGTATGGAAGATTGACAAAGCACTAGCTGCAATTCTTCCTCTCTCTTGGCAACATCCTGAATATGGTATTCCCACCCCAATTCTCGAAGCAGATACAAGAGCAAGGATAACAGCTAATGAAACAAGCATGGTAATAGATCGACTGATGGCTCTATCTGGACTCACCTATACAACCCTCGAGAAAAGACGTTCAAGAAATCCTTTTGGAGGTAACTAAAATATCAACAGACTATCCATCTACAGCACGACTAGGAACCGTTGTTTCTACAGATTCAGGTCCTAATGTCATGGAATTTTCATTCGTAGTGGAAGGTGACCCCAAAGATGTAGTTGCCAGGCGTGGGGAGTTCATCTCAGTAGTTACCGATAACGGAACCGTGATTGCGAGAGTACAAGATCTCGTTCGAACAAATAGATATTACCAACATGCAGAAGCAGTGAGAGAGTACCAATCACGAGGAGAGCCGCTACGCTCCATATTTCCCACGGATCGTTGGCAG
>JAOUFI010000069.1 GCA_029858305.1 Candidatus Thorarchaeota archaeon
GCACTGAATTTTAGATCGAACTCCACGGAGCATGAGTCTACATATCAATATCATTGGGACGCTCCTGGTACTCGAACAGATGTATTTGGAATACATATTGATTGGAATGAGCAGTATGGAGAAGCTTATAGTTATGGAACTGGAGTACTCACTGAATTATTGCTTGATAGAGGTATTGAAGACTTTTGCATCCAATGGACCGAGCTCGAACCCTTCGCAAACAATACTTGGACGCTTCGAATAGATTTCTTTGTAGGTATGATATTTGATGGAGAACTCTCGCTGCGAGGAGATAATCAATCAGCACATGTTGATGATTTTAGAACTACTGATACTCAATTTTCATCCGATCTTTTAGAGGGATTAGATGCTCTTGGTATCGAAGGACTTGAGATCTGGATGAATATCACGCTTAGAATAGCAGCTGGAGTCCTTAGAAATTGTTTTTGGGAGATATCGAATGATTTTGAAATAATGAACGACATAGAGATGCTCGCAACAGATATCGTGTTTGGGATGATCTCCTAAAAAGCAAACACGAAAACCCCGGTATCGGAGCGACCAAGAGCAGCGCCTAGGTACCGTTGAAGTAAAAGCGTTCCTCCTCTGTTCTCTCATGGGATTCTGGATAACAATCTAGTGTATATTAGAAGGACTTAGGTTCATCGGATAATTCTAACGTTCCAATTTCCTAGATGAATAATAGGCATTATAAATTTGGAAAGGGGATCCTCCCAAGGCATACCAAATTCGACAAAGCAAAAATTTCCCAGTATACCCCATTAATCCATGTTTTCGATAATTTTCAGCACTCGTTACAACCTTTTCTTTGAGTAAAACTACTTTGCCATATTTGCGCATACATTGTGCTAATCGCACATCTTCGAAGAGCGGAACTTCAAGCACTGACAAACAACGTTTTAGAATATGAGAACGAACAAACATGGCACGGTCACCATAGAGTTCTCCTGATATTCGAATCCATTGATTAATCATCCAAGTACCCAAATCCAAGTACGGTTTAGGCGTGTCATAGGTCATGGAAAACCCTCCGCCAACCACCTGTGGGTCCTCCAATGCCGTAAGAATTGCTTGATCCCATCCAATGGGAGGAATTGTATCAGAGTGCAATAACATAGTGGTTGTACCTGTGATGTTAGCGATTCCCTGAAGAAATGCAAACCCACGACCTTTTCGAGGAGCAACTACTACTAATTCATTGGAGCCTTGGGGTACAATATGATTGGCAAGTTTCGGATTGTTTATCACTACAATAAGTTGTGTAGGTCCGGTTGCCGAGGATAATGCCTTCCTGATTTGTGGTATTTTGTGATTTGTAGTATGTATGGGGGTAATGACAGAGATCAAGGGTGAACCTACCATAACGTGCACCACATTATATAATTCAGACGGTGTTTTATCTCGAAAATGAATAAACATATTATTATCGCTACTATTCGTTGCTGTCAGGTTGATTTTGTCCATAAAAGAAAGGGGATAATATTTTGACAAACGATACTACGCCTGATACAAGCATAACTGCATCGAATAAATATCAGATTGGTCCGGGATTAGGACTCTTGTTAATGGGAATAATGTATCTAGTCTTTTGGATATTACCTTACACTATTGAATCCTTCATCGAGGATCCCCGATGGTCCCATAATTGGGTTTATTCATTGATAATTATTACAATAGGTGCGTCGTTCTACCAAAAAACCGTGGTTAGCAGAACTGTTGCAGTCATTCAAGCACTATTGATGCCACTCACCGCGAGTGGAGCGTTTAATACAACTTTGATGACCTTAGTGGCGCTGTCAATCCTATCAGTATGGATTATCGTTGTATTGATTGAACATAGAAACAATTCCCCCCTTCTTAATAACCGAATAGCACAACGTACTCAGAATTGGGTGATAATGCATTCATTAATTGTCTGTTGGATGCTTATTGCACATATGGGATTGGTGTTTTTCTTTGGCCGGTTACCATTTGAATCTCAACTTGACACAATTGGTACAGGTCTAGGGGAAAGTCTTGGTTTCTTAATCAATCTTCCAATTGAACGCTATGACCTAGTTACATACGTGTTTGACATCAACCTGATCATTCTAGCGGTCCTGTTTGGTTACGAGCAATTCAAGGTCGGATACAACCTAAAGAATAAACCTTGGCCGAAAATCAGTTTTAGATTTCTCTGGATCACAGTTACACTAGGCCTAGTACTACTCCCTTTCAGCCTCCAAGGTATCATCCCCTAAAATAATCAATCCCATAGAGTCTTGCTACCAATTACGAGAAAAGAATCTGCAAAAGCTTGGAATGACTGCGAAGATATTTCATAGTATGTAGAATCTTTGATGGCTGCAACTGACATGTTTCATAGAATTTCTGTAGATCACTCTTGGTGTCGATATCCGCCCATTCCGGTAAAACATGGACCTGACTGGTTACTGATTCAATTCGTGATAGGGTTTCTCGAAACACCGTCGCTGTGCTCCAAGGTATGTCTTCAAAAACCTTGGAAATGAAGAGATCATGCGAAAATCCGATTAAATAATAGCCTCCATCAGATGCTGGTCCGATTACCACCTTATGTGTTTGGAGGCTAGATACTGCTTTCTGTAGAATCTCAATGGGAAGATCCGGGCTGTCACTTGCAAGAGCAATTACCTGTTGATACTCCTTTTTATACATCGTTGCAAAGCCATTTTGGAGACGTTGCCCAAGATCTACACCCTCTTGACCAAAAAACTGATGCGATGGTCCAAGCCATTGTGCAAACCGCTCCTGAGATGCCGGCGGATACACTGCAATGTGATAGGGAATATCAAGAGATTGCACAGTTTGGAGTGTGTCTTGAATAAATGCGCGATATAGGTCAATTGCAGCTTCTTCTCCAACAGATTGTGCGAGGCGCTCCTTGACCATTCCTAGCTCAGGATACTTCACCATGATGAATATCCCAGAACGAAATGGATTCCTAGTATTTTCCATATTCACACCTTATTCTCTCTATAACATTACTCGAGGGCGCCTGCACATGAAGATCCATATCCAGCGGTGCAACCAAAACAGTGAGATCCAGTGACTATCTCGCGGTTTATGTGAGAAACGGAATCAAATTGATGGATATATTTTGGCGTAGTGATAACAGGAAGTTTAAGGGCGAAATTAAAATCGCAATCATAGATCAATCCATCCCATCCAATACATATCTGATGGCGGCACATCAACTTCTCCAAGGTATCAGGATTGAAAGTGTTTTCGAGTAGTTGCTGATAGTGTACAACTTGCTGATTAGCTTCCAACAATTGCTTAAATCGTCCAATCGGCATATTCGTGATGGTTAGCAGACGGTTAAAACGAATTCCCCATTCTGATGACAGTATTTCTTTGTAAGTGTCTTCTAACTCGGATTGGTTAGGAGGCAGAAAAGCGCCTTCCGGATTAAAGACCAGATCTAATTCTAACTCAGGATTTACTCCGTACTCAAGCGAGTTGAGTATTCCTAAGATGTGAAGACTCTTCTTGAATACGCCGTCTCCTCGTACCTGGTCCACATCAGCTTCTATGTAACATGGCAAAGATCCTACTAGTCGAATCCGAAGGTCTCTATACAGTTCCATCAGCCCTCTTAACTCAGGATCTAATAACACTGTGAGGTTTGTACGAACTTGAACTTTGTAAGATTTATCAACCAATGCTTTAAGAAATCGAGGAAGGGAGGGGTTCAATTCAGGTGCCCCACCTGTGATATCTATGAGTTCTGGATTAACACACTCAGCGATCTTAAGGACTTCTTCCATTAGCTCCCACTTCATAATATCCATGCTTGTGGGTGTGGCTTGTACATGACAATGGGTACAAAGATGATTGCATCGATTTCCCACATTTACCTGTAGCGTCCTATGAGTTAATCCTGAAAGTTTGGACCCTGTTTTGCCAAGTATGTGCTGAGTAAATGTATTCATTCTTTGCACTATATCTGATTGAAGAGTGCAAAGGAAATTAAAACTCTGTCTAATTCTCAGTTTCTAGCAAACAGTAATACACGGAAACCCGGGTATCGGAGCAACCAAGAGCAGTGCATATGTACAGCTGAAGTAAAAGAAGAAGTATTATCTTTCTTTTTCGAAAGGGTGTTCAAGAGCCTCCCTGATTACAAAGAACGAGGCATGCATGTCCTAATCAACTGACCAACATATGTTTATTATATCATATTATTGTCTATCATAGCGTGAACCGTCATGTGTTTAAAAAAACGGACTGTGTATATAGCAGCCATCATCGCGCTAACAATGCTAACAGGTTTTGCCAATATTCCATCCGCTGCTGCGACAGTAGCAGAAGATATACAACTTGTTTATGACTATGATTCACAGATTCTAACGGTGAACATCTCACACTATGTTGCAAACACAAAGACTCACTATATTGAAGATATTGAGATTCATAAGAATGGTATCTCCATTCTGAACAGGTCCTATGCGAATCAATCCTATAATTGGGGGATGTACGACATGTTCAATGTTCCAGCTGCTGTAGATGATAATCTTACAATTACTGGAATCTGCAATAAGGGATATTCACTCACTAGATGGTTGATTGTTACATCTGCCATTGCAACAAATACCCCGCCTTCCAGTACAACATCAACCACAGAGCCAACCAATGGTGTCGATGTACCTGGAACATCGCTCGGCACAGGTCCAGCAATCGCGGCCGGAGCAGTGGTCATCATTTTCTTCGTCTTATTCTTTGCATGGCTCAAGCCTGAATATGTTCCGGACGTATTCAAGCAGCTAGGAGCACGAATAAGGAATGGAGTCACCTGGTTGGGAGAAAAGCTGAGAGACATGCTATCATGGTTAAAAGCTGGGCTCAGCAGCCTTGTTCAGCAAGGTGCAGCCAAGTTCGCTTCAAAATGATCTACTCTTTGTTTCCCTAGAATCATTCAGAAGTTGATTCTAAGAGCAAACAGAGTGGCGTTGAATCCCTAGAAAAACTCTCAAAAACTCCGAGAGAGTGAGTTATCATTAAGAATGGTGGTCATCCACACCGACTTATTATGAGGTGTTAAAAGTGACCGAAGTGTCTATTGAGCTTGCAAAACCGATTGATGCTGAAAGATTAGCGGACATCTCGAAGAGAGCCTTTGATTCAGATGTTGAGGTCGGTGCTCCTGGAGAGGGAGGACCGCCAGGATACGATTCTCCCGACCATCAAAGACGGATGATAGAAAATTCATCAAGTGATTATCTGAAGATCATGTATGATGGAAAGATTGTGGGGGGCACCACAGCCTACAGAATCAGTGATACGCATCATGAGATTTTCAATGTCTTCATTGATCCAGACTATCATCGAAAAGGAATCGGAAGAGAGTCCTTTCGGCTGATAATGGAGAGATATCCACAGGCAAAGAGATGGACTCTGGATACCCCTGAATGGAATACTAGAACAAAGGCATACTATGAGCACTTAGGTTTCAAGCAATATGGAATCTTCCGATGGGTTCCTACTTTTGATTTACGGGCATACGAGCTAGTCTTAGATTCAGAGTATAAGATTGAAACAACCAGAATTGCAGATGTAGCTGATGATAACCAGAGATACATCATCGAAGGTACTGTTGATAGCATATCTGAATCCCGAGAGGTGTTTTCAAAGAAGGAGAACAAGTATCATACTGTGGCAGAGGCTGTAGTGACCGATGATTCGGGATCAATGAAACTCGTACTATGGAATGAGATGATTCGACAGGTCAAGCAGAACGAACGAATTCGAGTTGAAACAGCATATGTTTCTACATTCAAAGGCGAGATGCAGCTTAATGTAAGCAAATTCGGGCGGATAGCTATTCTCCAGTAATCCCCGGATTATTCGCTATCCAATCCTTACACATCCACGAATCTTCTGTGTGTCATCAAGAAGGCGAATTCTCGTTTCAGAAACCAATTGCTCAAAATCATCAAGAGGGATCGCAGAAGTGATACCATCAGTCAGCATTCGGCTGTAACGTTGAGTGATGAATTCCTGTAACTCTCTAAAAGACCTAAGAGTTGCTCGAAGGTTTGAGTCGTCATCACAATCAAGGATTTCAACTCTAGCATCAATCCCATTCTGTCTCAGTTTTTCAACCTCCTTAAGGGCAACTCGAATCTCATCTAGACCTGTCAACTCTGCCTTTGTGAGGTACAAATCCTGATTTGGCACGGTATCATCCTGATGTATTGATCAAGTATGGCTATCTCTAGAAACCTGATAATCCATTATCTCGGGTGTTCCGAGCTGTGATACTGGATTCTTTTCTTCTTTAGTAAGTAGTTTCATTGAGACATTCAAATCTTCAAAGAATAGAAAACCAAAGAGAAGATCACCAGATACAACAACTAGGACCCATATTGATGCTTGTGCAATAATGAAATAGTACAGACCCATTACAAAGACCCATGTCTTCTCAAAGATGGCGATCTTGACAAGTCCATGGTTATCAGTTTGGCTTTTACTGATGAAGTAAAATCCAAGACCAAAGGCAAAGACAAGACCAAAGAAGGAGTCGAACCATAGTAGAGTTGGTGGAGGATTCATGGGACCTGCCAATGAGAAGTACGCAAGATCAATTCTTGGCAAAACAAGAAAACTAATCGACAGTACCCAGTTCCAGACAGCTGCTATAGTGTACATGTATTTGTGGTAAGTTTGTCGTTCCAAAGACTTCACCCTAGAGAGAGAATCCGTGACAATCCATCATATATCTACTAGGGAGAAACAGTGAGGGCAAAACCGATTGCAAAGTAGTAGAGCTATTCTACTGGGAGAACATCAGCAAGGTATACTGTTTCATGCTCCCGGGCAAGATTATCCATCATTATTGTATCGTATCTCTTCGCCCCGATTATACGTGACTCTCGGCGTCGCCCGATTTCCTTGAATCCGACTTTCTTGTAACAGGCGAGAGCTCTCTTGTTGAATGAGTATGTACCAAGATTGACACTATTCATGTTCAAAATGTTAAATGCATACTCAAGAAGTAGATGAAGAGCCTCGGTTCCGAAGCCTCGATCCCAATGGGTCTTTTCTCCGATTACAATACCTAGTCTACAACTTCGGTTGACCTCATCCAAAGAGCCTAGAAAGCATCGGCCTATGAGATAATCTGACTCGATTTCAAGAATGTCAAACCCGTGCATCTTTTCTTTAATAATTGAGGCGATGTTCTCCTCTGTCGTTTCAATTGTTGTTGGCGTGTAGGGTTCACTCCCCAATGGAATTCCAACCTCTAGATCGTTATCCCATCTTGCCCAGCTCTCTGCTGAATCATTGCTTACGGGTGAAAGATAGCAGATTCTACCAATTAGTTTCTTGAAATACATTGAACGTTCAGTCTCCCAGACTTTCGCAACCCGACATTGTTATCAAGTATTTTATCTGAGCACTACAGAATCACATGTTTATTCGTCGCGGTTTCCATGTTTTTCCGAGGCTCTTCCAAATCTGGATTAATGATATTCTTCAACATATGTGATACAAATAGAATGAAAGAAGGGACCCAAAGATCCCTTCTCAATGGTAGATGGAGAGCTTTACCGTTTTTTCATGTACACAAAGACTACAACAGCGACCAACACCACACCGACACTGATACCAATTAAGACGAGATCAAGACCTATGGTGGTTCCCGCAGTGAGTTGGAATTGGGTGTATCCAGTGTAGTTGTTTCCTATCAGGATGGTGTATTGAGAACCTCCTAAGTCATCAGAAAGAATGAATGAAGGATAATCAGTAAGGGTTTGGTCAGCCCCAATAGCAATAGCAGTATCAAGAACGACACTGTTGTTGTCAAGGACCTTCATTGATTCCTTACTTCCTAACCGTGGACTCAGACATTGCATCGAAGCAGTTAGTGTCACACTATCGCCAGTATTGACACCTCCCGAGATACCTGTAATCTCAATATCAACACGAGGTGTCATCTCCAGAAAGTACTCAAAGGCTGGAGCGAGTTCGAGCCAGAGAGTCTGGATATACTCAGGAGTGGGATTGAAGTAGCCATAGATGCCTTCCCATTCGCGAATCATGTGTGTGTTGTTGTTCTCTATGATAACATAGGCTTCTTCAACATTTACAGATTCATTGGTATAGACCTCAAAAGTTATTGGAACGGTGCAGCCCTGCTCATAATACATCCACTCTCCCCAACCTCCTGCTGTTGCTGATTCGATTTGACGATATTCACTAGCTGGATAGCCGATTCCTTGATTGAACCCTGATGGGAGAATATCACGGTAATCACTCGCAATCTGGTAGTAGAGAAGTGGCTCTACCCAATCAAAGGATGTGTCTTGTACAAAGAAGGTAGCATTTGTGCCTGAGTGGAGGGAGTATGCCATGGCGAACTTGTGTTGCTGTGCGAAATCCCTGAATGCCTGAGTTTCAGGCTCTGAGAAGGGAGCAGATCCGCGATACTCCTGTGTTGTAACATCTGTATTTCCAATGTCCCAAAGGACAGGATAGTTACGGTTCAGATCCACAAGTCCAACTTCATCCTCATTGTATAAGGTATCATTGTCATTATCAATACCCTCCCAGTACTCCCAGTCGTAGTCATAAATATGGGGAACTTCTGTCGGATAGGCTTTTTCGTAAACAAGGAAATTAGAAATCCATCCGTCACCGTCCGTATCCTCTGCATCATCCTCTCCAAATAACCCATCACCGTCGTTGTCGTATGGTCTCAGATTCTTTCTGAGCCAATGATTACCTTCGTTGATGACAATCTCGAGTGCGTCTGGGTTCAAAGTGGGAATGACATAGATTTCCTGTGTATCTACATACTCTGTTAGAACTGTGTCAGTACCATAGCCATTGAGTAGCCATAGAATAAATCGAAGCGCAAGCTCCACTGTAATCTGTTCACGTCCATGATGCTGAGCGACAATCAGTGTCTTTGCCTTTTGGACCGTATTCAACTCATTTGTGATTCGAAGGCTGGTGATATTTCTGCCTTCAAAGCTCTCACCAATTATCTCTATGTCGACAAGTTCAGGAACAAGACTAAGGATATTTTCAATCTCTTCGTCAAGTTTTGCAGGATCATGAAACTGATCTTCATAGATGAGAGATAGCAGATCCCATGTTCGTGTGACAGAAGGGAATACGACTTTTTCAGCCACAGGAACGTAATTCTCATTCTGCGCTGCCATTACCTCGGTAGGGAGTAGAGTAGCAGAGAGAAGGAGAACTAGAAAGATTATAAAATTTCGTGATAGCCTGATATTAGTTCACCTCATATTCACCGGATAGCAGAGTATCAAAGGGCGTGCCTGTCTTCTGCAAATAAAGGAAAGAAGCTTCAATCTACATAATAAGCAGTTAGATTAACGTAAGCATTTATCTGTTGAAGAGTGTAAGCCATTACGAACGGCTTATAGTTATAACCTATTGTAATATATTATAAAATAAGATTTCTGGCTGTGCTGGATGTAATATTAACCTAAAAATTGACTTGTGCATGGTTCACTGATGTCTATGAGATGAGCAAATGAAAGCCGAGGTAGAGCAAATGTCAGAAACACAATCCACAACAACGCCTTGTGGAAAGTGTGGGTGTATTATCATGTACAAAGGAGAGATCTGCATTTTTTGTGATGCGGTTATCGAAATCCTACAAGAAGCCCTGTCTAGCTTCGGAGTTCCAAGAAGTGCCATCCGCTCAGTAGATATAGATTCGGAGGACACCTGTGGATGCAGTATTGATGATATTCAGATGCTGCCCACTATCAAAATATGCGATGTGAAGCTCACTGGAATACCAGATGAACAAATAGTGAATGATGCAGTAATTAGAGCTATCATGAAAGATTGCTTCTGTGAGTAATACTCTCTATTCTTTCCAAACATATGTGAAATCGCAACAGTCATCGCCATTCATCAGGGTCTTGGTGCGAACTAACTCAATTTTTGGATGATAGATACTTGCAGAAACAAAATCGTTGTCGCACATGGTTAATTGGCCTAGCTCAGCTGCGCCTAACTCCTGCATTGTCTTTGCCCAGATGCATTCGGTCACCCTGTATGTCACTCTGTCGGGCTTATCATCAGTAGTCTGGCTGGTGTGGGTATGTTTCACATGAGGCCCATTCCACATCTCATCCTGAACCTTCTTAAAGTCCTCAAAGGTCTCAATCTGAATTCCTTTATTTTTTATAAAACGCTCCATGCTTCTAACTGTTCGTTTCTTTGTCCAGTCACGGAGTAATTTGTGCGCCTTTTCTTTGCCTAAGGTTGTTTCCAGCTCTTTTTGGAGAGCAACTTCTCCTTCCATCGTGTCCTTGATATATTGACTATAGGTAAGTTCGAATTTCGCATCGAACTTGTGCGTTTCTGAATCAGTCATATGGATACCTCGTTCTTGTGTGAAGTGCCGTTCCTCCTTATTGAGCCTATATTAACTGACTTTTCAACGCAGGTTGGTCAAACGGAAGGGCTTGACTATATGGCGGAAATCATCAAGATACTCTCAAATATACACGCCTAGAAATCAAGTTGAATTGTTTCCCATCGGACGCGTCCAGATTCAACTGCTTCCTTAATCTTCCTCTCAGTCTTGTTCAGAGTTGCATTCCCTGTCTTAATATCAGCAAGAATGACTGTGATAGGGTCATCAGAGTTATTGTCTTTGACAGCAGTGTAGCCATCAAAGATGAGATAGTCGATGGGAGCACCAATAAAACGAGCATCGGATGGATCATACTTGAATATATCTGAAAGAAGTGGAACCATATGCTCTGCTATCTTCCCCTTCAGGACATAGCGACTTCTATCCGCAGCATCCCTACGAACAGAAGATTCCTGTTCAGCCCAGGTCTTTTCAAACTCCTTAGTCACAAGCGAGATTCGATGTCGTAGCTGCATCTTCATGATAAAGAAGATACAAACCGCTACAATCAGACCGATTGCAAGTCCAATCAGAGTGTCCTCGAAAGCCATACGTACTGGTATATACAATTGCATATATTCTCAGGTAATAGGGGGATATTCGCTGGGGGATATGTAAAATGAAAGAGAAAGAAGACATTACATGACAGTAAATTGTCATCGAATAATAAGATGATGCTTAAGTGTGAGTAATGCCTTGGGAAAACGGTGGATAGAATGTCGGAGCATATCCTTGACCTCTTGAAAACGCTCTCTGCAACTCCTGGACCGGTGGGACGGGAGGATTTGGTTCAGGAGATAATGAAGAGGGAGCTTGGCAACTACTGTGAACATGTAGACATAGATAAGATTGGCAATCTCATTGCTACACTGGAGGGAAGCAAGAAGCACTATACAATCGTTGCTCATGCAGATGAAGTTGGGTTTCTTGTGAGTGGGATTGATGATAGAGGGTTTATTCATGCAAAGTGGAATACACAGGGTCATATGCCCGATCTTCGATTGCTTCCCGGACAATGGGTCTTAATCATGACAGAGAGAGGTCTGATTCCGGGATGTTTTGCGGTCAAGACTGGACATATCGCTGGTGAAGAGGGTAAGAATCGAATCCCTACGTATGAAGAAGTGTTCCTTGACATCGGTTTCAACTCTCGAGATGAGGTCGAAGAATATGGTATTCATATTGGAGACCCGATTATCTATGCTGCCCCGGTTGAGAGCGTTGGACACAACCTATGTGGTAAATCAATGGATGATAGGATTGGTCTTGTCATCATGATATTGCTAGCACAGGAATTATCTAAGATTCCAATGGCTAAACGCCCAAAAATCACCTTTGTATCAACTGTTATGGAGGAACTTGGAGCCAGGGGAGCTGCAGCAATTGCGAGAGATCTCGATGTCGAGGGGGTTCTCATCCTTGATATTGGACTTGCGGATGATTATCCGGGGACAAAGGGAGAAGCTGGTGTTGCCTTGGGGAAGGGACCTGTAATAGTTATCAAAGATAATGCAATGCATTACTCTCACAAGTTGATACAGGAAATTCTAGATACAGCTGGGAAGGAAGAGATACCAGTTCAACGTGCGGTTT
>JAOUFI010000070.1 GCA_029858305.1 Candidatus Thorarchaeota archaeon
CTCTGAGCTTGTGAGCAATCAAATTTGACGGCTCACAATCAAACAGCTATTGCTGCTTTAGATAATTTACAAATTTGAAATCTAGTATCTGCGTCGACTGTCGCCGCCACCGTAGCCGCCACCACTGCTTCTTCGGTCACGACCACCATAGCCGCTACTACCACCACGTCGGTCGCCACCGTAGCCGCCTTCGCTGTTTCGACCACTATAGCCGCCACCGCCGCCACGACGATCTCCGCCGTAACCACCACTGCCGCCACTTCGACCGCCACCACCGTAGCTCCTACGTGGTCTATCGTCTTCGTGCTCTTCAGCAGACATATCGACATCCATGTTGACTTCCTCGATGGCTTCTGCAGCCTGCTCGAGTTTGCCATATCTACCGACATTCAATCGTAAGTTTCCTCGAAAGAGTCCAGTGTATCCATTTGTAAGATTGTAACTAGTTCCTTCCGTAATGTTATCAATAGCCTCATCCCAGAGCGGAACTTGAACAGTTCCACTTGTATCACCAACAGTGATATCACAGACACGGTGAGATGTCCCATCACTGCGGGACTCAATCTCACGCTCTTCGCCCATGCTGATCACCTTGAAAGATATGGTGACATTCTTCATTCGTGGCTTTAGTTCTGCCACTGTAGCCTCAATTGGCTCACGTTCTTCATAACCCATTATTAATCACTCGCTAAATGCGATATGCAAGTCGTCAAAACTAGTGTGTCCTTCTGCGAAATTTACGATGCTTGAAAAAATAACTCTCGACAATTCCTATGATAGAAACGCTTCTCGCTTCTCGTGTACCTGCACGATGATTCTCAGAATCGTTCCTTAAGAACTTGTGTACAGCGGCCTCAAATCAGAATTTGCCTGAGTTGGGCCAACGTCGCCTTTCTTGCAGTATCTAATTCTTCTCATCTTTGAAATCGATTTTCTTATGGGAGTTGTCACAGAATGGTTTGTTCTTCGATCCTCCACAACGACAGAGAGTATAATGCTCCTTGGACTCAGGACGCGATTCCTGGTCATCGATTAGCTCAATCCAACCAACGAATTCAAGAGGCCCATTTTTGGCAATTTTTATTGCAGGTTCACGATTCAAGTCTTGAATTCGTTGAGTGCCAATCTTGTAGCTGAGTGAACCGGAGGGACATTTTTCAATGGTTTCGATGGTCTTTCGCACACTTCCATTATCAGGAAAGATCCACATAGGTTTCTTATCCTTTTGAAATACTTCCGGACTCTCCCTCACACAGGCACCATCAGCTGAACATACACCTCGGTTGTCAAGAATAGTTATTTCCTTCCCTTTGAATTCAACAACTTTGTCTGGACGTCGGTCAGGTTCTTTCGCTCCTGAGAAATCAACTTTGGAATGTGAACCATCACAGTAAGGTTTGTCCTTCGAATGTCCACATCTACAGAGAGCTGTTACAGGTCCCATATCTATCTCTTTACCCTTAGAGTTGACACACTTTGGCGCACCAACTACCATGTATGGTCCATACAAATCAAAAACGACCATGGGCTTGTGGTTCTTATTCATATAATCACAGCTCTCATACATGGATGAGCCTGCATTTTAATGTTACAATCTCTCAAGCTACCAAAACAAGTAGGAATATTTTACAGGACCCACCCACAGCACGATAGAGGCGGATCTATGCTGTGTCCACGGGTGGGTCCAAGGGAGGGGTTGTCATCTGAGTGTCAAAGAGTGCTTAGCACTTTGAGGGCTCCCAAAGAGGGTAGGGGTGTAGTACTTTGATACGAAACTATGTATGATGTTTGAGATATAAGGTCATAATGCAAGTGAGCGGCGATTTTCAATCCCCGAATACACATTGTTTGATAATAGGCATGCTCGAAATGCATACATGAAAACATGGTAACGTATAAAGCGGAATGTGCACGCGGACGTATACAACCTGATTGGAGTGAATTAACACGACATCCTTGAAGATTGGTATCATAGGCGCGGGAAATATGGGGCGTATCCATGCTCGTATCCTCAATGACATGGGCGCCTTAGCTGGTATTGCAGACAAAGATATAGAAACAGCAATGAGTGTCGCTAAAACGTACGATGTACCAGCCTATGAAAACTATGAAGAACTGATTGAGAATGTTCAGCCAATTGCACTAATCATCTCTACACCTACATCGTTACACGCATCAATTGCCAACCGAATAGCATCTAAGTATGACAACATTCGGGGATTGCTAATTGAAAAACCTCTAGCTAGTACTCTTGAAGATGGAAAGAAGGTAGCTGAAGTGGTCAAGAGGAAGGGAATCGTCACGCTGATATCACACTCAGAGATTTACAATCCGATTGTAACCAAGGCCTTGTCCCTCATCCAAACGGACGCTATTGGTGTTCCACGTACAGTGATCCACGACCGCCGGGGTTTTGTAGAACCTTCAAGGATTGCTTCCCTTGGAGATGTATACGAAGATATTGGAGTACATGATTTTGATATCATGGCTCGTATTAGTCAAGGACCAGCAAGTCTGTTCGCCCGAAGTCACAAAGAGAGTGGAATCTATAATAGTGGTACTGTAATGGTCGATTTTGAAACCGGTGCACATCATATCTTCCATTTGTCGCGTCAATACACTGGTAGAAGAAGATACATGGATGTTTCAGGAACTAAAGGGTCATTAGTGCTTGACTTGTTTGGACAGATTATAAAGATACAGAATCTTGATCAGGCACCAATGGCAGCAAGCGACACAATCAAACTCCCCGAGAGAGGTGCTACGATTAAAGTCTACGGAGAGCCCGTAAGAGAGGTGCTTAATGACTTCATTACCTGCGTAAAGACAGGGAGAACACCGAAGGTGAACATCGATGATGCACTCTCGGCACTTGAGATAGTTGAAGCAGCACGAGAAAGTACTAGGACAGGTAAAGTAGTCAATATAGAGGTCAAGCGAAGGAAATAATCCTACCAAAGAGATGAGTTCGCGCCGCTTTCACCACTTGCAAGTTGACAATAGAACCAAGATCTGCCTCTTCATGAACTATGATGGATTTGTATGACGAATTTCGACAGAGAAAACCGCTGCGAGACCCCCTCTCGGTCACGATAGCAGGACCAGACCAGCCAATCCAAGTGTTGTTGTCCTCTAGAAGTATCCTATTCACAAGCATTGTGAGACGCCGACTTCGTTGTTTCTTTGTTGAGGTTTCTACCTTGTTCTTTGACTTGGATGCTTGTGTTCCAGGACGGTCACCATATTTTGAAATATTAACAACAGTGGGTCGGATTCTTCGAATAACATCGAGCGTGAGATCAAAGTCATCCTTGGTTTCTCCGGGAAATCCAACAATGATATCCGTCGCAATGGTAGCATCATTGAAATTCTCTCTTATGGTTCTGATGATACTCTCCCAGTCTTCTACGGTGTACAATCGACCCATTGCTTTTAGGACTGAATCACTGCCAGACTGCAAGGGAATATGAAAGAACTTGAAGAAATGATCCGACTTCATTGTCTGAAGAAGTTCGCCAATAGATTCTGACACAAGATTAGGATTAAACATTCCAAGTCTAAACTTATGACGACCCTCTATCTCGTCGATTTTTTGTATCAATGTTACAAGATTGCTGTCAATGTCAAAACCATACGCTCCAAGGTCTTGAGAGGTGATACGAATCTCACGGTATCCATCTCTTGTACACTTTTCAATGGCTTGACAGATTTCTCTCTCCAAATGGCTTTTTACCTGTCCTCTTGCAAACTTGACTGCGCAGTAGGAACAATTGCCCAGACAACCTTCACAGATTGGTATCGTACAAATGACACTCTCAGCCGGAGCCTCAAGCCATGTCAACTTGGATATATCCGTGGAGTCTAAATGACTGATACCTCTCGCACCGGCCAATATCTTAGGTACAATCTCAATCATAGATTCGATTGCCTGAGGCCCTAGAATAGCTGCATAGTTAGGAATTGCTTTTTCAATACGTGAGAGGGAGATTTTCGGAAGGCATCCTGTCACAATTACTGGCTTGGTGCTCCCACTCAATTCTTCCAGTCTATGAATTATACGATCCTCGGTAGGTTCTTTCACTCCACATGTATTCAATATGATAAGTTCTGCTTGTTCAAAACTCCCAACAGGCTGAGCATCAATCTCTCTCAATTTACCTATTATTATATCGGAATCAGCTGAATTAAGGGAACAGCCGTATGTTTCCAAGTAGAATCGGATGGGCATTAACTACAAGTCAGCCCCCTTGAACATGAGGAAGAAGAGCCAATTCATCACCCGCTTTAACAATGATGTCTGGACCCCCAAGAGTGGATACATCTCTTTTGTTAAGCATGATAATCAGATTGCTATCGATTTTCCCATTCTCTATCACCAGGTCTTTCAGAGGGGGTCCACCAAATTGAACCACTTGTTCTACCACGTGTAGAACTGTCGAACCCTCCGGCACATCTAGCTCAATTACCTGTTGCCCGAGAATTCTACGTATAGGCCCAAAGGACTTGAATCGGACTAGCAATTACTTTCACAAAGCTGCCTTTCAAGGTGTACTATTCAGCCTTTTGATAGTGCACTATCAGTTCTTTTACAAGCCAATTGACAGCTTCAATGATGTTTTCTATGTCGCCTTTAGTTGCTTTATCATAATGAATTCCTGTCGTTACAACAACTGATCGTTGGAGCGCCTTGCAGATTTGCTCAGCTGCGGAATTCGCCACGAGGTAATCTTTGTGACCGGGAAACGTCAGAGTGCTCACGCTTACTGTTGTAGCATCTCTATAATGACTTCTGGTTTCATATGCTACAGAAACTCCACCAAGATGGTGTTCGTCTCCACCATATATAGTGACTAGCAGGTCTTTGCCAATATCCTTGGCTTCAAGGAAGATGGAATGAGGACCTACCTTTCTTTCGAGAATCATCAAACCACCATACATTTACTTACCTCTAATCCTTTCGGTCAGATGATATACTATTCATTACCACCAGCAGCAAGTCTTTGCTGATACATCCTATAGGATAGAGTGAGGGTTTTTGGATGGGCAGACCTGTATTCATCTAAGCGTCGTACTGATGTTGAATGAGGTGCATTCCTAACCTTGTCCGGGTCCTCATGAGCCTCTCTTGAAATCTGACGAAGTGCTTCAATAAAGTAGTCAAGCTCCTGTTTCGATTCTGTTTCTGTTGGCTCAATCATTAATGCTTCTGGGACAATAAGCGGAAAATATACAGTAGGAGCGTGCACTCCAAAATCCAAGAGCCGTTTTGCAACATTCATTGCAGTCACCCCGGTCGATTCTTTCAGCTCTTCCGCAGAGATGACGCATTCGTGCATACGTGGTGCATCCTGAGAGAATGGTAGTGTGAATCCTGAAATCTTTCTAACATGATGAGCGATATAATTCGCGTTGAGCACAGCCACCTCAGAGGCTCTTTTGAGACCCTCTCTACCAAGTGAGTAGATGTATGCGTATGCTCTAACCAGTACCCCAAAGTTGCCATAGAAAGATTTCACCTTGCCAATGGATCTGGGTCGATTATAATCTAAATCAAATGAACCGGTTTCTGTTTTGATGATACGAGGAACTGGCAAGAATTCGGCAAGTTTGTCTTTCACCCCTACTGGACCTGCTCCAGGACCTCCACCACCATGTGGCGTTGAGAATGTCTTGTGAAGGTTGAGGTGCACAACATCAAAGCCCATGTCACCAGGACGCACTTTGTGCATAATTGCATTGAAGTTCGCCCCATCATAGTACACAAGGCCACCGGCGTCATGAACGATATCGGTAATCTCACCTATATCCTTCTCAAAAACACCGATAGTATTGGGGTTCGTAAGCATTAGGCCGGCAGTTTTGGGTCCCGCCGCCTCCTTCAGAGCTTCTATGTTTACTAGCCCTTCCCTACTAGAAGGAATCACAACCACATTGTAACCAGCCATGGCAGCTGAGGCGGGGTTCGTTCCATGCGCAGCATCAGGTATCAGCATTTCATTTCTCTGATCACATTCCTGCGTTATGCATCGATGATACTCACGCATCATCATCACACCAGTCCACTCACCCTGGGCTCCTGCTGCAGGTTGAAGTGTTACCGCATCCATGCCTGTTATTTCACCCAACCATTGCTCAAGCTCCCACATCAACTCAAGGGCACCTTGAGTTGTAGAAACATCCTGTAGTGGATGAAGCCATGAAAAACCAAGCTGTGAGGCCGCCCAGTTATTCTGTTCAGGATTATACTTCATGGTACAACTTCCTAGAGGATAAGTACCAAGGCTGACTGCGTAATTCATCTGAGATAGTCTTGTGAAGTGTCGCACAACAGCGGGCTCAGAAACCTCAGGAATCTTTGGAGGTGTTTTTCTCCGCATTGCCTTTGGTAGAGTATTTCGTACATCTTGGACCTTACGTATTTCTTCCTCAGCTACAGGAAACTTATGAGCAATCACTCCAGGATTCGAACGTTCAAAAAGAAGGGGCTCGATCCACTTTGCTTGTCGCATTCTAGATTCGATTGGGTGTTGGTCGCTCATTGGCGCGCACCTCCTGTTGTAACAATCTCTTCGACTGATTTGACAAGTCTATCAATAGATTTCTGGCTGTGCATCTCTGATACGCAGAACAACATCGACTCACCCATCTCTGGAAATTCATCGGTCAGTATTTTTCCTCCCTGAATTCCCAGTTTTAGAAGGCCATCATGAACTTGCTTTGCCGTGATACCGCTCTCAAATTGCACAACAAACTCTTTCCAAATGAACTCGCCAAGTGCCGGGCTTCTTACTCCACTAATCTTGCCAAGTCGATTTGCAGCATAATTTGATTTTAGTGAAATAGTTTCTCCAAGACTTTCCAATCCTGTTGGACCAAGGACTGACATATAGACTGCTGCAGTCACCGCAGCAAGTGCCTGATTTGAACAAATATTACTTGTCGCTTTCTCTCTACGTATGTGCTGTTCTCGGGGACTGAGGGTCAGAACATAACCGTTCTCGTACGGTTCTTCCTCAGTTCGGGTCATCCCAACAAGACGACCTGGCATTTGGTATATCAGTTTGCGGTCATTCTTGCATCCGAAGATACCAAGTAAGGGGCCACCATAGCTCATAGGAGAACCAAGATGTTGCCCTTCAGCAACTACGATGTCAGCATCGTATTCACCAGGAGGACGCATGACTCCAAGGGAGAGAATATCAACCCCTACTACAAACAGGGCACCCTTTTCATGTACCAGTTTCGCAATTTCATCTACTTGTGTCTCAATGAAACCTAGATGACTCGGGTTTTCAATATAAACACCTGCAACCTTGTCACTCATCTTAGCTTCTAAATCCGAAAGAATCATGAGGCCAGTCTCTTTATCGAAATCAACTTTGATTACATCGATGCCAGCAGGCTCGGTATATGTGTGAATCACCTGGTAATGCTCTGGATTTATTGAGCCAGGCACAAGGAATGTAGAACGGTTCTTATTCACACGCGTTGTCATCCGAGCTGCTTCTGCTACAGCTGTTGCCATGTCGTACATTGATGAGTTTACTACATCTATCTGGAGAATCTCGGACAACAGACTTTGATATTCAAACAATGTCTGTAGCATACCCTGACTGATTTCAGCCTGGTAACTAGTATACGACGTGACAAATTCTGACCTCCCGGCTAATGCTGGAACTATAGCAGGAATGTAATGCATGCCCACTCCAGAACCAAGAAAGACATCGCCATCAGAAGCAGATACATTCCTATCTGCAAGCTCCTGAATTCTTCGTATGACTTCGAGTTCAGTATGAGACTCGGGAAGATCAAGTTCATTCTTTACTCTGAATTTGTCAGGGATATTACAGAACAAATCTTCTAGATTTTTCTTACCAATAGACGCAAGCATTTCTTCTTCTGTAGCCTTTGTAATTGGGATCCATGGATGTTTGTATTCCATCGCACTCTTCTCCGATTGGGCCCTTGGTCTGCTGGCAAGTCTTCTTACCCAAATAGCTTTTGGGTGAGGCGATTTCAAATAGCTCCTGCCAGAATGTTTTTTACGATAATACACAAATCGACGCTCATCATAGGAGTGACATCATAATGAAGCGCTGGCTCATGGATATCCTTGCCTGCCCAGTGAGTGACTGTAGAAATGAGCTTAATCTAGAGGTTTACAAGTCACATAAACTGGAAACTGAGGGAGAGGAAGTTGAAGAAATCGATGAAGCGCTAATCAGATGTCCTAAATGTGGTCGTTGGTATCCGGTCATTGATGGGATAGCGTGCATGCTCCCGGACAATTTACGGATGGATGGTAAGCAGCGTATAGAGGAAACAGCCTTTCTAGAGCGGTGGAAGAAGAACATCCCAACCGACATCTTGAAGAGTGGAATACCTTTTGGACTTACCTAATTATAGCCCCGTGGTGTAGTGGTCCAGCATTGAGGGTTTTGGCCTCTCAGACCTAGGTTCAAATCCTGGCGGGGCTACCACCTCTCATAACGTCTTTGGACGGGCTTTATTCCTTTTCAGCAATACTTAATGCATCGTCAGGTTGTGCCATCTCAACCCTGAATAGTCGCTTGACGTGAGACAGCACAAGACGGTCTCCGTTGACCTCGACATCAATGTCGATATAGTCCTTGAGTCCGGAGGTGGACAGCTTCTTTTCAAGAATTGCCTGAACTTGGAAGACTCCTGCAGGGTTTGCCATCGCCACGGTGATCTGAAGCGGGATTGATTTGCTCTTGGATAAAGTGACATTCTCGATGGCCATAGCACTCACCGAATGAATATCGACCTTGCCTTGCTGGAATGGGACCGTAGTTCGGCCTTTTGTCATGTCGCACCCATCACCAATTTTAGTTATTCCAGCTTCTAGAGTGAGACACTGTGTATCATCATCATGGGCATAGATGCCATGATAAATGAAAGAGAGAATATCCGTTGCCTTTCCCGGGTCACCATAGATATTGTCAAGTTTGGACTCTAGAATCTCATTTGCAAGCTGGACTGCAGCCTGATTATGCTCATTTCTGTGAACAACCATCCCGATGTCGTGTAGATAGGTTGATGCTAGCACAATGAGGCGCGCATCATCAACATCACCAATACCCTCTGCAACCACATTTGGTTTGAAGGTGTCTTCAAGGATGTCAAATGCCTTTAGGGCATACCAAGTTGCCACTTCTGCATGAACTGGACCATGGTCAGTATAGCCTAGTCTGGATACAGCCATACGATTTGCACTCCGAAGATATGACTGCACCTTTGGCGATCCAGTCAGGTATTGATACATCTCAAGAGCCAGAGACTCATCTTGGAGCAACTCTCTCGCTCTGATTGTCTGACGGTCAACAGATTCATGCTTGTTCATTGAAATCACTCTTTAAGGACAGATAGGAAATCATCCTGTTTTGATAAGACTTGCGAAGGTGACATTATATGCTCTAATTGGAGAAAGAGTGAAATCTAGATAGACAAGACGTCTATCTAGACTTCTCCAGCCTCTTCCTGTATTGAGAGGAGGATCCTATCAGTAGCACTAGTAGCCTTCTGGATCGTCTTCAGGTAATCTTGTCGTGACTTCTCAAAGGCCACGCGACTGATTCTCTGTTTCTTCTTTCTGAGAAGTAATTGACGAAGACCAGCTTTCGCACCTTCGATTCTTTCATCCTGAAGCTCTAGTTGAGCAATTAGGTCTCTGTACCTTGGACCATGGCGTGCAAGTTCCTCCTTCACGGATGGAAGCTTTGAATCTATCTCCTCAACCTGTTTCCTCAAATCGCCCTCGCGCATCATATACTCTCGCTTTTTGACCTTCCCTCTTCGTCTGGATGCATCAAGTTTTTCCAAATCAATATTGAGAGAGGTCTTTCTGGAGTAAAGATTGGCAAAGTTTGAAAGTAGTTCAGGAGGCGCTCCTAATTGCTTGACCTTGTAAGACTCGTCATAGTCCTCTGCATCGATACGTGCTCCAAGAGCTTCCTCAGGCACTTCCACTTTTCTGTATGAAACATACAGAGCTGCAATGACTCCGACTATCAATGTAAAGAGAATTGGCCTAGCTGCAGCTCCGAGCGTGGTCTGGTAGACCAGAGAGATTTTTGCAGGATTCCTCTGGGTCTGATTGTGGAAGACATAACTATATGATGTATCGAACACACCATATCGTTTTATGTAACCCTCAGTTGCTTCGCTGGCATATACTGACACTGGAAAAACGATGTCAATATTATGGGTGAAAACAAGGATATCACCTAACAAGGCTATAGGAACTTCTAATAGAACCCCACCAGGAGCCACGCCTTGGTAGGAACTTGTCTGAACTACATATGAAACCTTGAATGTGTATTTGAAGGATGGTTCTAATCCGTTCCCAAATCTATCGGTTGCCAGATTGATTTGAAGGGCTCTTGTTTCATTAAAATCCCCAATAGTAATCGCAGCCTGTGTCTGTGATGTGGCTAATGCTCCGACCTCATCAAAAATTTTGATGTTGGCAGAATATGCGGGTAGAGTCAGTGGAAGTTGATTGAGAGTGCTTCCACCGGTGTTTTCTAATGAGATAGTTTCCTCGTATGACAACCAACCCCACGCATCCACCGTGATTCTTGTTACACGACTTGCTATAATGTTCTGTGTGAATAATCGTAGACTAGCACTGAACACATTCTCTGTTAGGGGAGCAACATTTTGTTCCTGCAGATCGGGTACTTCTTCATTTGGAACAAGAGAGCCACCACCCTCAAAGGCGAGGGAGAACACAGCACGATTCTGTACGTAGGGGATTACTGGGTACCGTAGGAACTCGAGCTCGTACTCGAATTCGTTTGGAACTGTTAGATAAAATAGACTATGTAGATAGGTAATAGTTTTGAATGTAAATGATTCTTGGTATCGAATCGGATCCGAAAAATGTATTCTCCATCGTATCATTCCATTTGCATTTGTCAACCTAACAAAGAAAATATCATTGCCGGATGTATCTCTGGCTACGAATTCAAGAAGATTGGATTCATATTTTTCTGGGAAGTAGATATCCATTGCGTTGATTGGGACAGAACCATTATTCTTTACAATGTAGGTATCCTCAGCTCTAGAGCCAAAGTTTGGTGTGACTATTAATGTACGAGTTGCATCCACACGCATGCCGAGAAGTGGGAAGAATGGTCTATCAATCTCGATATTGACATAGACAAGACCATCGGCATCTGAAAGGTCTGTAGCATTGAATGTTATGACATGTGGACCTTCATCGTAGATTGATAGGTCAACAGAGCCAGTCCATAATAATGTCTTAAAGTCGTAGGATAGACTGGCCCAAGATTCGTTATCTACTCGATAGGACGCGCGCCAGACAAAATCATTGGTTGCGTTAAGCTTCAACAAAGCTACCCAATCAATTATTGCACCCGCTTCAGGACTTAGCACGACCATAGTAGGAGGCTTGTTAGGCAACACCTTGACCATTACTGGTTCGTTCCAGTATGTGTGTTGTGTAGGAAGACCATTGAGTTCTTCACTTGAGCCGTACATGAAAACAAAAGGAAATATCATATCTGTGCTGTTGAATAATGGGATGTCATTGAAATCGGTGCTGTTCATTTGAATGACGTATTCCAACTGTGTGATTGTACCGTTGTCAGATCCATCAGCTGATAGAATCTGAGTCTGATTTGAATCAGGTAAATGTTGGAATGTGCTCGTTCCATGCTCGTCACTGTATACAATTTGGCTTGAGCTAGCAGGATTGATGGTTCTAGATACTCCTGATCTATAGATGCGTTGCAAAGTGATTGTATAGATGAGATCCTGTCCATAAAGCTCATGGCCTTTGGTGTTGTACGCTTGAGTAGCAGGAATAATGAAATGGCGTACCTCGCCGATTCGCATTCCAATGATTGCATCTTTGTACATTTGAAGGGCTGACAGACTCTCGACAGGCTCAATCGATCCGATAT
>JAOUFI010000071.1 GCA_029858305.1 Candidatus Thorarchaeota archaeon
CCCTCATCAGATGCATTTTCACCCAACCAATCTTGGTAGGCCAGGGAATGTTCACACGACAATGCAACAGCTCGATGCAATCAAGAGTGTCAAACCATCAGGTAAGAAGAAGGAAGTCGTTCATCTGACACATATGGCATTTGATTGTCTTGGAGTAGTTGAAGAGGGAATGGCAAATTGGAAGGATGTTGCGTCTGGCGGATTGATATTTGCAGATTACTATAACAAGAACAAACACTTCACAACTGATCTAGGACAAATCACCTTTGGACAATCAATGACAATGACCGGAGACGGACCGTTTCAGCACTCCCTCTACCTGTTGACTGGCGGAAAAGCAAAATGGTCAAACATCCCAGTTGATGTTGAACTTCCTGGCGGAGCAGGTATTGTACCCTTCACTTTTGAACCAAAGAGCCCCGCAAACGCGGTTCAGTGGGTCGGATCGCTTGAGTTTGCACTCAGCATAAAGGACCTTTGGAGAATGTTCTTGAGCACAGACCACCCGAATGGTGGGCCATTTCTGAAATATCCATTATTGATATCGTGGTTGATGAGTAAAAAACAGAGAGATAACTGGTTGGAGATGGTTCACAAGTTTGCCATTGAACGTTCAACCATTGCCAACATAGAAAGAGAGTATTCACTCAACGATATTGCTATTACAACACGAGCGGCACCTGCAAAAATACTCGGTATGGAAAAGACGAAAGGGCATCTTGGTGTTGGTGCTGATGCAGATGTTGCTGTATATGGATTCAATCCTGAAAAAACAGATTTGGCAAAGAATCCCGACTTGATTCTCAAACACTTCGCCCAGGCGCAGTTCACCTTTAAAGGTGGAGTACAGGTTTCGAAGAATGGGGTTGTTGCCAAGCAGATACACTCAAGAGTGCATACAACACACCCTAAGCTCAATGAAGCTCTAAGTACAAGAATTGATAGAGAACTTGAAGAAATGATGAGTAAATGGTTCTCGCATTCCTTCAGTAACTATCCTGTTCCAGCAAGGTACCGAGAGCATCTTGAGATTCCAAGAGTGATCGATTCAACATCAGTACAGGCTTAGCGTGGATAGTCAATAATGTCATTGTTGGGAACTTTCACTGGAAGCCGCTCCATAACTTTCACAGCAATCTTTGCGGCTATGATTGCAATCCTAGACTCGATACCAATGATACCAGGATTCTATGGAGGTGTTTGGGATTCATGGGGTTTCATGCTAAGCCCAATTGTTGGCATATTATTGGGACCTGTTCTTGGAGTAGTTTCAGTCGGGTTAGGAGGTCTCGTCGGGCATCTTGTATATTTCAGAGATCCAATTGAATTGTTATTCATGCTGGGAGCACCTGTTGGAGCCGGGGCTGCAGGACTTGTTTTCCAAGAGAGATGGAAGGCTGCTTGTGTAATATACTCAGCGATGATAATTGGTTATTTCTTGACACCTGTTACATGGTCATTGTCTCTGTTGGGTGTGTGGGACGTTTTGACTGGATTTGCACTCATATTTATGATAACTATTGTGACAAGCCTCAACAAAGTCGGAACTAGAATTCTATCTTCTACAAATCTAAAAATGATTTTAGCCACGGTGATAGGTCTCGAATCGGATATATTAGCAAGAATATTCATCCTTATTCCAGGGCAGATGTATTGGTTCTATTATGCAATGCCTTTGGAAATACTTCAGGGTCTCTGGTTGGTAGCTGGAGTTATCACACCTATCAAAGTCATGCTAGCAGCGGTTGCAACGATAGCAATTGGTAAGTCACTACTGGACATCTTTCCACAACAATCAACAGAATTCGGAAATTAGTTGGTATGCATTATGCTTTATAAAAAATAAGTGAAAGAGAGGCTTATTGCCTCCCTCTAGTAGATACTACATAGGATCTGAAACGATCTTGTTAGCCCACTTCTGTGCAGCTACAGCAGCTTCAAAGCCATATTCAGGTTTCTCATTACCCAGACAAGCCTGAACAAAATGAGCAATCATCTGCTTATGGCCCCATACTTCTGGACCTGGTCCAGGTACCTGCCAATTCTGGTCATCACCGTTCTTGCCAAATAGGGTCACATCAAAGACTTCTCGATTCTTACTGGGAATCCAATCAACAAGAATGGTCTTGCCATTGTTTCCAAAGATCTCGAATCGACTCAAATCTAGACCTTTTGCAACAGATGAACCAAGCATCATTGTTCCAACTACACCGTTTCCGAATTTCACTATTCCCACAGTCTGGTATCCTTTGAAATCTTTGATTCCTTCTATTGGACTATAGTTTGGAGTCCACTTAGCATTCGTGATGGGACTGCCAAAGAACCACTGAAGCATATCAAGGCTCCAGACGGATAATGTGTAGTCGGGATAGCCACCTGCTTTTTCAATATCCCAAGCCCAACCACTTAATGGCCACTGATCTGCAAGATCTTCACCAGCAATAAACTCTCTAAATGTGATTGCCATTGGTTTTCCTATCGCTCCAGAATCAACAAGTTCCTTTGCTTTCAAATAGCCAGGACAGTGCCTGAAGTTTAGGATAGGCATTAGGACCACACCCTTCTTCTTGGCTATTGCTCCAAGCTCTTCAGCATCTTTGAGCTTTGGTGCTATTGGCATTTCCAAGTAAACATGCTTTCCAGCCTCAAGTGCTTGTTTGCCCAGAGGATAGTGGAATGGTGTAGGTACTGCAACGCACACAGCATCGACTTCAGGATCTTTGCAAACATCACCCCAATCATAGTAGATTTTGAGATCGAAGTTGTCTTTGGTCGCCATTTTTTCCTTTAGTTTCAGAGCATACGCTTCGCTTTCCCTACCCTTCCTGGCCAGAAGACCATAGAGTTGAGAGTTGGGAACCTTACGGAAAGATGGAACGTGAGCTGCGCCGCCAACAAATCCTACTCCAGCACAGACCGTCTTCAAAACTTTTTTAGTCATTTTGTTCCTCGCCTCTATTAATTTCCATGTTCAGCAGAATGATGTGCCTGAAGTATGACTTAAAGACACATAGCTCTGGTGAATTCTATCCTTTTTTCTTAACAACATTTGCCTTAAAAGCACTAGGATGAATTTTGAATGTCATTTAGCTTCAGGTTTCGATTTGAAACAAACAATCAATGGAAATGTGTATTTTCCATCCTATTAGATAGCCTTCATAACTCTCGAGGCAAGGAACCAGCTGATATCTCCTAATTGTTCGTGAGGTAGATAGAATATTGAGTTTCTGTCATAGAGAAGTCTTACACTTGCAGAAAACTCCTCATCTGCATCTTCGAAAACAAGTAGAATTTTAATCATTGGCAGAAACGAAATTTCAAAGCCGGCATCGCCACGATCAACTTTCTGGGCGCCAAGTCGTTCAAGTGCGCCAAAGAGATTTTCCTTCTTCTCCGTATACACAGAAGTAAGACTACCTAATTTCTCCTCGCTGAATGAGTATCTGCATGCCCATGACCCCCTTAGCGTATTGAACTTGACCCATTCGTGTGCAATACCTTTGTCGAGTGCTCTGCTATAGTAGTAGAGATGCGGTATGATTTGACTGGTGTTCGATTTCTTACCTGTTAGAGTATCTTGAGTTTCGCCAGTTTCGAGGTTGACTTGCAGTCCCAAGATGGTAACATACTTGTCACCAACACCAAATCGATTTCGGAGTGTGCGGATGTCATTGCCAAAGTTCTCCCAACTCCACATTGCTGAGCTAGTGTCGAATTGCTCTACATGGAATCTTGCTGCGAGTTCTCGAGAGATACTTGACCAGTACTCAAAAATGTCATCGGGCATCATACATCTCTCTGACGAGATACATTGCTGCCTTTCAATTTTTCTCAACGATTGAACGACAGTCATCGATGCCTACTGCTTCACATACAGCATATCTCGCATTGTAACCAGCAACATGAAGAAGAGCGTCTCCCACTTCTCTGTCTTTTGCCATTGATGCAGTGCATGGATAGGAATGGTGTGCTTTTGCTATAGTGTCAAATAGCTCATCAGTGTTCTTGATAGACTTACCACGCACCTTTTGACTGACATACCATGAACATCCGCAGGGTGCAGAACGTAAAGGACCAATCTCTGAGATGATATCATCCTTCATGTCTGCATAGTGGATAGGACGTCCTATCCGATACTTTTTCATGAATTCGTCGATGAGCGCTCCAGAGCCTGGTTCCAATGTACAGAAGGGTTTGGGGAATGCAGATTCAATGCCCATGTTGTCTAAGGTTTCCTTCACTTGTGCTCTCAAACCAGGCGGAACCCAAGTCGGATCTTCTATGGGAACAATAACAGCCTTTGCACTTGTGGATTCTATCAAAAGGTCAACAGAGGCTAAAAGATCATGATGTATTGCGACAATAAGAAGGAGGTCACATTCAGTGAGATTCAGACCATCGATGTAGTTCTTTGGTTCTTCAATCATTGTAGGAGAAGGCGGGTCTACAGGATAGATGCCAACGATGTCACCAACGTGTGATCCATATGCAGATCTACATTCAGAACATGTCGGTTCGCAACCTTCGCAGAATGTTTTGAAGTTGATGAGATTACCAATGACTCGCTCGGCAAATACGTCCCCATAGACTGTTCCGATTCTCAAAAATATCACCTATAGAATATTGTGAGGTTTCTGTTAGGCTAAAAAAGGATGATGATTGCGGCTCAGTGTACAAATTTGCGACATCAGAAACATAATATGCCGCACCTATCATGCTGATTCTCTCAGGAAGATCAAATTCAGGAGACCTAATGATATGGCATTGGGAGATTTCCTATTCCCTCAAGTGGAGCTTCAATTAGTTATTGTCAGATCGTTCAAAACTGATATTGAGTCAGCAAGAGGTATACCCTCAGAGAAGTATTCTACCGAAACAGCATCAGTACGTCTTAACAATAACGACATGCGAAGGTTGAGCCTAAAGGAGGGAAGTGCTATCAGTTTGAAGTCTGATAGCGGAACAGTAATTGTTAGAGCTGAAATCGATGATAAAGTTCCTGAAGGAAGTGCAGTCATGCCACACGGTCCATGGGCACTTGCTCTAGTTGCAGTTCCAGCCAATAATTCACCGCCTGCATTTAGTGGAATTGCAATCATTGCTACACGAAGTAAAGAAGATATCACTTCTCTCGAGACTTTGTTTGGTCCTTGAGTTTCCCGATGATCTTATCGACACGGCCTCGTTCAAGTTGAAGGTTGAGATGGGGATCCTCATCAAGCATAGTTCTGAGATTCTTTGCGACTGCCATTGCTCTGGCACGGTCACCATCAATAGATTTCCAAGCACTGTGTTCTCTAACCTTTCCAGGTTTAATCTCTTCAGCCTTAAGTATAATATTCCTCTCAAAGAATCCACTGGGCGGATGCTCTTTTCCAACTACCTCATCAAAGAACAACATTCGGCCACGTTCCCATTCACGGGCTTCTTCGAGTTTTTCGACATTATATCCCTCTCGCTCTACTTCGAGAACATCATACGGACAAGAATTGGCACAAGCACCACAGTAGACACAATGGTCAAGTACAGCAATCTTATCCGATTTTCCTGTTGGATATATTGCCTTTACTGCGCATATATTGAAGCAATTGTGGCAACCAATAGGATCACACTTATCGAGTTTTATAATATTAACAGCTCCAGAGAAAGGCTTTGAAACCTCAATTGCATCATAGGGACACACCTCGCCGCAGAGTCCGCATTTAACACAAGCAAGATCGTTTTGTTTGAGCTTTCCTGTAATCTTTGGCTCTTTGATAATCCGGGCGCTTGCTTCTGTACATTTGACTTCTATGGCTTCGTCCGGACATATCTTCTCGCAGAGCTTGCAGTAGTCACATTCCTTTTCATTTAGTCTGATTGCTGTTGCAGGCTTGAATTCGGGAGGCTCTGCAGAATCCGACCAGTATATCCTAATTACTTCAGGACAAAGCAATTCGCAGAGACCGCAGTATGAACATTTGTCTTCATCCACCTTAATGCTGCCCTCTGCATGGACCTCTTTCATATAGGTGACTAGGTCTTTCTTTTTCTCAACGTCCACCTGAACCTCAAGAGCGCCAGTCGGACACACTTTAGCACAAAGAAGGCAAGGAGCACATTTATCGTAATCAATCTCATGCGTTCCTGATACACGGTTGAAATGATTTACAGCCCCATCGCCTTCATACTTAGTAGTGAAAGCCCTGAAAATACAAGCTGAATCACATAGTCCACAAAAGGTGCAAATTTCAGGATCAATATTGATGAGTGGAGCTCCTTCAATTCTACCTGCAGCAGCTTCAGGAACAGGTCCAATCGTTATGGCATCCCAAGGACAGTAAAGACAAAGACTGCAACCGACACATTTGTCAATTGAGTAATCAAGGACTTTAGTAAGAAGGGAAGTTTTCCAAACAAATTTGAGGGTACCATCGATAAGTTCCATCGTGATGGTTGGTTTTTCCCCAACTGTGATTCCTGTCTTACTCATTTGGATCCTCCCTTCTTCTTTGGTGACATCTTTGCCTTGCTTTGAGTTTTCACACTCGTCTCGCTTCCAAGTGGACCAAGAGATATTATGTTACTAGTGAACTCAGTTACCTGTTTTGCATATTGACCGGCTTCAGATGCGGATACGCTGCCGAAATATAGACGCCTCCCATCAAAACCAGCCGCCTCTAATACTGTCCTTAGATTATCTGTTCTTTCCTGCGCATGTAGTGCTCCTGAACGATAATGACAGTCTTGAACATGACAACCAATTACTGCAACTCCATCAGCACCTTCTTCGAATGCAGTCAGTAAAATATCAGTATCAAGACGACCAGTGCAAGGCACTTGAATGGGTACTATATTTGAAGGATAGGTTAAGCGTGTCATTCCAGCCCTATCCGCTGCGGAATATGCGCACCATCTACACAAATATCCGACAATTAATGGTTTGGAGCCACTGAACCGAACTGCACTCCTTGTGGCTGCCAATAACTGTTCGGTGGTTAAGCTGGGTAGATTAAGAGCAGCAGTAGGACAAGCTGCAACACATGCGCCGCAACCTCGACATGCGGCTTGGTTAATAGTAGGTTTATCTCCATTGTTAGAACGTATTGCATTTGGAGAACAGACCTGTTGGCACTGAAGACAGTTGATGCATAGGTCGTGGTCAATTGTTGGGACAGTCAGATCTGTCAGAATCGTACTACTTGTTAGAAGAGTTTTCACCTTTGAAGCTGCCAATCCTGCATGTGCAACCGTATCAGAGATATCTTTTGGAGCCTGCGATACTCCTGCAAGAAAAATCCCTTTAGAGGCAGTACCACTCAAGTTTAGTTTAGGGTGTTGTTCTAGGAAGAATCCATTCTCATCCAACGGTATTTTTAGCAATTTTGAAAGATGTTGGTTGCTCGGTGCTGGGTCCATACCTACCATCAAGACAACAAGATCAACATCCAGGTATAGCATTCTCTTAAGAAGGGTGTCTTCTGCTCTTACAAAGGTCTTACCTTTTACTGAATCATGAACTACCTCACCCACAGCGCCTCTCACAAAATGGATACCATACTCATCAGCAGCTCGAACACTCAGTTCTTCATGGCCCTTACCAACTGTTCGAAGATCGGTGTAGAAGACATAGGTTTCACAATCCGGATGAAGCTCTTTTACTTGGATAGATTGCTTTACAGCCTCTGCGCAGCATGCCCTACTGCAATATGGGCGATTGAATCGCATTGTCCGACTTCCAACACAGTTAATGAACACTACACTACGTGGAGCGCTGCCATCAGAGGGTCTTATGAGCCTACCACCTGTAGGACCTGAAGGATTGATCAGCCGTTCAAGTTCGAGGGATGTGATGACATCAGGATTTTCACCATATCCAAGTTCTTCCACAATTGAAGGGTCGAATGGACGAAATCCCGTGGCGACTATGATTGCGCCTACCTCGATGGTTTCGGTTTTAGTGCAATCATCGTACCGAATTGCTTTTGCCTCACATACTCCACTGCATGACTGACAACCAACACAATTATCCATGTCGATATGTGGAGCTATTGGCACAGCGTCAAGTGAGTGTCTTACGATTGCCTTTCTCTTACCTAAACCATGGTTATATTCATCTACAACTTCAACAGGACAAACTTCAACACACCTATTGCAGCCAGTACACAGCTCTGTGGACACGTATCTTGGGTGCTGCGTCAGTTTCACAGAATATCTTCCTGTGCTGCCCTTGATTTCTTCAATATCAGTGAGTGTCATCAATCGGATGTTCGAATGATCAGCTGCTCTCGCCATCATCGGACCCAAGATGCAGATGCTACAATCGAAGGTTGGAAAGAGCTTATCCCATCTTGCCATATGACCCCCCAGAAACGCTTCTTTCTCAACAAGCACTGTTTCAATTCCTTGGTCAGCTAGCTCAAGAGCTGCAGTTACACCTGCCACACCTCCTCCGATTACCATAGCTCTTTGAACTACAGGCATCTCAAAAGTCCTGATTGGATTTGAAAGTCCAACTTCTGCTAAGCCGATGTCAATTATAGTGGCTGCTTTTGAGGTCGCTGCCTCACGGTCGTCACTATGTACCCAACTGCATTGTTCACGAATATTTGCCACGTGAAGATGTCCAGGATCAATCCCTGCCGCACGGACAGCATCATTGAAGAGCTCTTTATGGAGAAGTGGTGTACAACCAGCAATGACGACTTTCTCGGCTCCACTCTTCTTGATTGCCAAGGTCAGCTCTTGAACACCATGATCAGAGCATAAGTGGTCGTTGACTTCAACTACTGCCACTCCCCGTGACTCCACTCGCTCTTTGAGATCTTCGATATCTATTGGCCCAGCAATATTCGAGCCACACTTACAGAGGAAAACAGCAACTCTATTCTTCTCGTTTTTGTCTGAGTTGGATTGTGAGTTGCGCTTCAAGGGATTCGTGTAGCTCCTATGTGTATTGTGATTATTCTCGTGTTGCCAAATATTCAATAATCCTATCTTAAATAACTCCTTGAAAGTCCATACCATAACGGATAATTGTTGTGGAGTGTGCACAGAAAGAATCTGAACAACGATATAGAGGAAGAAATCACGGAGTTCCTTAACATTGAAACTTAATCCCATGGAACTGTACAATCTACTACCGAAAACGAACTGCAGGCAATGCGCCCCTAAAACATGTATGGCCTTTGCTACCAAGCTTGCTCTTGGGGATGTGAACGCTGATGATTGCCCTCCATTATTGGAACCAGGGTTCGAGAAAAACCTGAAAACAATAAGAGAGCTAACAGCACCTCTTCTGTCGACTGCTGAAACAGGCGTGAAACTAGATGAGGAAAAATGCACAGGATGCGGTAACTGTGTAGTTGCATGTCCAGTGGATGTAGCGGTTGAACCACCAACAGGCATAGGGAAAGCTGCGAGAGGAGATGTTACAGTCTTTAGAATTGATAATGGAGTGGCGAAGATTATCAATTTAGAGAAATGTAGACGCTTTCCACCCGACCGCTTGAACTGTAGAGTGTGTGAGCAGTACTGCTGCACAGATGCAATTGAGATATGGTAGGTGTAGCGCATGGATGATATCGTATGTAATAGATGCTCTTTGCTCTGTGATGATGTGCTTGCACAGATTAGGGATATGGAAACTAAGTCTTTGGGTCTCTGTCGACTCGGTCATACTCATCTTGAGAGAGTAGCACATTTTTCAAAGATTGACGCCATATCCAGAAAGAATGGTGTGGAGAATGGTCTGAACCTCGACGAAGCTTTAACGATGGCAGCAGAAACACTCATCTCAGCTAAACATCCTCTACTCTATGGATGGTCTCGGTGTACAAATGAAACGATTAGTGAGGGACTCTCCCTAGCTAAAACATTGAAGGCGGTCTTTGACTCAAGTGCAAGTATGGGTCTTAGTCAGTCTATGAGTCATAATATCCATAATATGAAACTAGAGACTGATCTTGAAGCGGTTCAAAATAATGGTGAATTCATCATTTACTGGGGTAGCAATCCGGTCGAAAGCAGTCATAGACATGCGAGCCGATTCACAGTTTTTCCTCGAGGCGAGAACGTGCCACAAGGTGTTGAGAGTAGGATTACTGGTGTCGTTGACGTAAGAGAAACTGAAACAATGAAAATGGGAAATCATCGCATTATCATTCCTCAAGGTGGAGATAGCGAGCTAGCAAGAGCTCTGATTGATGACCTCACGGGAAAAACACCCCTTAAGACACCCATTCTGGGCCTACCAGCTGCAACATTGGTGGGCATATCCCAAGCCCTGAGAAAGTCAGATTTCACCGTCATTTTCTATGGAAGTGGCATAATCAATTCAGGCAAGACCGCGGAGAACCTTTCTCTTCTCGCTGAGCTCATCCAAACACTGCGAGATTTAGGAAAGAATGCATACGCAATGCCCATGTGGCATGAACCAAGTGATATGAGCGTGATAAAATCATCAAAAAAACTAACATCCACTCATCTAGCCATTGACTTCTCGTCGGGAAAACCCACTCAGTTGAGTGCTAAAACCACCTTTCAGAGATTGACAGCAAAAGAATTTGATGTGGTGCTAGTTGTAGGAACTGATGCCTTTGCAGTACTACCAGGTCAAGCAGCAAGAGGTCTGACTAGTTCAAACATTATCTACATCGGTTCAGGAGGGAGTCTTATGGACCAATGGGCTCAGCTTTCACTGAGAGTCGCTGACGATATCATGTCAGCATCGGGATCTATGACCAGGATTGACATGAAAGATATTCAGCTCAAATCTTGGAGCGGATCTAAAATGGCATCCCAAAACGTATTTGATGTAATTACACGACTTCATCGATTGATAGAGGCAAGACTCAAGGATTGACAATTCAGGTGATTGGTGATAGATGAAGATTGCAGTTGCTGGAAAAGGTGGCGTCGGCAAGACGACAGTTGCTGGAACATTAGCGAGATTATTAGGACGAGATGGGCTCAAGATACTTGCAGTTGATGCCGATCCAAGCTATACGTTGTGGACAGCTCTAGGAATCCCAGCAGATATTGCAAAGAAGATAGTACCACTTACACAGAATGAGACCCTCGTGAAAGAAAGATTGAAGATCGAGGGAGCAGAATCCTACAGTGGATTCTTCAAGTTAAATCCGCGCGTTGATGATTTGTCTTCTAAGTTCGCAGTCCAAGGTCCGGATAACGTGAGTCTTCTAGTTGCAGGGACTGTCGATACAGGAGGATCTGGTTGTATGTGTCCTTCAGCAACTCTTCTCAAGAGCCTTATGCGTCATCTTGTACTCGGAACTGACGAGGCTTTTGTAATGGATATGGATGCTGGAATAGAGAACTTAGGTCGTGGCACAACACGTGGAATTGATGCCTTATTGGTTGTCACAGAACCTGGTCGTAGATCCCTTGAAATTTTGACAAAGATACGAACACTAGCAGGGGATATTGACGTTGGGCGTATTTTTGCTGTGGGAAATAAAGTAACTAGTTCAGCGGATGCTCAGATGATAAAAGAATGGGTTGAAAGAGAAGGTCTTTCACTTCTAGGGAGCATTCCCCTAGATGATGTGATAAAAGAAGCAGACAGAAGAGGTGTTGCTCCACTTGATCTTGACTCCAACTCTACTGGCATGCGTGCTATTGCAGAGATTAAAGAGCGATTGGTTAAACAAATCAATCGCTAACCATTATTTTGATATTATTTCACTTTGAAATATTAAAAGAGATATGATTAAGTTTCTTAACCAATGCAGCACTATTCAGTTAACGATTGAAAACGGTTATTTTTTGAGTGGAGTTTGACTGGTTCACAACCTTATTTAGGTGCAATGTTAAGCGGAAAATAATACGTTCAGGAACTGTGCAACCATGAAGAAGAAAGCGTACTTCAAGGCGGATGAAGCCAAGACAGGGCTTGGCG
>JAOUFI010000177.1 GCA_029858305.1 Candidatus Thorarchaeota archaeon
CCAAGATTCAGAGGATAATAATCATCGAGCAGACCTACATCCATGAACCCAGTGCCAATGATAACACTTCCAAAAAGTAAGAAGAGGAAGGACTGGTTTGCTTGTAGGCGTGTTGTCACCACTGTGGAAATCAAGACACCTAGTGCTGAGCCGGATATAGACATTAGAGCGAGGATGATATTGAGGTTGAGGTACTGTCCCCAGAGATCAATACCAAAGAGAGTGAGCCATAGAACGAGGAGAAATTGGGTCTGTAGCATTCCGACCATGAAATATGCTAGCACTTTCGAAAGGACAGCCTCCATCTTCGTGGCTGGTGTGAGCAGCATTCGGTTTAAAGGAACATCTCCAACAATTGCTTGAGCTGCGGTTGCAGATACAGCAATGAATACTGCAAACACAATCATGAACACGCCAAAGGTTGCTGTAAGACCTGTTCCTCCTGGTGGTTGGAACTCCTGAAACATGTCGGTAGCGATTTCTCCTTTTATCCAACCATGATCAAACCTGAAGTCCTGCACCACACCATTGAAAGCTGAAAACACAGCTGCTTGACTGGTAAAGTCTGTGCTACTGATGTGGATATCAACAAAGGCGGGTACATCGTTGGTGATATTACCCTCAAAGCCATATGGAATAATCGCATATGCATCAATTCTGTCGAAATAAAGCGCTTCCAGAGCTTCTTCTTCTGTATCGAAGAATATGATAATGAAATCAGGACTAGTAGAGAGATACCAAGTGAAGTTTTCTGAGAGATCCTCTCCAGGAAAAGTGTTAGTTGTGTCAATATCGACTAGGCCTACAGTGAGTGCTTCTGCATCCTTTGTCGGATCTATATTTGATGCGCCAATTGAGCTTCCCTGATTAATGGCAATATACATCGTTCCCATTATCATGGTGGGGAGGACAAACACAAGTAATAGGGCGAATTTATCATTAGAAATCAGCTTAAGTTCTTTGAGGAACATGGACCAAATTCGCCAAAGCTTTGTGTTCTTCTTCATGCCTACTCGAGACACAGACCTTCACCCGGTTTTTCGTTTTGCTTCAATGTGCTGAGTCCTTTTATGCATTTGCTGGCGTCCCTGCTGGCCAAATAAACCCAGAACATCAGCGCTCATCAAGAGATAAAGAACTAAAGGCCAGTCTTTTCCCCAAGACTGTGCGAAATCTTCCACCTCATTAGTTTTCATTCTCTCTGCGCCTACGTTAAATAAACGACCCATCAAATTACGGACTCCAAGATCGTCACAGGGAAATACTGTGTAGTCACCAAGACCAGCAATCGCGAGAGTTCGAATAGTCCATTCTCCAATCCCACGAATTGGTTTTAGAATTGCCGAGATTTCATCAAAGCTCATACCTTTCAGAGCTTCTGTCCTGAGCGTGCCATCACAAACTAGTTTGTTGACTTCGTTAATGTATTCAGCCTTATATCCCAAACCAAATGCACGTAGCCCATCAATGCCGCAGGTCAAGATTGCTTTAGATTCTGGGAAAGCATATAGGATTCTTCCGTTGAAATCCATTTTCTGAGAAAGCTGAATGACCATTCTCTTTGTTAGGACATTGGCAGCTCTGTAGGAAATTTGTTGTTGTATGATTGTTTTCATTAAAGCCTCATTAACTGTAGGAGATAGGTAGGGTTGTATCCCGGAAACAAGTGGCGCAATATTAGCGATCATAGGTTCTTGGCGTATTTTGTCAATAGCACCATTCATACGAACTTTCAATCCAAGAACATCTTGCAGGACTGCCTTAAGTCTGTTCTCAGACACACTCGATGGAGGATAGTTTACACGAAGCAGTTGACCCGATTGTTCCTGGTAAATGACAAGAGGGACTAGTGTTTTGTCTATTTCATAGATTCGTGCAAAGAATTTGTCGCCAGTTTGTTCAGGAACTGGTTGGATATCAGGGTAAATCCAGGAGTGTACTGACGATAATAGATCATAATGCTTGGGTACTTCCAGTTCAAATAGCAATCAACGGCCTCATGAATATGTAATAAACTGCTCTCTGTAAAGCATCACAGTGTGTACTCTGATTTTTTTCAGGCGGATACGTGCATTTTATTCTTCTTTTTTATATGGGTTTTTCTTCTTGAAGGGATTTTTTGGCGCGTGCATCTTGATACTAAAAGTGTCTTTCAACTTCCCGCTAGATGATTCATTATCCTTGGTCAATTCCTTCACCTCACTAACCACCATCGCAACATGAAGTGGTTCAAAGATTACATTAAATTCGTGCATTTTAATGTTATAGGTATTATAATGCGAAGGAGTGCAATATCAGTTATCGTCAGGATTATATCAAAACCATCAGAGTATGTTGTCTGGGTATTATAGTGACCGTCATAGATAATCAGAATAATGAAAACATAGTTCGAGTAATTGCACTGATATCCGCAGGAGTCCTCCTTAATTTTGGATTGTTCTTCATCCTCTCAATCCTAACACCGTTGGTGGTCGGATTTGTGAGTGGATTCTTCTTTTTTAGATATAGAGTAGGTGTCTTTGTAAGTGCTTTATCTGCTGCAGTAGCATACACAATTATCTTCATAGTAACAGCAACGGTAACAATTGATATCCTAGCGATTTCCTCAGCTATACTAATAATGACAGGTCTGGGTGCGTTTGGAGGGATTGTTGGAGTATTAGTACACCTCAGAACTTTGCAATGAAATTAATTATGTGTCTACAATTATTTTGCCAGGAGTATAATTGGCATTAGGACCAATCGTCGATTTGCGAAGCGGATTACCGAAGAGAACCCACTCACAGGCGGAGATCGCTTGGTCACTTGTTAAAGTGCTTGTAGTTCCATT
>JAOUFI010000178.1 GCA_029858305.1 Candidatus Thorarchaeota archaeon
GTTCGACCCTGTTTCCAATAACCCATGCTCCACCGTGCAAAGAGATTATCACAGGGAATGGTCCTTCACCTGTGGGTCGATACCAGTCAAAGTAGAAACTATCGACGCCATTATCCAAGTATTGTATATTCTCTTGTACGCTGAATCTTGATTCATCGATAGGTACACTATAGATGTTGTCGTAAAATGAGTATGGAACAAGCCGCATTGATGATGTATCGAGATTGTTGAAAGCGGCTCCATATATTTCATTCATCTGATTCTCCGCCACAGTTATTTCCCCTGGGATTGCTGTGTAAGGAATTATCGCACTGATGAACAAAAACATGCAGAGTATGGATATGCCAACAATTGCCTTGTGCTTCCTCAAGAACGAGAATCTAATGATTACGATGCTACAGCTGATGCAAATGACGAATAGGGCTGGAGCGATGCTGGGATATACTATTGCAATAAGCCAACCCAACAAGGAGGAATCAAAGAATAGGTACAATATAGTAGCCGATGTGTATGTCCCAATTATGGCATAGCATATAGCCAGACACAAGAAACGTATGATTCTCGTAGAATTCATTCTAGACACACCAAAACGTCACAACACACCATCACTTCAACGTTCCTGATGCTTAAGATTTCGTAATATCATCTTATCACTTGCATGATTATAATTGTGTAGTAAACGCACCTTAATTTGAAGTGGCTTCTACAAAGATTTCCAGAGAAGCGAAAGGGGATTAGTATTATACTGTAGCCATAAATCCTCGCAATTCATTAAAAATAAGCAAATCCTCACTGCCTAAATTCATTAGATTCACAGGCGACTATGTGCGAATTTTTGTCATACCTTCATGATAGAGCCAGCTGCCTTCCTTCGATAGAGTCCCGACTAGTGTCGTATCCGAGTCCTTAGCAATCAGGATTCCTCTGTCTGTGGCAACAGTGAGTGATGCTATCACGGCGACTCCAGCATTCACTGCTTTTTGTACAATGTTCGAGAAGAGACGCCCTGTGAGTAGCATCAATGAGTTTGATAATTTGTACCCATTCTGAAGACCATAACCTAATACCTTATCCACAGCATTATGTCTCCCTATATCTTCACAGGCAAACCACTTTCCTGATGTAAGCTCCATGATGATAGCTGCATGAAATCCCCTCGTGGCTTTATGATGCGGTTGATTAAGCTTCAATATATCCCCCGCCTCTAGAATCTTACTGAAATCTACACTTTTGAGTCTTCGATTTTCTATCTCTTCCTCGTTCACTGAGGACTTTGAGAGTCGTACTGTGCATCTCTTATCAATCAATTCCATTTGCACTATATCCTTGAGATCTGAAATCTTACCCGCAGCAATGAGATTGCCAATCACTAACTGTTCTTCAAATCCAGCAGTGAATGAAAACTCAACATGATTTTTCTCATCAATGATAAGTTCTAGATACGATTCAGCGGCGACTTGTTCTTTCATTTGGACTCGTGACTCGCCAATAATACGCTGACATTCGATTTCAGTTTCGGGTTTTATCATCAATTGTTCCTCAGTCCACACTTGGTTCGAGTGTCCATTATGAATCTATGTTTATCTTTCTTGGTTAACTGCTTCATTATTCGATGATATATGTCAAATCTCAAAAGCAAGTGAATGACCTGTTGAAATGGATGATGGTATGAGTCAAGTACGGCTGCAACACGGGAAACGTAGCTTCTCTGCATTCACTCTTCTTGCTTTTGTGATGATTAGCTTGTTTTTCATCCAGGCTGCTGGTATAGCTTTCTTACAGCTTGGCATACCAATATGGTTGGCAATGTTGATCATTCCTGGTTCACTTTTAGGAAGTGTTGTGAATATTCCACTATACACCATAAAATCAGATAATACCCCATGCATTGAGGACTCACATGTACAATACTGGGGAGTAAGCTACCAAGTCTTTCATCCTGATTGCCCTGGAGAGACCAAAATAAGCATTAACCTAGGTGGCGCAATAATACCCGTTGCAGTGAGTGCCTTTCTCATCGTTAATAATCTGACTGCCTTCCTACAATTCGCAATAACAATAACTGTCGTTGCGCTGGTCGTGCACAAAGTAGCGAGAATTGAACCGAATGTTGGCATTCTGACACCTGGATTTCTTCCGGCAATTGTTGCCGTATTGGCTACGCTCGCATTGGTGACTTTTCTGCCTGGTTCCTATAATGGCTATGCGGTTGCATATGTATCTGGAACACTCGGAACTCTCATTGGGGCGGATCTATTGAATCTTGGAAAACTCTCCAATCTGAGGACAGGAGCAGCATCAATTGGTGGTGCAGGAACCTTTGATGGTGTTTTCTTAACAGGAATCCTTGCTGTATTTCTGCTCTAGGTTGTGTATTTCTGATAAGACTGAAATAAGTGATTTAGCGAATACTAACGTAGTACGTTGAGTAGAAGTGAGCTGTAAATGAAGCTAAAGCAGAAATTTACTAAAAACATCCTCATGAGAATAGGAGTCCCAAGAATGATGCATATGATTGACAAACAAAAATCCATAGTCAATCTACCCGACTCACTAAGTTCTACATCAAATTCTCCTAGACGCTTCGAGATACAACTAGAGGCAGCTAAAATGATGCGAGAGAGGGAAGATTTCGAGATGCGGCACACCTTTCCGATGACACGAATGTTCTCCATTATGAAGAATATCGATTTCTCAGTAGACTCACTCTCGAAGAATCCATCAAAGCCTTCAATAAATGCCACCTCAGACTTTATTGAAACACTTGGTGAATTTGCTCGTAAGATAGGTCTGAGTCATATAGGATATGTAAAATTGC
>JAOUFI010000179.1 GCA_029858305.1 Candidatus Thorarchaeota archaeon
TGAAAAGGGGATTACGGAAAGATATGGAGTAGGCATGGGTGATGTTCACAGATTTGTGCAATCTGCTGAGTGGCTGACTTACTCTGCATCAGAAATTGCCAGAATCATCAATAAACCGAGCCATATTTCCCCGCTGCATAATCTTCGTTCTCGGCTCAAATATGGTGTACGTCCCGAACTCCTAGAACTCGTAAATCTTAGAGGAATCGGAAGAATTCGAGGACGAATGCTTCATAATCAAGGTCTGAGAAATCTAACTGATTTGTACCATGTACCAATTAGTGAGTTGGCAAGAATTCCAACGATTGGTAGAGCAGTAGCCGAATCAATAAAGAAACAGCTTGGTGTTGATTTTCAGTCATCTTCATCTCCCATTGATGATTCTCCAGAAGATGATGATTTTGTATCCATACAGACACTACTCGATGACTTCACTTAGTAATGGTGCAGTTTTACGAGTTCTCTCAATCAAAGCCTTGGTGTATTCTATACACGAAGCACTCTCTGTATACAAGTCACTGAATTCTGTGATTGGAACCCTCATCAATTCTTCCAGCACATTAAGTGACCCCATGCCCATTGAATCAAGGTTGTAACCTCCCTCTAAGAAATACGCTAATTTTTCCGAAGCATGAGTTACTGCAATTTTCTTTATTCTTGTATTTATCATAGCAATACCTGAGGTTGTTAGACCAAGTGATGTGAGAGGGTCTTGATGGTGACAGTCAAAACCAACTGATACGAGAATGAACTCGGGCTTGAAAATATCTGCTAGCGGTTCAATTACATCAGTAAAAGCTAATTCATAGGACAAATCCCCAGCTCCTGGATACATAGCTAGATTGACAGTATAACCGAAACCTGGTCCAGTCCCCATCTCGTCAGGAAAACCTGAACCCGGGAAAAGAGTTCTTCCATCCTGGTGCAGACCAACATATAACACTTGATTAGAACTATAGAACGTGTTTTGAGTACCATTTCCATGATGTGCATCATAATCTATTATCATCACACGACTTATTCCGCAGTTCTGAATGAGATGATTCGCAGCTACTGCAATGTTATTAATGAAACAGAAACCAAATGCTCGATCGTACTCTGCATGATGTCCTGGTGGTCTGCATAAGACAAACGCATTACTTGTTTTTCCAGCCATAATTCTGTCTACTGCTTCAATACCCCCTCCAGCGGCTATTATTGCAGCCTCATATGTGTACGCATTAACAGATGTATCGAGGGTATAGAAACCTCCTCCTCGTGATGATTTTTCCTTGATGCTATCAAGGTATGACTTTCCATGAATCTTGTAGACCTCATCCATGTTCGCGGGAACTGGTGTCAAGAGATTCAAACGAGAGTCTTCGAGATAACCTGCATTCTTGATATAAGTCATAGCAGTTCTCAGTCTTTCTGGACTCTCTGGATGTCCAAACGACATCTCATGCTTAGTAAAGACCTCATGGTATACAAGATCGGTAACCAATGATTTGTTCCTCCCCTTCAGCATAGAGGCTTCATTGAGTTGGCCTATACTGACTGATAAGTTTGAAGTATGGCAGTTGATTGAGAGAACACATGTTCCAAACATTATGCTCCTAGGCAATCTTTATTTTGAAATCAGATACCGACAACGCTAGCATGGGTCGGTAGTCTAGCTTGGTATGATTCTTGCTTGGGGCGACAGAGGAAATCACGCCTCGAGTCACAGAATGCAAGAGACCGGGAGTTCAAACGACCAGGGAGATCCCTGTCGGAACAAGTCTCCCCCGGCCCACCACTCTCATCTCAAAAAAGGACTTGCTATATTATCCAAAGAGTTTCATAGATTGGTCCAGAAGGAGTCAGCGTACTTTTCTTCATACTGATTGAACTTACTGTCATATCTCCTACAGGTTCGTTGGCCAGTTCCTCAAGATTGCCTAAAAGTCGATTTGAATCCTTAATACTGCGAACTCGTGCAATTGTGGCATGAGGTGTGAACTTTTCCTTTTCAGTCTTATACCCGATTCTTGTCAATAACTCATCAACTCTTAACTTCAGGTCAATAACCAGCTGTGAATTATCTGTGGCACCTATCCAAATCACTCTTGGTTTTCGCCTGTTTGGAAAGGCACCTACTCCTACTATTTTTATCTCAAAAGGAGTAATTTTGATTTCTTTCAAACAATCCCGTATCTGGTTTATACTTGTTATTGAAACATCGCCGAAGAAGCGCATTGTGAAATGTATGTTATCTGGCTCTACCATCTTCATTTTGGCTGCCTGAATGTCTAGTTTCTGTTGAATCTGAAAAACACGAGATAATAATACATGGTCTTCAATATCGATACTGAGAAATGCTCTAACGAATGCACTCATAGAGTTCACCTGTATATCATGTCATGACATACCATACAGACAATATTACCATACCGCTGACATGGCTCTAAGATAACTCTTAAAGGACAACTATTGGACGAAGGCATGGAGACACCAGACAAGTTGACGAAACGAAAAGACTCCAGTGTAGAAGTACCGAATACTTCTAAAGAAACTGCCCAGAAATCACCAAGAAAACGAGGTATCGAAGTTCCTAGTGCACATAGGTTGGTTTTACGGGATGTAGGTTATCCTTTTCGAGTGAAAGGCGATCCCAAACCAATGGGTCTGGAGGTTGACAGTCTAGAATTATTTGCAGACTATGCAAGAGAACAATGGATGGGAACCATCGTACAGCAGGGCACTTATCTCTTTGATCGATATATCCTGCCAGATTACGCTTTTCAGGTTCAAGAAGTTGAACCTGAAGAATCAATTG
>JAOUFI010000180.1 GCA_029858305.1 Candidatus Thorarchaeota archaeon
AGGTTGCCATAATCTCGGACTCCTTCTTTGAAACCTTGAGTATGGTCGTGACAGCACGGACCCGTCGCGCCCCTTCTTCATCTGTGTAAGTAACTTGCACTTGTATAGGCACCTCAGATTCTTTGAGTTCCTTCTTAGGCGCTACCTCGAAGTATAGCTCATGATCAGCCCCTACAACACCGATCTTACTCTCGCTCTTCTTCTTTAGGGTTTCAACAACTGCTCGGGACACTCCAGAGGCATCTCTAATTGTGATGCCAGGCGGCGTCACAAGACGAACCTCAACATCACGACCTAACATCGAAGCACCAGCAAGTTCAGAAATACTTCGGTCTAACTCATTAGGCCTAACATAATACATCTGTCCTCCAGTCGCTTCAGGTAGAAGACCTAGTGTCTTCAATTCCATACCTGCACCTGATGCGATGCCTACGACATCAAAAGAAGCTCCAATGTCAAGGAACATCTTCCCCAGATCTTCATAATACTTGTTTGCAGGAGTGACCTGGTATCCCTCAAGGGCACCAATTCCCTCATTAGCAAGACCATCTGTAAGAAGTACAATTCGTCCAACATCTCGATGTTTTGCAATAACATATGCCATTGCAACTGCTGGGCCAAGGGCAGTACCGCCTTGATCTCGAAGAGCTTGAACATGACCTTTTAGTTTCTTTGTGTTCTTCCCAACGTCAACAAGTTTAATTTTGTCGAGAAGTTTCTTCGTCGACTCCATAATAGTATCTAGATTTGCAAACGAGGTCTGCGGTAGTTGAACAGGTTCACCAGTTTCCAAATTCCTGGCTACTACACTACTCTCAAATTCGATCAGACCAAACATCGTATTGGGAGCATTTGCAGCAAGACTGTCAATCGACGTATTCAGACTCCGTTTGACAGCTGCAAGATTGGCTCCACTCATAGAACCTGAAACATCAATGAGTGCAAGGAAGGATCTCCCGCCTGCGGAAATAGTACCCGTTTCAGAGTCAGTCTTGATTTTTGGCGGCTCTAAAACAAAATCGGTATCGTCTCCTGCAAAAACGATTTCACCTTCGATAATATTCAGAGTCCCACAGAAGGGGCATATGAAATGCTTGCCAACCTTTGGGTCCTCTTGGATTTGGTCCACACTGAGAAGGAATCCATTACACTTGTGGCAAGCAATGGGTTTTCCCACTATCTTGGTGGTTTCATGTGTAAGGTGGCTAAACTCCACACGTAAGACATAAGGAATGTCGCTCAGAACATCTTTCGACGCTGGAAAGGACTCTGAACTAGTTCTTAACATAGGCATGATATATTCGCCTCCAAAATTATTCAGCCATCTTTCACGTGAGTGGTTTTAAGTCAATCGACGACTTTACTTTGCATTAAGGGTCCATTATCCGAAGTAATAGAGACCAACACATAAGATATATAGACTTCAGCTCTCAAGACCCATCTAGTTGTTCGTGACCTCCAAGGAGGATAATACATAGATGGTGAATCAAGCGAAGATTGAAGAGATTGTTGCGGAAACCATGGCGAGTAATGCAGACCTGCAGGGGATTATCATTTGCGATGCTAAAGGAAAGGTTCTCTTTGGTCATACAATTACGGGGGGTATCAAACATTCAGATGTTGCTGATCTCGCGGTAAAGATTGCAGCCAACTCTTCTCAGCTGGCAGCAGGACTTGACAAGGGAGGTCTCAAAGAAGTGAGCATAGCTTCTGATCACGGATTCGTCATAATTTTAGGTGATGTGAAGATAGTAATGGCAGCTGTGGCAGGAGAAGGTGCTCGAGAATCTATGGGACTACTTCGGATGGCTCTTCGTCGTTCTCTGCTTTCAATTCTAGGTGGTAAGTGATTCATAGGTCACCAGAGTTACACTTTTCTGTGCTTTGTTAATTTGAGCACATGACGTACAGACCAATACCCACATGTAGCTTGAGTATTACTGTAGTCATACCAACGGTATTTAGGCCTGCGTAACATCGGAATAACACACAAGCCAACATGCCAAAAGAATGAACTTGCCGGGATGGGTGCGTGACTTGGTACATATCGAGAAGCTAGTATGCAAGGGCTTCAAATCATTTGGCCGAGAATCAGTCACCATCAAATTCAATCCAGGCTTCACATGTATTGTTGGCCCTAATGGCTCGGGCAAGTCAAATGTGATTGATGCCATTTTATTCGTTCTAGGTCAACTTAGCGCAAAGACCTTGCGTGCAACAGTTTTCTCAGATTTGCTCTATTCTCCACCAAAGCCAAACATGCCGCCAAAAGCGAAGGAGGCAACTGTTGAACTTCATTTCAATAATACAGATAGACGGTTGCAGATTGATGCCGACAAAGTGGTCATAGAGCGGGAACTGGATGATACAGGAAAGTCGGTCTGCCGAATCAACAATAAGACAGTCACTCGAGGAGCCGTTATTGATGTACTTGGCGCCATTGGGGTGGATCCAAATGGGTACAACCTTGTACTTCAGGGAGAGATTGCCCAGATGGTGAAAGTAAGCCCCACCGAGCGACGAAAAATGATTGAGGAGATTGCAGGAATCTCTGCATATGATGAACAGAAAGAACGAGCTCTCAAGAAGCTAGCTGAAAGTGAAAGTAATCTTGGAAAGGTTGACGCACAGCTGCAGGAACGTCGACGCCAACTCGAAAAACTGGGTGAAGAGAGATCTGACGCACTTCGTCATAAAGGCTTGAACGGGCAGATTCAGAAGCACAGGATTGACATCCTTGCATGGAGCATAATTAAGGGCAGGCTCAGAATAGATGCCATTAATGAGAGCTTAACA
>JAOUFI010000181.1 GCA_029858305.1 Candidatus Thorarchaeota archaeon
TTGGTGCTCGAATGGAACGTCCTGTGACACCTGAAGCTATGTGAATTGATTCATTCGTGTCCCTTATCAGGTCCTTGTCATATAGTACTGAATCATGAATCTTCAGCTAGATGATAGAAACTTCTTAGTCACTGCCGCTTCTCGGGGTCTTGGTTTCGGCGTGGCCAAGGTTCTTGTCGGAGAGAACGCCAACGTTATAATCTGCGGAAGAAATGAAAAATCCTTGCAGGATGCTACAGATTCCCTTGGGGGCAAATGTCAGTATTTTGTAGCAGATGTATCAAACTCGGCAGATGTAACCGCATTATTGGACTTCACAAAAGAACAGACCACCAAGTTGGATGGTCTTTTTGTAAATGCAGGAGGTCCTCCTCCCGGGACATTTAATGAGATTTCTGATGATGATTGGGTCAAGGCATTCAATCTCACTTTGATGAGTGCAATTCGTCTAACACGGGAAGCTATGCCCCTCTTGAAGAAGTCAGACGCTCCATCAATTCTCTATAGCACATCCATCTCAGTTAAGCAACCCATTGCTAACCTTCTGCTGTCAAATTCCCTTCGTCCTGCCGTGATTGGAATGATGCGTACACTCTCTGAGGAGATTGGACCAGAAGGCATCCGGATTAACGCAGTATGTCCTGGATACATATACACTAAACGTGTCGAACAACTTCTGACTGACTCAAAAGCGAGAGGAGCTTCTGCAGATGAGGAGATTATTGCAAGAATTCCTCTAGGAAGAATGGGAAGACCTGATGAATTTGGAAGTGTCTGTGCCTTTCTACTAAGCCCGATTGCAAGCTATGTACATGGTGCGCTCTTGCTTGTAGATGGCGGCATGTTCAAAGGAATGATGTAGCCTATCCCAGTTTCAGGTCTGTTGAATCAAGTTCTCCACTCCTGATTAGTGCAATTCTTGCATAATCTCTCGTCTGTTCATCCTGATCATCAAGAAGCGTCTTGAGGCTAGGAACAGCAGGTGGATATGGTGATACACTCAAAGCCCATGCTGCAGTGCGCCTGACGTCTGAATCTTCTGAACTTAGTAATTCAGAAACGACTCTCAATATTACTTCTGACCGCCTTTCAATCACTATCCGTGTCATTCTTACTTGTTCCTCTGGAGAGCTAGAACGAATAGCATCAGCAAGTCCCTGTAATGCACGAGCATCATCCATATCACGAAGTCCACGTGTCGCCCAGTCTCTGACGCTCTCATCTTCATCATCTAAAGCTGCCAGCAGACAAATGATAGACTCTGGGGCTCCGATATTACTAAGTGCCCATGCACCAGCCTGTCGCATCTCCACGCTTGATTCGCCCAAGAGCATACAAAGAGTCCCGAGAGTCTTATCATTGACAATCTTCGTAAGGGCAAATACTGCTTCTTTTCGTAACTGAACATCTTCAGAGACGTCACGGGCTATTCTCATAATCTTTCTAACGTAGTAATCAGGATCCGTGCTTCCTAGAATATGTAGAGCCCATTTTCGTGCTTCGAATTCTTCTTCTGGATTTGTCAGTATATGTGCAACCTGTACGTTTACTGAATCAACTCTGGTTCTATAGGCTGCTTGTAGTCCCTTTACTCGAATCTGTGAATCATCATCCGTGATTGCTTTCTCTATGACCCGAATCATCAATGTACTGCTCAAGAGGTCTACAAGGTCAAGTATGTGGTCTTTCAAATCACAATCTCTTGAGAAGGAATTATCAAGAACCTTCTCAAACTCATCCGAGTGATGGTGAATATACTCAACAATAGTTCTGCGTTTGTCTGAAGTTTTACTGTCCTGCAGCAGTTCTGATAGAGTTTTCACAGGCTGTCTTGGTTTTTCGGGCATTGATACGTCTTTCCTTGATAGTAGAAATTCAATAGATTTTGAAAGCTTTTGCATGAGGCATCTTGAATCCACTCATCTCAGGATCGAAACGACGAACAGTATGATGTGCAGCCATTTGCAATGCGATAGTATTTGGAATTGTCTGTGCAAGGGCTGTTTTCAAGTCCAGATTATTATAGAGGTGATACGCCTGCATGTTCAGGACGTCAGATAAAATACCCAAATACTGCTCATCGCTTGGAGTGATGGGGCTTTCCGATATTAATACAACTTGTTCTCGATTTTTGATTGACAAGTTATGGTGATGACAGAACTCCTCCCGAAGAGCAGCTATTCCTTTTATTATTGAGAACTCGTCGAACTTCATCATTCCAATCTGGGCTGCGATATAGTTTGGGCCATCAGAAATCATATACAGAGGAGTTCCTGGAGATATCATGTTCGAAATAGTGCTTCCTTCCTTTTCAGCCCACTCTAGCATCTCTCTACCTTTTCTCAATAGAATGTCAAGATCATACTGTAAAACATCTTGAATCTGGCTATCTATTCTAGAAGCAATCTTCAGAAGGTATACCATAGCTGTTGTGGTTGGAGATGCTGGGCTTACATTATATGAGTCTACACCTGCTTTTGTTATCCAAACCTCTGACGCCTCTTCAGCAGCTCTTCCCTTGGGATTATCTGTCAGTACAATAGTTTTAGCTCCTTTTAGCGCAGCCCTACGTATTGCATCGATTGTTGCAAGGCTTCGACCTGATGCAGTCACACCAATCACAATACACTCTGAGTCCAATGGAATATACTTGATTTCTGTAGGTGAGATAGAGCATGCATTCATCCCTGTATTAAGAAATGCCCATTTTCCATAATCCGCAACTGCGTAGGAGTCGCCAGCACCCACGAAAATAACATGCCTTCTTTTCAGTTCTTTCTCGTCACTTA
>JAOUFI010000072.1 GCA_029858305.1 Candidatus Thorarchaeota archaeon
TCTGTCTGATATTCAGCTTTTAGGAGAGCGTGCAGCATGCGGATGCCAGGGTAGTCCTTCTCTCTTGCATGTTCTTCCAGTCTGTTCATCCATGATTGTGGCATCTCGAAAGAAACGTCATAGTTCCCAGATTGCACCATTTTCAATTCTATCTCTGCTAGCTTTAGGAAACAGGAGTTAGTTAATGCCATTCTGTTAGTAGCTATGCATAATCTCAATGCTTGGCTCAAACTCTGTGATGCTGTTTTCAAGTTTCCCTCTTTTATCTCCAGCAAACCCTGTGCAAAATCATGCAAAGGAAGATAGGTGTCATCTCCTGCTTTAAAGACTATTTCACCTAGCTCATCAATAATTTTCCTAGCCTCCTCTATTTTGTTAATATGTATCAAAGCCCAAGCTATCTGCATTAATCCTTCTGCGTAACTCCTAGGAACTGATTTTGCTTCATCCAAACCCAGTTTTGACCATTCGAGGGCGTTTCTTCCTTCGCCCAATTCATTGTATATGAAAGCGATATCATGAGGGATGGCTGTACTATACATTGTATCAACAATAGGACGCCCCGCTTCTCCCTTAATTGCTGCTGCATCAAAGAATGATTCCAGAGCATCGTCAAACTCACCGCGAATCCCTTGAATTAGACCGAGTCCATGCTGAACTAATGCAAACGAATTCCAGTTTCCAAGAGCCTTAAAAATGGTTCTTGATTCGATTAGTAGTTCTTTTGCTGCATTTGCATCTGAATTCATTTTTGAACGAGCGATATATTGAAGAATAGATGCTTCGTGCATCTTGTCGTCATATGCTCTAGTCACTTTAAGAGCAGATTCCATTTCTTCTATGAATTTGTCCGTCTTGCCTTCTCTATCCCATATACGAGCTTCCCAGTCATGAGTGATATGCTTGAAACAATTCAGCTTTTCATCGGATTCAATTAATCTCTTCATCTCTTCCAAAACCTGGTCCTCTTCGGAAGTCCACCCTCTCTTCATAAATCCTGCAAACGCTTTTGCGTCAAGTAACTCAATAGCCATCCAACTTTTTGGGGAAATGGACATGGCTAGGTCTACGCTATTGATTACAAGGTCATAGTCCACAGTTCTATCGAGGAAGGTACGTCCTAGCAAAAGAAAAGGGTGAAATGCAGGGATTGCTTGATACTTGTAAGACATCTTTTCTAGAAACTCATGCTGTCCAAGCTCGGTTGCGAACAGTAAGGCCAGAAATGCAAGTTCTTCTTGTTTATTCGATGAACAGACTCTCTCGCTCAATGAGGATGCGAACTCCCAGAGGGTTTGGGCTTGGTTCATAAGAGAGTTCAGTTCATCACATGTAGTCTTCTCCAAGAATGGGAAATACATTGTGACTGATCCTATCGGCTTCATTGTCCTAGACCACCGAACAACGCCAGAGTACTGAAGCAATTGTTAGAAAGGAGAAGAATCTAACGGTCTTTGAAATCCAAACAATTTCCCTGAGAACTACATTCTTACAATGAACTGTATCCTCTAATTTCGTATGATGAATAGGAGGTGAATAAGCTCTTTTTCTTCAAGAAAAAGAAAAGCATTGTCTCTATTTCAGTGGTACATATGCACTACTCTTAGTTGCACCAATTCCCGGATTTCCATGTTTCACAACTCTTGAGGTTGGCGAAAATTCTCCGAGGACATGCCCAATCATCTGAGGGATGATCTTGATGCGCTGAAAGTCCTTACCATTATGTACAGCAATTGTGAGGTCTACCATTTCAGGGAGAATGACCATGTCACGACAGTGGGTCTTAACGACAACATCCTTTCCTTTCTTGACCTGCTTTCTAGCCGCTCGGAGATTCATCAAGAGCTTTTTCTGCCTCTGTGGAAGGCCTCTCTTGAGGGTTCTTCTCCTGCGAGTAGGGAGCAGTTCAATGAGCGAGTCCATGTTCATCTTGACTAGCTCAGAGAGGGGGTACCCACGATACATTGGTTCGCCTTTTTGTGACATGTAATCACCTGTTGTGATAAATAGGGATGGCCGTGACCACCCGAAACATCGGAAAAGCGAGAGAGTCCGAATTTAAGCATTGCGTACTGTCCATACCTCACTCACTAGGCTTGACAATGGGATTGCCTTCATCATCTAGCTTACCCGCTTTTCTCATGGCAATTCTGACCCATCCCATCGATTCCTCTAGGCCTGGATCTCTCACTAGTGCAAGTCTTGCTAGTTCAATCGCTTTCTCCCATCTCTCAAGCTCGTAGTTAATCTCAGCCATGTGGGCGATTGCTAAAGCCATTCGCCCCTCGATATCAAGCGCAATTTCAAAACTTCGTAATGCATCCTCAAGAAGACCGACATTCCTTAGAAGGACGCCCTTGTTGAAGTATGGGATAGGATCATCAGGGTTCATTGTCGCCGCAGAGTCCAACTGCTGGAGTGCCTCTATTGTTAGTGGGTCGTCTTTATCTGGCTTATCCTGAGCCTGCATCAAGGCTACTGCCAGAGTAATCTTGGCATTCTTGTTGTCTGGTCTTTTTGATAGGATATTTCTCAAAAGATCAATTGCTTCTCGAACCTGCCCTTCTGATAATTTTCTTGCTGCTAGGTCATATTCCTTATCTCTCGAACGTCTGAACAAAGGCACTAGAAACACCAACTGACTCACTTCGCAATAACTCTTAAGTCATCACCTACGAGCACAAGAATGTGTGTGAAACTTGACGAACCGTGAGAAACTCTTTGGCACGAATGGCGTGCGAGGAATCATAAACCAATCTATCACTGTGGATTTGGTACTCGACCTTGGAAAGGCAATTGGTTCAGTACTTGGTCCAGGACAGGTTGCTATCGCTCGCGATTCGAGAATGGGCGGCAAAATGTTTACGCAAGCAGTCATTGCTGGACTACTCTCCACAGGGTGTTCAATTATTGAAATTGGATTTGCTCCCACACCGACATTGCAGTTTTTTGTTCCACGATCAGGTTCTAGCGCAGGTGTCGTTGTGACCGCCTCTCACAATCCTGCAGAGTTTAATGGAATCAAAGTCATAGGGAAGAATGGAATTGAGGTGTCTCGTTCAATTGAGGAGCGGATTACGGATGTCTACTATTCAAAGAATTTCACAGTGGCGGCATGGAATGAAATCGGTTCAGTAGTTCAGGATGCGAGTGCGCTTCGCCAACACATTGAGGGAATCAAGACTCATGTTGATACTGCCGCCATCAGGAACAGGAATCTCACGGTCGTCATCGATTCAGCAAATAGTGTTGGTGCATTGATAACGCCAGAATTGATGCGAGAGCTTGGATGTAAAGTCATCTCCTTGAACTCACAACTCGATGGATCCTTTCCTGGAAGAAGTCCTGAGCCAATTCTAGAAAATGTAACAGAGCTCTGTAAAACAGTACGGTCACTTGGTGCAGACATTGGCGTTGCTCATGATGGTGATGCTGATAGAGCTACCTTTGTTGATGAATCTGGTCGTGTGGTTTCTGGTGATCAATCCTTTGCATTGATAGCGAAAAGTATCCTCTCAAAACGTCCTGGTTCGACACTTGTTACTCCGGTTAGCAGTGGTAGATTGATAGAAGACATTGCCTCATCCGCTGGTGCAAGGATTGAATGGACCACTGTCGGAAGTGTAGATGTGTCTCATAAGCTCGAGGAGATAGAGGGAGATCTAGGGGGTGAGGAGAATGGTGGTGTTTTCTATCCCCCGCATCAATCAGTCCGAGATGGACCTATGACTGTTGCACAGATAGTTGAAATAATGGCCATTGAGCAGAAACCACTTTCTCAACTCATTGATGAGCTACCAGAATACTATACCATCAAGACGAAGATTCCGGTTCCTACTGAGAAGATGAACCATATTCAAAAAGCCTTGTTGAAACTTACTGAAGGTCAGAAGCGCATCACAATTGATGGAGTGAAAATCATCTCTAATGAGGGTTGGATTTTGTTGCGCCCTTCTGGGACTGAACCTTTGTATCGATGTTTCGTAGAGAGTAATTCACAAGAAACTGCTACAGTCTTAAGCGAAAGAGGAAGAATTCTGATTCAGAAAGCGATAGAAGAAGCCTAGTCTCTTATGAAAACAGATTGAAATAATATTGAAATGATAGGGCCTTTCGGCCCTACTATCATTAGATGTTAAAGTGACTCTACTCTTCTTTCTTCTCAGCAACTTCTTCTTCATCAAAGTCGAAGTCTTCGAGTGGTTCAGGAGCTGGAGTTGTAAGCATTGTCCAACCAATCCACATCGCAATGACCATTATGAGAACAACGCCGAGATAGATTGGCAGTTGAACCAGGAAGTCTGGGCTTGGATGGAAGAGACCGCCGAGGGGAGTACCGACTCCGAAGGTAGTGTCAACCCAAGTTGCCAGATCTGGGAATATCTGGAGTATAACAAGCCCCCAAGTGTAGTACAATAGTACTAGCAGTGCGAAGATGAAGATAAGAGCACCAATTACCTTTTCTTTTCCGATTGTAATTACTCTCCTCATTGTTTAAGGAACTAAGTTGTTAACCTCTAGCGCACTCATAAAAGCATTACGTACGTGAATGCATTTGTCCATTTTCATAGGAAGTGTACTAGGTGTCTATAGATTTACCATTCAGTACTAGAATTTATATCATCTCATACAGATTTCTTCGCTTGGGAAGTAGCGGTCAATTCCAGAGTCGGAGGTTAGGATTTGATTGGCAATTCACATGATGGTACTACAAATCCTCTTGGTATTCGAGCATATGGGGTATCTGCAGCTGCAGTGAAGTACGGAATCGAATCTATTACAGGTGTCAATCCTGGACGAAATGCAGTTCATACGAAAGAAACCGGCAGGGTCTCAGTAACGCCTGAAATTTACTCAACGGTTGGTTGCTGTGATGGTTCTGGTGCAGGTGGAGGTGGAGGTGCAGACGGTGAGGGACTTCTTTGCTGTCTCCTAATCATTGCAATCTTCATGGCCGTATTTACAATAGTCTGGGCTGTGGTGATGATTGCATTCTCGATCCTTACAGTCGGTGGTTTCCTGAAGAAACGATATCGCACATTATTCATAATTGAGAAACCGAATCGCGAGTTCATAGGCAAGATTGCACTTCATATCTTTAGGTCTGGAGGAATCCTTGAATACCCCCTTGGAAATGAAACCTATGATGAATGGATGAAACGCACATTCAGTCTCTTTGTGAGGCTCAAAATTATAAGACAGGTCAGTTTGTTCTTTGGTTTTGGTTGGGGCTTTATCGAGGTGGCCTTCAAGGTAAATCAGATTTTGTATAATCCTGCTGACTATAACTTGTGGCCACTAAGATTTTTGATGGTCGCGATCTTCCTACCATTATTGCTATACAGTCCGGTTCTCGAGATTCAATTCAAACGATCACGTGATGTAGGTGCTGAAATCATTGAGCGTGTCCTCACTGATGAACAGACATTCGCACCAGATCATCCGATGATTTTCGAAGAAGAGCCAACAATTGTCAAACCTGTCCCAACGACGACACTCAAAGCGAAAAGAACCAAGAAATGAAGTTACACAATTCCCCGTACGAATTGCTTATAATGGGGCCGCACTCAGAATTTTCTACTCTACTACCTAAATCTGAGGTCTAACATTGGTCAAAATAGTCGTTCCCGTCAAGCAGGTGCCTGAGGTCACTGAGGTTCGAATGAATGAAGAAACAGGTACACTGATTCGTGACGGTGTTCCAAGCATATTGAATCCATTCGACGAATTAGCTGTCGAGGCTGCGATCCAACTAAAAGAGAAACACGGTGGTGAGGTGACCATTATAACAATGGGTCCACCACAGGCAAAGGACGCCCTCCTCAAAGCACTAGCCATGGGCGGCGATAGGGCTGTTCACTTGACTGATAGAGCCTTTGCTGGTGCTGACACATGGGCAACAGCACTCACCTTGGCCGAATACATCCGTAAGGAAGAATTCGATATAGTCATCTGTGGAAAACAAGCAATTGATGGAGATACAGCTCAGGTTGGTCCAGAGCTTGCTGAGCTTCTTGGCGTTCCTCAGATCTGCTATGTACAGAAACTTGCGCTGAGCGAGGACGGAAAACAAGTGATTGCTCAAAGGGGGACTGATGAGGGGCATGAGGTCGTGAAGGCAAAGCTCCCTGTCCTGCTAACTGCAACTAAGGGTCTCAATGAGCCAAGGCTCCCAAACATCATGGGGATCATGAAGGCAAAGCAGAAACCCTTTGTTGAAGTGAATATTGAGAAGCTTGGCACTGATCCTAGCCGGCTCGGTCTGAAGGGCTCGCCAACACAGGTTCGCAAAGTATTCGCTCCTGAAAAGAAGAAGGGCGGGATAAAGATTGATGCAGACAATCCGGCAGCAGCTGCGAAGCAGCTTGTGGAGTTCCTCACAAAGAAGGGGGCGATCTAGGAATGGGCTTGATCTATGATAGAGATACTTGCACGGGATGCATGCTCTGCCCTAAGGCGTGTAACTTTGGAGCTATCGAGAAAGACGGTGACAAAGTAAAGTTCGATCTCGACAAGTGTGTCCTCTGCGGATCGTGTGAGGAAGTGTGCCCTGTAGATGCCATCAAGATTGAGAGGAAGAAGGTGGATGCTAATGAAATCGCTCAATACAAGAATGTCTTCGTGTTCTGTGAAACCCATGAAGGACGACTGAGAAGCGTCGCCCTTGAACTCGTCACAAAGGGAAGAGAGCTTGCTGACAAGTTGGGTGAGAAACTTGTAGCCATACTTATTGGCAATGATATTGAAGAGCATGCGCAGACCCTCATTTATCATGGTGCAGACCATGTACTTGTTGTTGAAGGAAAGATATTCACAGACTACACGACTGATGCGTACACCATAGCCATGACCTCACTCATCGCACCCAGAAAGCCAGCCATTGTCCTCTATGGTGCGACGAATAATGGTCGTGACCTGGCTCCTCGTATTGCAGCACGGCTTGCACTCGGTCTCACTGCTGACTGTACTGGCCTTGAGATTGATGAGGCACGCCAGCTCGTTCAAACAAGGCCTGCCTTTGGTGGTAATATCATGGCTGAGATTATCTCGCCCTATACTCGACCTCAAATGGCTACAGTCCGTCCGAATGTTTTCAAACCCGGAGAGCCAGACACATCGCGAAAGGGAGAGATAGAGAAGGTCAATATCGAAGTAAGCCCTATTCAGGTTCGAACACGAGTGACCGAGAAGGTCAGCGAGATTGTTGAGGGGATGAAGTCGGTCGAAGAGGCTGACATCATTGTCTGCAGTGGAAGAGGTATCAAGGACCCCGCGAATCTTGAACTGCCGAAACAACTCGCTAAACTGCTCGATGCTGCCATTGGTGGCTCACGGCCCATTGTCGATATGGGTTGGCTTCCTCCAACTCAACAGGTCGGGCAATCAGGCCGAACCGTATGTCCAAAGCTCTATTTTGCACTTGGGATATCTGGAGCTATCCAGCATCAGATCGGAATGTCCTCATCGGACATAATTGTAGCCATAAACAAGGACCCCGAGGCTCCAATTTTCAGTATCGCAGACTTTGGAATTGTTGGAGACCTGTTTACGGTCTTACCTGAAGTCATTGCAGAAGTTAAACGAGTATTAGATTCACGATAGTCTGTTGAATTGCCCGGTTCTTCGGACCGGGCAAACTATCCTCTTTTACAAGAAATGAATCGACCTACCACGGCTGCTGAAGAAGTTGTATCCAGAAATACATGAATCCTGACAGTGTTTCATTCTCTGCTGCAAAAATCTTCATCACGAAAGTAAACGCCCCAGAATCAAATCCAAGATCCCAGGAACCACCCATGCCTCCCCAGTTGCCCTCTGTCCTATTGTCGTAGTCACACAATACTCTTCGACCGGTTTCATTTAACACCTGAAAATCGGATGAGGACATGTTTAGCATGGAGTAGTAGACGCTCACCTCTTCAGGAGCGTTTCCCCAGTCTTCGACAACGCAATCATAATGCAGGAAATTTCGTTGTCCGTAACGTGAAGGCTGGACATTACATGAGAAGACATACCAATAACCAAGGACAACCTGTTCTCCTGCTTCGGGGCTTTGATAAAAAATGACAGTAGTCTGTTCAACAACGAAGGAGGAATACATAGCTGTTCCAGATGCCCCTATGGTCAAGACAATTATGACAAGAACCGCGAGAGATGCTCTGCGTATTCTTAGACTGCGTCTTATTCTTGTATGGATTCCTTGACGTTCTAATTCAGACTCCCAGACTCCAGCACTCGTGTGTACTTCTGCCATCTTCGACCAGTGAAGTGTGTTGATCTTGAAAAACTTGGTACTGACAAGGAGCCCTGTAAGAGAAATGAGTGCAAGCACTGCGAGCGACAGTAAAATCGAGCCCAACGTTGCTTCGAATCCAAAGTAGGATGCGAGACTTGTTCCATGCTCAGGACTGTAGCCAGAAATAGACCCTGCAAAGACTCTTACAATACTGGAAGGACTCAGCATTGCTATGCCCCGTGTCACTGATGCCCAGATAGCTCCGGGACTATAGCCTACCATGGTTGCTAGCCCAAATGTCACTGCACACCCCATAGTTGTGGAAATTATTACCTCGTCTGAAATCATCACAAAGAATACGCCAATTGATGCCAGAAGCAACGAAACAACAAATGTCGCTACTAGAACTGAGGGAAGATAGACTAGAAAGCCCGTGCCTCTAGGTTGATAGAATGAAGTTCTCGATAGATAAGGTTCCAAAAACAGGGCACTTGTGACTATGACACTGAACATCAATACAAGGGCATAGGTTTCAAGCAGACATCGAAGAATAACCTCTATGGGACTCCTTCCAGACTTTAGCAGTGCCAGAATATGCGTTTTTGCAGCGGATGTTCCAAAAACGATGCTTGCTGATAAGAACACAGGAATGCCAATTATCAAGACATATGATATTACGTTTATCGCATTAACAAGAACTGAGAACTCATCTTCAAAGCCAACAAATGGACGAACTAAGTAGCAAAAAAGAATAACAATGCTCGAAGCGATTACCCATATTATCAACCAGGTCTTTGTGATACAAAATCGACTGATTTTTGACTCATCTTTGCTCTCCTCCACGATAATCCGCTCCTATGGAACATTCATCTATGCTAAGTCGACGGATATCCATCGTATGAGAATGCACAGAATACTACGTGATACGATATAGTATGTAAGACGATATATATTTAGTGGTCACAGATATATCTTACTGCTATAGAGATTTGATTCTCTATGTGTTAGCCATCAACAAGGACCCAGAAGCTCCAATCTTCAGCATTGCTGACTTTGGCATTGTGGGTGATATCTTCACAGTTCTGCCTGAAGTGATTGCAGAAGTTAAACGAGTATTAGACACAAGATAGAAGATTTTCCTGCTCAATCCTGCTTGCCTTTAAAACTCGAAGCAGTGGAGATGCAACATCATAGCGCTACCTTGAATCTACACTCATCATTTCCTGCTAAGATTGATTTCTCTAGTGTGACATCAATCGGTCTTCCAAGTGCTCCCTCAAATAGAGCCTTAGCCCAACCGATGGAACAGTTGCAAAAAATTGCTGGCATCTGACCTTGGGTATCCTATTAACCCTAGTGCAGTAGCATTTTGGATATACAAGATAGATGCCATCCTTCTCTCTATGGAGGTGCTTGTACGTCATTCCAAACTCTGTTAGAAACGTATCAATATCTTTAGTCCTCTCATAGATAGCCTTGGCTTTCTTTATGGTGCTCTGTGATTGACACTTACGGCCACAGTCCTCAAGTGCTGCTTTCAATGCATCCTCATCAATACTCTTTTCCAATCCCCCAATTAGATTGCACAGCCACTTTTCTCCTGAACTGACCATTTAGACACCTTGTGAAAACAAGAACGATCCTAGGATTTGAACGCATTGTTCTGAGAAAATCACCTAGGGGCTTTTGTCATACCTCGACCAGAAGAACAGACTACTTGAGAATGAGGGCGGATGCACGTACAATTACTTCAGAGATTCGAATAATGTGCCTACGTGTGAGTGACTTGAACATCCTTTCGACTATTTTTGTAAAACATAGATGGTCCAAGGCGCGATTCTGGTTTCATTGACCCAAGAATATGGTTCATCGTTTTTCGCTAATGGCTTGTAGATGTGAGCAATCTTCAACTGAGCACTTTGATATGTTTCTTGATATGATTCAGCTGTCCAAAGGATGTCACTTACAGGTCTCTTGTCATCAATGTCCAACTGGATAATACGAACGATATCCCCACTTGTTGCATCTTTGTTCTCTGGGAAATCTTTGGTGGAGAATGAAGTCCATTCATGTATGTATATCTCCGGTGATGATACCAGGTTGATTAGCACACCATCCTCTCTGAGAAGGTCCCTCAATCCTCGTAAATTCATGACTTTCTTATCCATTGTAGGGATATTATCAAAGGGAAATGCAGACAAGATGAGGTCGAAAGAACCTGTCTTGAGTGATCTGAAATCGCCCTCTTTGATGACATGATAGACTCCCTCTGGATCGGACTCTCGAGCTCTCTTTACCATCTCCTCGGATATATCGATGCCGACAGTTTTGAACCCAAGCCTCTGTAAGAATCTAGATGAGCGTCCAGAACCACATCCAAAGTCTAATGCTTTTCTTCCTTTGACATGCCGCTCAATGATGGCTGGCAGATCTCTGAATGCCAAGTAGTATGTACCAGGAAATTCAAGCCTGGAATAGGCATCTGCTCTAATTGCATCTTCATAAACATTAGAGAACTCCATTCTCATGCCTCTGACTTGGCTGCAAAACTGCCTTCATTTATTGATTACGAAATATACACATAATTCGAGATGTTTTATGATTAGGGCATTCGAATACTTACCGAGGGCTCTCGTCTTCGGCTAGGTTCATGACCTCCTCTTCGAAAGGGGTTCCGTGATAATGAAACTGGAAGAGCGGTCGTCCTCTTACCTGACGACCACAGCTCAGTAGTGGTAGAATCACAAAGGCAATCATTACAAGAGCATATGGAAGTTGATCTGGCCCCGTGATAAAAACAGGGAGCATGAGAATGATCAATATGGGCAGAAGCGCTATAACCAAACAGGCATAGTAGCCTCTTGGATGCTCAGAACGCTCCTGGTCTAGATTCATAGATTTTCAGATAATAGTCTGCTCATTTAGTAATAAGGTCCATCTTCAAAGCATAGCAATAAAAGAAGTAGAGAAACGAAGGTGGGCAGTCGCTGACTGCCCTACCGGTTTCCTGATACTAGTGACCTAGAAGTCGTAAGCCTTCAGGGTCTTTCGCTTGTTATCCTTACAGCGTCCTGCAGCTTGATGCAGTACATTATGGACGGCCATGTTGAATGCATCGTATGCATCGCTGCCGACCATCATATCATTATCACGGGCAAAGTCCTGCACTGCCTTCTTAACATAGAAGGTGTACTTTGGTGCCTTAGCTGCTGGTTTCTTAGCTGCTGGCTTAGCCGCTGGTTTTGGTTTCTTTGACATTTTTTTACCCCTAATGTGGTTTCCTGCATGGAAAGGCTGGCAACAAGTTGTTTCCGCACCCCCAAGCAAAGGTAAAGATTTCCATAGTCATCTTGTTAATAAGCATATGTCGCATAGAATGCCTTCGCAGGCTTGTTTGACGCGTTCCAACGAACAACTCATTTGAAGCCATACATGGCGTTGAATTGCTATTTTGGAGGCCCTTTCTTCAATTTTGAGT
>JAOUFI010000182.1 GCA_029858305.1 Candidatus Thorarchaeota archaeon
TATGAATCAATTGCTATTTGTTTGATTTAGCAAACTCTGTCTAGCCCAACATCAAATTACAAAACATACTTACTTCAATCGAGTTTGAATTGCGGACGTGAGAAGTTTACTATCTCAATCTTGCTGAGATCTTCGAATGCTCCAATCTCCCGGCGGCCTTTTGTACGCGCCAGATAGACTCGTGTATAGAGCCTAGTGGCTTTCATAATCTTAGGACGTTACCCACGCAATATTAAGTGCATGCATTAAAAATTGTTAACCTCAAAAGGTTGGCGCCAATCAAAGGATGGGATGGTGTGGCTTTTGACTACAGTCCAATGCGAAACATTTTATCGGGCATTCTCGAATGACCGCCTTATCTCTTCGGAGTGACGGTATAATGGCAGAGCCAATATCAAAACCAGTTGTCATAATTGGAGCCGGTATTTCAGGAATGCGTGCCGCACTTGACCTCGCAGAAATGGGAGTAAAGGTATTCCTTGTTGAAAAAAAACCCTCGATTGGCGGACATATGTCCCAACTAGACAAGACCTTCCCAACATTGGACTGCAGCATGTGCATTCAAGGACCATGGATGGTTGACTGCTCCCGTCATCCGAACATAGAGATTCTTGCCTATTCTGAAGTGGCTGAGGTCAAGGGCAAACAGGGTGATTTCACTGTCAAGGTACTCAAACATACACGCCGTGTTGATGCTAGTAAATGTACTGGCTGTGGCGATTGTCAGAGAGTATGCCCAATTGAAGTTCCTAACGAATATGATCTTGGTCTCAAGATGCGAAAAGCGGCTTACATTCCCTTCCCACAAGCTGTTCCAAATATTGCCACGATTGATGTTGAGAATTGTATCGAGTGCATGGTATGCGTGAAGACCTGCAAAGCAGAAGCGATTAGTTTTGAAATCGCTGATGAAACTAGAGTGATTAATGCAGGATCCATCATTGTAGCAACTGGGTATGAGCTTCTTGATCCTGCTACAGTACCTGAATATGGCTATGGCCGTTTTGCCAATGTCGTAAGTTCACTTGAGTATGAACGGATGGTGTCAGCTAGTGGCCCGACAAGAGGCATTGTCATGCGCCCCTCTGATGGTCGTGAACCTCACAGGATTGCATTCATCCAGTGTGTGGGTTCAAGAGATGTCAATCACTGTTCATATTGTTCAAGAATTTGTTGTACGTATGCCACGAAGGAGGCAATCATTACAAAAGAACACACTCCTGACGTACACATTGATATTCTGTACAATGATATGCGCGCATTTGGCAAAGGATTTGAAGAGTTTCTTGTTAGAGGCGAAACTGAATACGACATCCACTTTATGAAGGGAATCCCCAGTGAGATTCAAGAGGAATATGGAACAAAGAACCTTCAGGTCCGGCACAGTAATGCAAAGGGTCATGAGATTCTCTTGGATACCTATGACCTAGTTGTCCTTTGCCCCGCAATGGTGCCTTCTTCAGACACAAAAATATTCGAACAATTGGGCATCAAAAGTGATGAATCTGGATATGTCCAACCAGATCTGAACTCTTTGATGATTTCTGAAACAGGAGTACCAGGCGTTCACATGTGCGGGGCGGTTCATATGCCTAAGGACATTCCTGATTCAGTTGCACATGGAAGCGCTGCTGCAGCTCTTGCTGCACTAGATTTGACAATACCACTCGGCGAAGAGACTGAGGCTCTTACAGAAAAGGGTCTCGAACTGATGGCAGCAGAACCTCGTATTGGCGTAGTCATTTGTTCTTGTGGGATCAACATAGCAGGAACTGTAGATGTTGCCGAGGTCACACGGTATGCAAGTGAGCTTCCCAATGTTGTATACGCCAAGAATCTTCTATACTCTTGTTCATCAGACGCCCAAGTTGTTATCAAGGATGCCATCAAGGAGCACAATCTCAATCGTCTAGTTGTAGCGTCTTGCACTCCACGAACTCATGAGCCCTTGTTCAGAGCAACAATCGAAGAAGCTGGATTGAACAAGTACCTATTCGAACTTGCTAACATCCGAGAACATTGTTCTTGGATTCATCAAGCTGACAAGGATGAAGCAACATCGAAAGCCATGGACCTGGTACGCATGTCAGTCGCTCGAGCTAAACTACTTGAAGCACAGGAAGAAGCTGTGACCAAGATAGAACCCTCTGTTCTTGTTATTGGCGCAGGGGTCGCTGGAATGGCTGCCGCTGATATCATAGCACAAAAAGGATTCAGAGTCTATCTTGTAGAGAAACTGGACAAGGTGGGCGGATTTCTCAACGAACTCACATCAATCAACTTCACTCATACCCCTGCCTCAGAAATCGTGGCAGACTATGAGAACAGAATTACTGGTAAAGAAAACATCACAATTATGCTGAATTCCGAGGTTGTAGAAGCAAAAGGCTCAATCGGCGAATTTGAAGTAGTCATTAAGACTGGTTCAAAGAAAGAGTCACTGACGGTTGGTATTGTTATTGTAGCCACCGGAGCAGTCGCTCTTGAAGAGAAAGGACTGTTTGGACTAAACAAACTTCCCGAAGTAATGACTGAGGTGGAATTCAACAGCCGGGTAGCCACTGGAGAAGGTATAGCTGATGGAGAGACTTTTGCAGTCATTCATTGTGCAGGGTCGCGTGAAGACGCATCGCTCGAAGGCGCCCGTACCTGGTGTTCTGGTATATGCTGTATGGTGGCTCTAGAGCATACACTTGAGTTGCTTGAGAAATATCCGAACTCTCGAGTATTCCATTTCTATCGAGATTTGCGAGTCTTCTATTCTGCCGAAAACAAG
>JAOUFI010000183.1 GCA_029858305.1 Candidatus Thorarchaeota archaeon
ATTTCAAACAACTGTTGCTCTTGAAATTCTCAATTCATCGGTTCGAGACTTCAAGAATTACTTTCCAGAACTCGCAGATCGAAATTTACGCATTCCCCTAAACATTTGCTTTGTTACAATTATGGAATCAACGGGAGAGAACAAATCTGAAATGGCTTTGGATGCTCTTTTTGAGATAAAACATAATCCAGCTGAGCAACTTACAGATGTTATAAAAATTGGTCCATTTGCAGTTCGCGTAATGAGAATGAATTATTCAACCTTGGTGAAGGCAAAATGGACAAACGCATTATTATCTATTGAACTCTTTGCATTGATCATCTCGAAACGGATTTCCGAAAATGAGGTAATCCAGGAGGCTGTTCTTAAAATTCGAAACGAGTCAAGTAGTCGGATTATTGTGATTCCAGGCTCAGATGGTGATTTAGAGGCTGCCCGTAATCTAGAAATGATTTATGGAATAGATCTCTGTGATACAGTTTCGCCAAGACCTGTAAATCTACTTTTATCTGCAATGGCCTATGGAGGATTCTCTGAAATGCATCCAGAACTTGCAATACAGAGATGGCAGATAGAACAATTAGCTCGTCAATCAGTGGAACCTCAGGAAGAAACTGATGAAGAAACTGGGCACCAAGCGTTCTTTGTTGTTGATAGACGAACTGGCGAGGCTGTATACAGCTACTATTATGATGAAAGATCTAAATTACTTGAGATAGCACCTAATATTGTTGCTGCCATTTCATCGTTCAAGATTGATCAATCCGGCTCAACGGAAACATCCGTTTTCAGAACTGGGGACTGGAGTTATATAACAATCGAACGAAATGAGTATGTCTTTACATTGATTACGGGAAAAGGTGCAAACGTTGAATCTCTGAGAACTAAATTTTCTTTCCTCCCAGACCTTTTCCTCGACGAAATTCCAGAGCCTTCAAAGGACCCAACAGATCTGTTCCGGTCTCCTCTTTTCACCCTGAAACTTTTAGCAACTCTTCCTCCGGTACAATTCCCGGGTCGGGTTGCTCCAACTCAGAAACGAGCTCTAATATGGGATCGGTTTGAACATCCTCCTGTCAGGGATTTTCTCGAGGCTGTCTGGTTCCGATTAAATGGCTCCCTTACTATGTCAAAACTCTCCCCTGGAAAAGGTTCTGAGTTAATTCTAGGAGCCATTCATCTTTTGTATAGATTGGGCGCGATAGAATGCAGTCTGCATGTATTGCCTGAAGACATTCCAATACTTACAGGAGTGCCCGATGAAGAGGTACTATCACTATATGAGGGACTTGAGAATATACTTGCAAAGGTCAATGGAAAACTCAATATTCAAAACATCGCAAGTGTAATAGGAATACAAACCAGTGTTCTATTAACAGTCTTTGCTGAACTTCACAAACGCGAAATGATATCATTTAGTGTGGAATGACATCATAACAAGCTTGAAACGAGCAAGAAATACAGATAACATCTAAAACGGAGACACATCTAGACAAAGAGTGTGAAAAGTCGATGATACACAACGTCTTGCTGATTGGAAAGGAAGATGGCAAGGTTGTAGTCCGAACTAGGTTCTGGAAAATCGACTTTCTAGATAAGGACATTTCTGACTTCTTGGCTGGATACCGTGATATTGCTCTGACTCAGGGACTTGCTCCGGATACACCAGTCTTTGTTGCTGAGAAACATAAGATCTTCCATTCAGAGGTGGATGGTGAGATGCTTCTTCTCTTTGTCACTGATGGACGTGATGAAGACCGTGCCATCCAATACAGAGTTCGAGAAGGTGCTTCCCGTATCTCAACAGCCCTCCGTGGTAACAGCATGGGCTACATCCGCGATAACCTTGATGATATCCTAGGCGAGCTTATTTTCACACGATTCAAGGTCAGCTTTGTGGGATCAGGAGGCGTCGGAAAGAGCACACTCCTCAGGCTTCTCTTTGGTAAGGAACCCGCTCCTGGCGGCTATGTGCCTACAATCAACGTAGCCGTCGATTCGTCTGAGACAATACAGTTCGGTACCTTCCTATGTACCGTGTGGGATTTTGCAGGTCAGGCTGTTTTCCAAGATTTGTGGAGCTTCTACTTTTCCGGAACAGATGTCATCTTTCTCATTACCGATTCAAGTTTCAGGAATGTTATGCAAACAAAGTCACTCCTTCGTACAATCAAGAAGGAGGCTCCAGCTGTCCCGCTCTTCATTCTTGCCAACAAGCAAGACCTTCCAGAGTCTATGAAAGCTGAAAAGATTAAGCGCCTACTTGGTGCTCCAACCTTCCCCATGGTCGCTACAGATAAAGCTCGACGTGAAGAATTCATCCGCTTGATGCTTGAGGTAGCAGCTAAAACGGTTGGCGTGACACTGCCTGATCTACCTATCAGTGAGATGATCACAGTCCGCAGAGGCACTGAAGATATTGCACAACCGGGCGAAACTGATAAGACGACAAAGGAGAGTGCATCCGGGTTTGAAGAAGTTCCCTATGATGCAACTACCAGACCCTCAGCAACAGTGTCAGCAAGTGGTTCATCGACTACTGTTGTACAGACGACATCACGGAAAGAGACCGGCATGACCGCCACAGAATCAAAGATAGCAACCGAAATTGTCACAGAAAGAACAAAAATCCTTCATCTTTTGGTGATTGTTCAAGTAGAGAGTGTCCCTGATGTAGTGACTCATGTGAGTTATGTCGACGAAGAAATTGATCAGAACGCGATTGCTTCTCTCATTTCAGCACTTGATTCCTTTGGAGGGATAGATG
>JAOUFI010000073.1 GCA_029858305.1 Candidatus Thorarchaeota archaeon
CTTATCCCATTGAATTCTAGGGACCCGCAAGATCTATCTATGCATCCCGGAATGAACTACCAGCTGAGATTCCTGTGGTGGAATAATGTAAACCATGGGGAGCCTTCATTCTCTAGTCCATGGAAGAACTTCTGGGTTCCAGTTCAGTTACACTAGAAAAAGTATGATACAAATGGCAACTGATGAAGAGTCAGTTGCCTTCGCTTCTTTTTTTGGAATGGTTGATAAATTTTATACATTAATGCTCGCGCGCTTAGCTTTTCTTCTATACACACCATATTTGTCCTGAGGGCTATATTTCGGGGGTTTGGGATCTGATACAGGACCTCCACACTTTGGACATATTTTCGGATTGAGGGTATAGTTGTCACATTTGGTGCATTTATAGAGATGCGCCATTGGTAATCCCCTATTTCTTTAGATAACTAATAGTACCATTATTCTGTTCAATCTGAGTTTGAATCAGACTGACAACTGCGGAGCGAATTTCTTCTGCTTCCTTATAATCAGGGCTGACAATTCTAAGCTTGTATCTGGGAGAACCAAGAGTGTACACTTCAGTAGTAGATTTCTCATAGGTCTTTCCCTTTGCGAGACCCTCTGTAAGAGCCTTCTTTATCACTTCAACACCATCAGGTCCAGGTACTGTTATGGTCAATTCCCCGTCAATCTCGACAGATGGGATCTCGATTCTTTGTGCAGCAAGGTCAGCTACCTGTTTCTTTAGTTTCTTTGTGGACTGAACGTCTTCAAGTACTTCGACACCACCATCCGAGGCTCGCTCTAGTCCTGTATAGATCTCCCCAAAGACCTCTTCGATTGGCCAGCCTATTTTCTCATAGACTTGCTCGAGTGTCATATCATTCTCTTTGGCAACTAGTTCAAGGAGTTTCTCAGCTTTCTGTGCACGTTTCCACTCATTATTCTTGACTCTTCTTGACTCATTAGAAACACGTCTCAATGAGCAATCTATATGCATCTTTTCGGAATCGACCTTTAGAATCTTAACAACGACGCGCTGATTCTCATGGATGTGATTGCGAATATTCCTGACCCATGTACTGCTGACTTCAGAGATGTGAATGAAACCTTCTTTATCACCGTACTCTGGTAACGTGACGTATGCGCCATAAGCGGCTACCTTAGTGGCGACTGCTATTGCATAATCGTCCACATTTGGCCATTCGACACGTTTCAGTACCATCTTTTCTTCTCCTTATGGAAGGACTTCAACCTCTCTCGCAATCGGTTCGAGCTTTGCTTTCCCTCCACTAGGCTTAGCAAGTAGCTTTCCACACTTAAGACATTTCACTTCTGTTGTGGCGTTCCCGAAAATAATCTGCTCGTTCTCACAATCAAGGCACTTTACTTTGAGGAACCGTGAGTTTGGTTGTTGTACTATCTCGCCCTTGGTCATAATAATCACCTTACGCTCGCTCAACCTCGACCTTCTTCATTCGTATACTCTTGGACAAAATGATGTGACTACATTCCTTACATTTGAATTTCAAAACAGTCTTCTTCGTTGTCTTGGCGAACCGATGTTGGATTGGTTTTGGAAATGATCCATAACCCTTTGTCCTACGCCTCATACGACGCTCACCCTGAGCCTGACTTCGTCTTTTTCCTGCCTTTTCAATGGATACAGCATGTTCCGTATATTTATGACAACGGGGACAGTACTTGTTCAGTTCACCTTTTACTTTCATTGCTAGTCACCAGTCTTGGCTGTGCGATTCGACCTAGAGTCTCTTATAATACTTAGGGCATGTTCCATCTGAATCTTAGGTTCAGACTGACCTGATTAATTTGCGATTTGGTAGAATATGTGTGCGATCACCGTAGCAACCACAAGAATACTTGCGAGTATCACGACTACCGTTGGTCCTACTTTGATGCCTGGAGTCTCGTCTTCGAAGAACCTGATAAGCCCGGCGCCTCCGCTGGGCATTGGTCCATCTCGACGCTTCTTTCTACTCTTTTTAGCGGTCTTGGGCATCTAAAGCAGCACCTCTACTTGAACTTTCGATTACCGTTCCCTTTTAATCATATTGTTATAATTAATCACGAACTAATCTTCATATGTATCATCAGACCTTTTCTTCTTTTTCTCTCTACGAAGAAGCATGTAAACCATTGCGGTAGTACGAGCCAAACCTTGATCGTGCCAGAGTCTTTCTACAATCTCACCTGCTTTGAGCCCATCTCTATGAAGTTCTAAAATCAGTTTCTTCTCATTTTCTGGAGTTTTCTTGAACTCCCGAGTGTCTTCTCATCGTATTTATCAGGAAACTGACATAACCAAGCAAATAATTCGCCGGTCCTTGGATTCCGGCTTCTATCAATATTGACTCAAAAAAGGCGAAAAAAAGTTGTAATCCATCAAGCAAAACTATCGGTCTTCAAATTTTGAAAGCTTCTCTTGATCCTCCTTTTTCCTAAATAGAGCTATTGTCACTTCTTTCGAGGCATAGCCAGTTGAAGGTATTAATAGGAGATAGAATACTATGAAATATGGACCAAAATTCATGTAAAAAGGCGGCCATCGTGGACCGCCCAGAAAGCCAACCACATTGAGCCAGACCACATAGAATAGAAATCCTATGATTAGCATGAAAATACCTTGTAGTAATAGACTTGACCATGAATCATCAATTTTCCGACGGTAGATGTAGCTCACAGAGTACGAATTCACTGCTCCTAGGAGAATCAATACAAGGGGCACTAAAACTACCATGAGTTGCGGGAGGAAAAAGATGTAGTTCCCAGAATGGGGACTAAATGAGTTCATCAAAAAAATGAACAAGTACCCCAATACAATGAGGTATCCGAATAGTAGGATGAGGCTGTGACCTAAGGCTTTGAACATGCTCGTAGTTAATCTAATGATTCTGTGTTGTATACGCTCCTTTTGTTCACTCAAATCCTGATTGCTTGATATCCCCATAGAACGACATGCCTCATTGTGTAACGACTGGAAAACCATACAACTGATGTTCTCTTAAGGTCTTGCTACAATTATCCTCTCTGAGTGATTAGTGAAAAAATGAACTGCTAAATTACTATTTTCTCCTAGTAATTCTCACAAGGAGAAAATCGTAAAAAAGTGAACCTTTTGAAGGCTGCAAGCTCATCTAAGTAGGACTGCTCCTTCTTTCTACTCTTCAATCTTCGCTAGTGTTTTGGCGAGTTTCATCTTCTCTTCAATATTGCTTAAACGACTAATCATGATTCTTTGTGCCTGCGGAGAACCTGCCCCATGCATTGATTCAGTAAGATACCCCACAGCAGCTCTTCCCATCGTAAGGTTCTCAATCAGTCTCAGCATCTTAATCCTATCCAGCGTATCAATCCCATCTGCCCCAACAAGATACTTCTCAATGACAGCTCTTGTTTCAGGATTGCTCAATTCCTTCGCACTCGGACAAGTCACGAATAGTCCACCAGCAATGTCTTGCAAGAGTCGAGCAATCTCATATGGAAATCTCGTTACGTTTTGCTTACACACATTGGCGAGAAGAATGTCAACCAAAAAGTTACCTGCTGGTGTCTTTTGACCTGAAGCTGAACACGCGATGCCACAGGAGTAGAGGGTTTCATTGAGATGCGCCATCTCCGTAATCTTGTCCTGAATGTGTGAAGCTTTCAGCACTCCATTGTATTCTGCAATCGAGGCAGCAGCTCCTATTAACACATCTCCAACACCGACCTTACAGCCTCCATAGCTCTGTCTATGATAAGCTGCAAATGACTCAACAACACGTCCACAAAATTCGTTTTCACCGTTCATGAAGATGCGTTCGTTGGGAACAAAGACATCTTCAAAGATGACAAGACATTCCTGCCCACCATATACAGGATTACCACAATCGATATCTCCTTCTGTGGTTTCATCCATTCGGCGAAGATCACATGACTGTCTTCCATAGTAGTACGTTATCCCATCAGCATCAGCTGGGATGGCACAACAGATTGTAAAATCAGCGTCTTCTTTCCGCATTGCCAATGTCGGCATAATCAGATGTTCATGTGAGTTGACTGCTCCAGTCTGGTGTGCCTTGGCTCCCCGTATCACAACGCCATCATCTCGTCTTTCTGTAACATGAACGTAAACGTCTGGATTGGCCTGCTCAGAGGGTCGTTTGCTGCGGTCCCCTTTAGGGTCTGTCATGCACCCATCAATTACCCAGTCCTTGGTTTCTGCAATCTTAACATAGTTCAAGAACCTTTGATGATATTCTGTTCCGAGCTTCTTGTCAATGTCATACGTTGTCAAATAGACGGCATTGATAGCATCCATTCCGACACATCGTTGAAAACAGGTCCCGCACTTCTGACCAAGAAGTCTTAACATCTTCACCTTATTCTGAAGATCCTCAACACTGTAATGCAGGTGGCAGAAGCGGTTAATTGTTTGTCCAGTTAGAATCGATTTAGCAGTCATGAGTTCATGATACTCGGGATCGTGAACCAAATCATAAGTTAGTGCAATAGAATTTATAGATGCACGGATGATGGGGTGGTCAAGTGGATTTTCAATCTTCTGACCCATCAGGTAGATTGTAAGTGGCTGTCGCTTTCGCAAGCTCTCGATATACTCTTTGCCAGTCATTAACACCATGAGCTCTGCCTCCAATCAATTGGAGTCCTATCGATACTACTCTGCACTTAATAGTTCTAGCTCTCTATGAATTAGTATCATTCGGGGCAAGTACAAGGGTTCTGTTTACACTTGGAACAGGTGTCTGTATATTTCTTATAAAACGCCTCGGACACATCGATATCAAGAAGATTAGCGAGAGAGCATAGCCAGGCAAAGACATCAGCTATCTCCTCTTCCAAGGAGGTTCGGCTTTTTCCTTTGAGGATTGCTTCCCTAAGCTCATTCAGTTCCTCACTGGTTCTTTGAAATGTACCCCTAACACCTCTTGCCCTATCTCTCTCAAAATAGATCTTACGCATCATTTCCTGTGCATCTTCAATCTTCATATAAGACCCCCATGAGGGGGTCCGAAATTACTCGGACCCTTACTTGAACCTAAGGTGCGCGTAAGCTGGAGTATCTGTTTCAAAGGCATAGTGCACCTTCTGATACTCTTTGCGGAACTCTCCAACCTCTTTAGCAATCTTCTTGACATCTACACCCTTCATGACCACGCGTGTCATGAATTCAGCAATTGCATCCATCTCTGACTCTTTCATTCCTAGTCGTGTCATTTCACTTGTACCAAGTCTGATTCCACCTGGAGTCTTATAGTCGCGACCCCGTTTCTTGTCCCATGGTAGGAGATTTCGATTGATGACTATATTAGCATCCTCTAGGTTCTCTTCAACTGTAGCGCCGTCTTTCATTGGTGTTTCAGTTACATCCACAAGAACCACATGGGACTGTGTGAATCCCTTGTGCTCTGCAATGACCTGCCATCCTCGTTCGTGAAGTGCCTGAGCTAGAGCCTTTGCATTCTTCATGATCTGCTTACTGTATTCAACACCAAATTCCATCATCTCAGCAAGCGCCACAGCCAAGCCTGCAACATTGTGCAAGTGGTGATTGCTCAGTAAGCCTGGGAATGAAGCCCGCTTGATGGCATCCGCCCACTTCTCCTTTGCCAACACCATCGCGTGTTGTGGCCCTGGAAGTGTCTTGTGGGTAGATGTTGTCATCATATCGGCCCCTTCTCTCAAAGGATCCTGGAAGAAACCTGATGCAATCAGACCTGAAACATGCGCAGAGTCATAACCAATTGTCATTCCGTATTCGTCAGCAATATCCCTGAACTCCTTTACGGGATGTGGAAATGGGAAAACGCTTCCACCAAATAGGAGAAATTTGATCTCATCACCCTTCTCTTGGAGGTCCTTTATCTGTTTCATACTGGCATCGATATCAATATTGAACTCCTTGTCATCAAATATCCAATTGCGTACCTTGTGTCCTCGTATCTGACCTGCTGTCCCCCCAAGATCCTTTCTTGCATGAGATATATGTCCTCCATGCGCAATGGACAAAGCCATCATTCTGTCCAGTGGTTCCATAGCTGCAGTGTACATTGCGAGGTTGGCAACAACTCCCGAAATAGGACGTACATCTGCAAATTCAGCCTTGTATAGCTTCTTTGCAAGATCAATAGTGATTAGTTCTACTTGGTCTATGTACTTACATCCCGCATAGACTCGTTCCCCTGGCCATCCTTCAGCATAGCGGTCTCGGAAGTCACAGACTATTGCTGACCTGACAGCTGGTGATGATACATTCTCAGAAGCGATAAGATTAATCGTCTTGCTCATCCAATCATCATGTTTCTCTATGAGTCCAAATACTTCATCATACAGTTTCTTGTGCTCGCTCATACCTAGATACTCCATGTCCTAAAGACGATTCGGGCTAGGTTTAGCTTCGTTATATGACTTACGACCTGACAAGAGAAACAAATCGCTGTGTTAAGATTTGGCAAACTCGCTTTGAAAGGAATCTACATATTCCATGATTCGCCTTGAACATGATGTGATATTATGGGCAAATCTGGAAATCATAGCATCTTGCTGATCACTGTTTTCATGTTTCTGGTGGCACTGTTGGGGCCTTTTGCATATCATCTAGACCTGAATCCATTCGGATGGAACTCGTACGAGGCGGTATTGTGGCATTATGTTGAATCCATTTCGAGTTTTCTCTTTTTCAATAACACCGTGAACCTATTACCATACTATTTCTTTGGATTTGTATTCATCATTCAGTTGTATAGATACTATCAAGGTAAGGCTGGGAAGACCTCTACTCTGATTTTAGGTCTTTATGCACAGATACATCCTCTCTTGCTCTCGCTTCCAGTTCTTCTGCGATTACCATTCACCATAGCCTCCGGTGGCGAGATCTTGTATCCTGTCATCATTCCAATTTCGATTTTGCTACTAGTAGGAGTTGCTCTGGTCTAACTCAGACCGCCAGCGCATATCACTGAAACTGATTGAATCCTAATTCTGACAAACAAGAACCCTGCTCTCTCAACACTTCAGCGAGTTCTACGGTCTTTTATCATGAACGCCACAGCCATTATTATGAGTGTGACGCCAACTATGAAGAAATAATATCGCAGGCTACCCACCCAGGGTACATGAACTGAAACCGGATTAGCGCCTCCAAGTATTACTAACGAGATTCCCAGAACAAGCAGATTGCGCGTTGAAGTAGAGTCCCCTCTCGTTGAAATAGAATCCCGCTCCACTGTCACCACCTGTGCCAAGTATCTGCTACAGTCTTAATAAATTCAAACATCCGAGAAGAAAAACAGAACTGTTATTGTGTCAGGTTCACCAGCTAGCAGTTTGATTTTGATATCAGTAACACCGCAATCTCTATAAACGCAAAACAGGCAAAGAGCGTTTTGTGGGCCAGTGGCTAAGCCAGGTATAGCGACAGGCTCTTACTCTCGCTAGCTTTTGTTAGCGAGATGAGAAACTTGTTGGTCGCGGGTGGCATGGCCAATCCGACCAAGCCAGCGAATTCAAATCCCGTCTGGCCCGCCATTCGATCTTGATTTTCCCCTCAAGTGAATAGAGGATTGCCATGCGAAGATATCGAGAGTGTACTACTTTTTCTGGAGTCTAATACTCTCTCGAAGATTAATTCACTTCACGATTCATTGATTCCCCGTTCTTTAGCAAGATACGTAAGGAATGCAATCAAGAATGAGATAATCGTTGAGTAGAGTGTTTCAATAGTCGGTGGAAATCCATAACCTGCGGCAGTTGACAATCCAGCTATTCCAGCGATTATTAAGGCATTAACAATTGCATTTTGTGCTTTTTTCGGCATCCCAGCTGCTGCGATAGTCATTGCAGGTTTCGATGGCAAGAACCATAGCACAACTATTCCGACCAGGAATATCACAAGGGCAATGACAACTCCAATATAGAACTCTAATGCAATCCCAAACAAGTATGTAATGACAATGAAGCCTAGAGTAAGAAGAACAAACAGTATGCTTCCTAGTTGGTTTTTCATATTCTTTCCCTCCATGAATACGGTTTCAACATCTATTTGAAACCCAGAATACTATTAGACGATTCTGTATAAGAATAGTTTCAAAACAATAATCACACGACATTCAAATCCCGTCTGGCCCGCCATCCTGCTTAAACAATCTTGTTTCAACAATCAGGACATTCTACCAATATTTACTAAAATGACTATATAATTGATAAGAAAATATTTATATTAAATCGATATCTAATATATAATAAGGAGGTTTTGGATTTCGATGAAGGGACGAAAAAGAGCACAATATATATTCTTGGTAGTTATTCTTTTATCACCACTAGTTATAATGCCACTATCTGTTCCAGTCTTGTCAAATGTAGTAGTTGTCATGCATGACGATGCCGCAACGTCTGCAGCAGTCAAGACTATTACTGAGAGCACATCAAATGTAAAGGTCGTACAGTATAAATCTCTTGATTATATATTGACTATTCAAAGAGTATCTGGACAAGTAGCTTGGGTCTCACATGGCTCAGAAGATGGAATACTCGCGGAGAACAATCTAATCTCTTGGAGAGATTTCAGCCGCCAAATCAAATTGACACCGTGCCGAGATATTGTTCTTGCCTGCTATTCTAATTGCTTAGAGGATTATGTTTCTCCTGAATCTATAATAGGTGTTGATGGTTCAATAGATGCGGTTCTGGGTGGACTAATCGCATCATACATACTACAACCTCAAGACGCGATAATACATCAGGTTGAAAAACACGTTAACGATCTCTTATTCGGAAGAGCAGACATAGACCCACTTGGTCTGTCGCTTACTGAAATAACCTACTGGACTGCTATTTTCTTACTCTCTATCCTAGCGTATTATTCGGGGAATGTACTAGCTGTCACAAATCCGACTTGGATACAAATGACGGTTCACTTCCTACAGCAAAATGTGATTACAAACTCACCAGCAATAGTATTGACTTTGACATATCTGGTTCTGGGACAAATCGATATTTGGGCTGCAGTCTGGCAAATTATTGGTTTTGTTATCTTTGATGTTCCAGCCGCACTCGGGCAGATGCTTTTTGATCCTCTGATAATGACGGATCCTTTATTCATCGCCACAATTGGGCTATCAATAACAATGATTGCTATCAGTGTTTTTTGGGGCAAATTCACTTTTGACCTTGCTGCATTGATTATTGGTTCCATGTTCATACTTGGTGGAGTTGTTATTGATTTCTATGACAATAATAATTGGGTTGGATAGGAGAAATGAATTAGCAGAAGGATGTCAATATCTCAAGATGATAAAGCAAAACGCTGAAGTTAATCACGATTTCAAGAAGATTCTATAATAGGATGAGAATTATAATGAACATAAAACGTCATTTTGAACCGGCAATCCATGTATTGAGTTCAACGCCAGAGAGCAAATCTTTCTTACTTTTCTCATTGGTGATATTTATTTTTCTAAGGCTTCTCCTTCTTTGGGGATATCATAATCTGTTCCACATGACATACCTACTAGTCGCCTTTTCCTTCTTTCAAGTAACAATCCTATCCATTTTTGTTATGCAGAAAATCAAAGACGCCTTGACTCCGGAAGAGCATTTCGCTATGAGGAAATCTGCACTTCTGCTTGGATACATTTGGTTAATTCTATTGTATATCCCAGTAGTTGCAATATGGGTTGTAGACCTCTGGCAAATCCAAATCGGTGTAGCTTGGCCTATGAGTAACTACACTCCTGATGCAGTTTTACTACTGCTCGTTTTACTCGTGTGCATGCTTCATTTTCCACTAACACTCTACGCTCTCTATTGGCAGTGGGATTGTTTCACAACCAGAGAAGATGATATGAAACTGGTTTTGAACAAAGGTTTGTTCAAGACGCGAAGCACTACTACATTCTTCACATTAGCATTTGTTTTTGTTTTATTTTTTGGCTTAAAATCTGCAATGGAGAGAGAGTTTCTTTTACCACTGTGGCTGAATCCGTTAACATTGGCTTTATTCATCCTTCTCTTGATGATTACATTCACCCTGGGGTTATGGTACAGATATCGAAGGAACCACACCTAAAAGAGAGAAAAGACAAATCAACCGCTTCAACTAAGATGATTCGCTCTTAGGAGCGTTTGAACACTACATAACTGACAAGTGCAATCATGAACTGAAATACCATACAAAATATGAACGAGTATCTTTGAATCCCTTTTCTAACCTTTTAATCCCAAAAATTTTAGAGAATTGACTTCGTTTCACATTCGAGGTGGGCAATAAAGCTATAAGTCTACATCTCTTGCATTAATTTTTCATAGTGGCATTTGAAAGATCATCTGAAAATTTCTAAATTGCATGTTCATCCAAGCTCGTTGATTTCCAACTGGCTGCCTAAAAATCCCGTCTGGCCCGCCACTCTTTTGCTCCTCAGAGAGAGCACCTAGACTATTATCAAAAACACCATCTCACTTTAATAGGCGTTTATCTCCACAGATTATACGAGTTATCACTCAGAAGGGGCATGGTGAAATCTATGTCTGATATTATTGACACATATAGTGAAAATACGAGCACTGGCCCTGCTCCGACGCAAAAGCGATCTGGTGGAGGGATCAGTGGATATCTTTCGGAAGTCATGTGTGGCATTGGGCTGATAATCATAGCTCTTTTCATTATGTCACTCACAGGTATAGGCGGTGTGCATCTGGACACCAGCAATCCTTTGATGGTTGTTTTGGTCTTCGGTGTCGCTATACTATTGATTATCGGCGGATGCTTGTTAAACCGCCGCAAATCCTAGTTTCTGCTCTCTATCATATCTCTCAAGACAGCATCACGATTTCGCGCGACTCAAGTATGAGGACTGCAATACAAGTTCCAGTAAGACGGAAAACTGTCAATAAAAACCAAGACAAACAGTTATAGTGTAAAATCTGAATGATCTTCTAGATAGAATCACAAGAATCTTCATGGTACTGAAGATTCTGTGCAAGACGAATTGGTTGTATGTTCAAATCCCGTCTGGCCCGCCATGCATTTTACTACTTTGCTTTCTTAATTAGATGAATTCCCGCAAGTAACAGAATAGGCGTCGGAATAAATAGTCGAACATCGACGACTGGTGCTGCGATTGAGAAAAGGACTCCAGGTGGAGTGCCAAAGATTGAGTTTACAGTCATCATTACAAAGCAAATAACAATCAAAATTCCTGCAAGTAGCAATCCAAGGATGCGAACAAGATTCAGGTCAGCATTATCTCTATTGAATCTAATTAGAGTGAAAACAAACAACAATCTTGGTATTAACACAAAGATGTTTGGAAGGAGAATGATCAACCAGTCGTTGAGATACCAATCCGAATATGAAATCATCCATGTTGATCCAGTGATTCCAACAAAAAGATGATTTGAATCATACCATTCTAGATATTGAAACCCTATGACTGCAGGAGAAACTAATGCTAATACCAATAATAGAAGGAGGTTCCTATTTCCTATAGAAGAATTGAGTTTCACTTTCCCTAGCTCACATCACGCAAATAGCAAAAACCAGACTCTTTTGATTTATGCGTTTATTCATTACTAAAAATATGTACTAAATCCATCTACTTTGATAAAATCCCGTCTGG
>JAOUFI010000184.1 GCA_029858305.1 Candidatus Thorarchaeota archaeon
CAGGAACTATGATGCCTTTGCCTATAGATTCCAATCTAGGCCAGTCTGGTGGGGGAGCCTCAAGCAATTCATCAATGAAAGACCTATCAACCTGGGACGCTATTTGCTGTAGCCTGTTATAAAAGGTCCAATCCGTCTCTTGGAATATTATATCAATTTCGTAGGGATGAATACTATGAATCCCAAGGATTTCTACATTGTCAAGATCGATGATAGATAGAAGATATTTCTGGCTGTTGGTGATTTCTTGTACGACGAATAGTGCGTCACTTCCAATTTCCGACAGGTGTGTAATCCATCCGTCGGAGCTTGGAGGATACATCTCATACTGACTGAATGAGTCTCTTGAGTATTTCCTAGTTATCTTTCGTGACTTCAACTTAATTTTATAGTCTTCATCAATAGGAAATCGTTTGCGCGCGACGGAGCCAACAACTGAATACGAAATATCTGGATGGCAGGAGTTTGATTGCAATATCGTCCCATTTTCAAGCGTAACAACCGGACCTTCAACGGTGTATGATAGCTTTCCTCTACTCATTTCTCCTGAAGGGAGTTGGACTACTACAGATATGCTCATTGAATCTGCATCCCTGTCTGCGTGCGTGTATTTGGGATTTATGAATCAAGAAGGTTATTTGTATTGTTCTCTCCGAAAACTCAAGAAAAAAAGACAGTGAAGCTCCCTTGAAGAGAGCTTCATTTTGGTCAGATTTTGGGTGTCAGATCACCATGGTGTGATTATTGTGCTATCGCCATCCAATCTGCACATCCAGGCTTCTGGAGGTGCCTTGACCTGGCCAGTTAATGAAAAAACCCATGGTTCCGGGGGGGGCTTAACAGGGTAAATCTTGCGTGTCTTCATTGTAGTTCATATTTCTATAGCACATCAGACTCCTCAGCCACCGAAAAAAACAAAGTGAGAACAAGAGCTCATTTTTCGCTCATAATTGAATAATTGTTATTAGAAAATAGAGCACAACCAGGTGGAGTATATTAAGGAATATTCATTACTATGATGATACAATTATGTTCTAGAACGCAGGTCTAAGAATCATGAAAAAACCGAGGGTATGACTCGTTACTTTTGCAGTATGGTACTTTCAATATCAATAGAAGTCCAACAATAGAAGCCTTTTGCAGGAAGAAGAGCATGACTAGTCGCATTTGCCTGTCCAAATGTCTAGAAAAGACTCAAGAAAGCACTAGGGGGTCCATAGAGGACTTCTATCAAAAACCTAGTAATCAATAGTTACCAGAACCAAGTGGACTCCAGCAGTACAGGGCGGTCTAGCCCGACTGTTGGAGGCAAGACATGAATGGCAATAATTAGTAAACTAGTTCCAATTTTGGCGAAGAGGAAAACAAAGGAGATAGAGAACATCCTTAACAATCCTATTAGCCTGACGGAGGCCAAACTCAAGTCAATACTTGAGTCGCATAGAAATACAGCGTTCGGGCGAGACCATGGGTACGAGTCGATTAAGACACCTGAGCAGTTCAGTGAACAGGTCCCTCTCTATGATTATTACTCCATGCAGCCTTATTTCGAACGCGTACATGAAACACCAGAACTGCCAATAATTACTGCAGATCCTATTATCTGGTATGTGCAGAGCAGCGGTACTAGTGGGAGACCCAAAGCTCTACCAATAAACAAGGCAGGAATGGCAGACTACTCGAGTGCAAGCACTCTTTTCATGATGTCCTTCATCAACGCAGGCAAAGGGCACAACAAAGTGTTCGATGGCACTCTTCTGACCTTTGCGGCTCCTGCGCGACTTGGCGATATTAATGGTGTGCCCTTGGGATACATGACTGGAATAAGTCGAGAGTTGATAGCTAGTCCTCTACTTAAGAGACTTGTCAAACCTGGAGAAGATGTATTCAATCTGACTGACATTAGTGAGAAGCTCTGGGCTTATGCGAAGTATGCAGTGAAGGAGAACATCACAGGTCTGGCGGGCATCACTACTTTAGCAATCTCGTTTATTCGAAAGATGCAGAATGAGTATGGCATTCGCCTTCTAGAGCATTTCAAGGGAACAAAGCACGAGCGCAGAATTCGAGAGTCCCTGAGAGACGATGGAACATTGGACCTAGGCAATCTGTGGCCTAATGTCGTGATGATTGGTGCCACAGGTATAGATGCTGATCCATACAAGGCGTGGCTGTCAAAGACACTACCTAGCGCAGTTCTCTGGGACAACTACGCTGGAAGTGAAGGTCTCTACGGAACCACACTTTTGCCTCATACAGAGAACGGCATCCAACTTCTACCGCAGATCAATTACTTTGAATTCATTCCAGAATCGGAAATTGACAAGGAAGAGCCAGTAGTAATTCCCCTCTCAGAAGTGAAGAAGGGACGCAGGTATGAGATAGTTGTCACAAACATGCTGGGATATACCCGATACCGAATCGGGGATATGGTTACATTCTGCGACACCAATCCCTTCTCTGTTCATAGGATTGGAAGGAAAGGGAGAGTCGTTAATCTAGCCGGTGAGAAGATGACGGATGCTCATGTGAATGAAGGTATTGCAGCGGCTTGCAAAAAGACAGGGGCTCAACTTCTGGATTATACGGTCTATGGTACAATAGAGGGAAGCCGAGCTCATTATACAATTGCTACAATGTTCCAGAACAAGATAGATCTTGCAGACTTTGCTAATGCTTTCGATGAGGCTGTGATGATTAACAATGGCGAGTTCAAGCATTCCCTCGAGTTTGGTGCTCTTGATCCATCAATAGCAATTA
>JAOUFI010000185.1 GCA_029858305.1 Candidatus Thorarchaeota archaeon
GCCTCCATGAAAAATTCTACACTAGACAGAATTTGATAATGATGCTGCATTGGCATATGAGCTCGTGCCTGAGATGATTTTCAAGCGGATTGATTCCGACCATATAATTCACAATGACAAGACTGACGAGTACTTGAGCGCAATCAAGGAATTCATGACAAATATTATCTGAGTGATATAAACATGGTACAATGCTTGTATTTGAAGATGCGGAGAATTGTCTTCTAAAGTACTTTAGAAAGCAATTCCATCATATCAAAGACCTCTAGACCTTCTCCACGTAACTCGGAGGCTTCCTTTAGATTTTGTTTGCAGAATGGACATGTTGAAACAAGATACTCTGCTCCTGTCTTTTCAGCCTCCACTATCCTCTCGTTTGCTACCTTTACAGCTGAATCCGGGAACGCAGACTTCATGCCCCCTCCAGCTCCACAACACCAAGAGTCCTGTCGTGTACGTTCCATCTCAACAAGCTTCAACCCGGGGATTGCTTCGAGTACTCTTCTTGGTGCATCATACACTCCTGCATGTTTTCCAAGATGACATGGATCGTGGTAGGTCACCTTAGCATCGATTCTTCCTTTCAATTTGAGAGTTCCCTTGTTCAGGAGTTCATCAAGATATTCTGAGAAATGGAATACCTCTATTGGCATATCACCTAAAATCCTTGGGTAGTCAATCTTCATTGTCCTGTAACAGCCTGGGCAATGAGTAACGATGGTCTTCACTCTAAGTGATTTAAACAGATCAACATTATGCCTTGCAAGTTTCTCCCCCATCTTATTCGCTCCTACTCTGAATGCTATAGAGCCGCAGCACCACTCCTCAGGCGCTACGAATGCCTTCACTCCAGCTGCCTCCATAATTTGCATGGAGGACTCTGCGATTTCAGGTTGCCTGTATGGAGCTGTGCAACCTGCAAAGTACAACACGTCGCTATGCTCTGCATGCCTTCCTCTCTCAGTCATCCAATTCAGTCTGTCAGCGTGCTTCTCCATGTAGGGGTTGTGTTCTACTTCTATCCAATCGAGAATCTTCTGATGTCTGGGCATAGGACCAAAACCCGCCTCTGCAATATCCACTCTTAGAGCTTCGAGTATCTCAACAAGGTCGAGGTGAATGATGGTATCACAGATGATCTCGCACGAGCCACAGAGGGTGCATTCGTAGAGTCTATTTGCTAGTTCCTCAGTTGGCTGCATATCTCCTCTCATAAGTGCCCTTGCAATGAGTAGCTTTCCTCGGGCTGCTGAGGACTCAAACTTGCCTAAGAACTTGGATGGACAACGGTCTTCGGGGAAACCTCCCCCGCAATAGCCGCACCTGCCGCACTGCCAGATCTGGTCCTTGTACTTTGAAATCTCCATTTCATGACCTCCTTTATCGAATCATCTTCTCCGGATTTAGAATTGCATTTGGATCCAACTCTCTCTTGAGTCGCTTGATAAGTTCATACCACCCGCCAAGGCGAGGAATTGTGTGCTTCGTCATGTAGAGGTGGTCTCCTAGCCGCCATGGCATGAAATCAAGTTCAAACCACCTCTTAGTGAGTTCCTCGGCAGCTAATCTTACACGCTGACGCTCTTCCGGATCAATGTAGCGAAATTCGGCAAAGAGCCCCCAACCTCTCGGAATCAGCCAACCCCCAAAGCCAGCCTTTGGAGCAGGAGTCCACTTGTGCTTCTTGGGGACAATCTCATCCCACACATCATAGAACTTGTGCAAGGAATAGATTGGACAATATCCTCCAACATAGTCGATTGGTCCAGGATCAAAGTAGTCAGTCAGACCTCCCCAGAGAAAACCATGGTCACGATGATGTGTTATCTCCGTCTTCTTTGCATCGCCTTCAATGCCCCCTGCACTACTGCAGATTTTTCTAAGCCTTCTACATCGAAAGTCTAGCTCCTCTTCAGTGTAGCCATAGGTCCAGATTCTAATTTCTACACCTGCTTTTCCGTCTGTGCTCTCTCCTCTGTAATAGTCCAGATGGAATGCGAGTTCATCCCCTACAGGGCGAGTCACCTCATCTCCTACTCTCTCAACCTCTTCTATAGTTTCAAAATCAAAGTAAAGGTAGGCATCCAGTGGCAATGGAGTGACTCTAAGAGTGACCTCGGTGATCACCCCCAGCTCGCCTCCAGAACCGATGAAGAACTGGGTAAGATTCGGACCTATCCCTCGGTTCTCAAATGGTCGGAATCCAAGATATTCGGCGGCAACCGTTTTGATTACTTCCCCTGTGGGCAGAACTACTTCTAGACCAAGAACATCCCATCCTAGTCTTCCACGTTTGGTGACTCCTACTGAGCCTGAGCCAATTTTTGTTATACTAGCACCGATTGTTATGGCGCGTCCACCCATCTCTCTAGGCTCGCAAGATAACCCGCGTTTCCGAAGCTCACCTCTGAGCTTGAACCAGGTACATCCACCCTGAACAGTCGCTGTGAGATTCCTCTCGTCAATCTCGATAATCTGATTCATACCGGTCATGTCCATGAGGATGCCACCTTGGAGGGGAAGCCACTCTCCCCAGTGAGAAGTGCCTCCACCTCTAATGTAGACTGGTACCTTGTATCGGTTTGCTACCTTGAGGATGGTTGCTATTTGCTCTGTTGAGCCTGGCCTGACAATAAATGCAGCTCTCTTTTCTGGAGCAGAACTCAGATCGCGAGTATAAGCTTCGAGCTCAAAGTCTTTGTCAGATGCATTTTCAGGTCCAACAATATTCACAAGAGTTTTGTATAGAAAT
>JAOUFI010000186.1 GCA_029858305.1 Candidatus Thorarchaeota archaeon
TGCTAGATCCGATCATGTCGCCCATGATTGGTATTATGACCATCGTTCCAGCGACTCTAATCTCTGCTAATGCTCTTGTAGGTGAAAGAGAACAGAACACTCTTGAGCCACTTCTATGCACACCCTTAACAAACCGCGAACTTCTGATTGGCAAAGTATTGAGCTCATTCATTCCGACCATTGCTTTACTACTTGGTTCAATTCTCATCACAGAGATTGCCACAAACATAATACTCACCTCTGTGGGAGTTGGTGCAGTCCTCTTACCAGGATTGTCGAGCCTGTTTCTACTTCTAGTAGCAGGTCCCATTCTTATTATGGCAATTATATCAGTGATGGTTCTCATCAGTGGGAAAGTCAAGCGAGTCTACGAGGCTTATCAGGCCTCTGGATCAATCGTTATGGTCTTCCTAATTCCTATGATTCTGCCGATGATGTCAATGAACGAAGCAGGAATTGCGGATATGCCCGTTGTGTGGTTGTCTAACACTGTCACGTTAGTTATCGCATCTGTACTAGCAATCGTCACATGGGCTCTTGCAATTAGTAGATTCAATCGTGATAGAATGGTATCAATGTAGTCGAAGAGGACAGAGTGCCCTCTTCCCCTTTTCTTTTTGCTCTCTTCATCTTCCAACTTCTCTAGTTCTTCTTGACCTTGCATCCACAAATGATACTCAAAGTACCCCCATATGACTACAAGAGATCGAGAAAACTCAGTCTTGAGGAGGCAGTTCGGGTCGCTGTATTCCAGATAGGCTCGATTAATCATTTTGTAAAGCCTGCTCTTTACAAACTGACGCTTTTCGAGCCTCTTCTTGTATTCTTATCAACTTCATACCTGACGCAGCTAGATATCCTATTTTTGCATGTGTTACACTCGTGAATCACTATGACAGAATCACAAGAAAAAAACAAGGAAAGTGCAAGCCATACTGCAATAGAGATCCACGGGCTCAGCAAGGCATTTGGAGACTTCTATGCGGTGAAGGGGCTTAATCTACAGGTACCGAAGAATTCAGTCTTCGCATTCCTGGGTCCAAACGGTGCGGGGAAGACGACCACGATCAAGCTACTCTTGGGTCTGACTCAACCGACATCGGGAGGCGGAACCATTCTTGGTCATGACCTTACTGTGGAAAACAAGAGAATTCGTTCCAGAGTAGGATACATGGCTCAGAATCAACAATACTCGCAATACATGACTCCTCGTCAAATCCTCAGATTTGCAGCCAAGTTCTTCTATCAAGGAGGTGGCAACGAGTTGGAGAGTAAAATCGACAGGTTGCTTCATCTAGTTGAGCTTGGTCAGAGTGCTGATCGAAAGGTCAAGGGCTTTTCAGGTGGAGAAAGACAACGACTTGGAATTGCCCAGGCTCTCATAAATGATCCAGACCTACTCATTCTTGATGAACCTGCGTCAGGGCTAGATCCTCATGGTAGAGAGGCTGTTCTTGACCTGATGGAGTCTCTCCGAAGTAGAGCGACTATCTTCTACTCCACGCACATTCTTGATGATGCGCAGAGAGTCAGTGACCGCGTCGCTATTCTCAACAGAGGAAATCTTGTAGCAAGTGCTCCTCTGAACGAGCTTCTTGCAGGCACAGACGGCACTGTCTATTCAATTATCCTGAAAGGAAACCCACAGAGAGCTGAGGACTTAATCACCAGGCAGGCATGGGTGAACTCTGTGAACACGACGAAAGTAAACGGGAGAACAAAATGGTTGGTCTCAGTAAAAGATGAGGCCATGGCAGAAGAAGAACTGCTGAGGACCATTCTCAAAGATCGGTCTCTCTCAGTCTGTGAATTCGGCATTAAAAAGTATGAGTTGGAAGAGATATTCCTTAAACTTGTGGAGGATGTAAAAAATGACAACTGAAACGATACCAAGAACAAATACAGAACCCTGGCATGCAGGGATGAAAAATCTGATCACACGGGAGCTGTTTCATGAACGCAGTCGGATGTACTGGATACAGCAACTAATCGTGTGGGCTCTCTTTACAAATGGGATGATTGCTCTCATCCTCGCTTTACCCCCTGATTTAATTGAGGGGATGGAAGCATTGTATCTTGTTTCATTGGGGGCATCTTTTAGCATTTTGGCCCTTCTCATTGTTATCTTCATCCCGATTCTATTGCAGGGTACAATCATCGATGACAAGGTATCCGGCACAGCGGCATGGATTCTATCAAAACCTGTATCAAAGAAGGCCTATATTCTCTCGAAGTTGACTGCCAGCATTCTATCGATCGTCGTTGTTTCTGTGGTCATTAATGGTGCGATAACATATGGCGTCTTTAGCGCATTTGGCTATACTCTGAACATAACTGGATTTGTCATCAACCTTGGGCTTACAAGTATTGTCGTGGTTTATTTTGCATGCCTGACAATAATGATCGGTACATTTACTACCAGCAGAGGCAAGGTACTTGCGGCAGCTGTCGTTGTTGGCCTTGGAGCGCAGTTGATTGCGAGATACTTCCCCTTAGTCATATTCCTGATTCCATACAGCCTCCCAATCATGGGGATTGGTCTTATCACAGGGGATTCAGTTCTGGGACTTGAATGGATACTCCTATCCGCTTGTGTCCAGATCATCATATTCACAATCGTTGCGCTCTTTGTGTTTGACAGAACTGAGCTATAGTCTGGAGAAATCACAAGATGAATTCAATTGAGATGATGGAGAGGTT
>JAOUFI010000074.1 GCA_029858305.1 Candidatus Thorarchaeota archaeon
GTAGTGGTACTCTCACCTATGAGATTGCTGCGGGTATGACACATGCAGGTATAGGTATCTCGACTGCAATCGGTTTGGGCGGAGACCCTTGTGTTGGACTCACAACTATTGAAGCAGTAAAGATGTTCAAAGGGGACAAGAAAACGAAAGCTCTGGTTCTTGTAGGTGAAATCGGTGGCGATGCTGAGGAGAAAGCGGCGGCCTATATCAAAGATAATTACGACCTGCCAGTAGTTGGATTCATAGCTGGAAGAACTGCGCCTCCCGGTAAGAGAATGGGTCATGCAGGTGCGATAATCAGTGGAAGCACTGGCACAGCAGCAGCCAAGATCAAGGCAATGAATGATGCCGGTATTGCGGTCGCTGAAAAGCCTAGTGATGTTTCACGCCTCTTGAAAGAGGCCATGTAGATCGAGGATTGCAGAGGGACTCACATAGTAGTCCCTATCTGCAAACTAGTATCACAAACTAGTTTCATATTATAAACGGGCCGGAGCACAAGCTTTTAAAACAGAACACCGGTGGAAAGCCCGAGCGGGCTCATCAGAGAATTCTCTAACCGCCAAAAACACGAAGAGGTCAAAGAAAGATGCCAGTAGCTGACATCGAAAAACGCAGGCTTGCACAGTACTACTTGCTGTATAAATCAGTATGCCGATATTGCGGAGCAACTAATCCCCTTAAGGCAAAGAAGTGCAGAAAATGCAAGACAAAGGACCTCAGACCAAAGAGGCGTTCAAAGAAGTAATCATCTGATGAATGAGCCGACTTACGGGCCGGTGGTCTAGTCGGCTATGACGTCGCCTTCACATATAATATGCTGTTGCATTCTGCGGGAAGCGGCGAAGGTGCTTCAGTTTAATTACAATATATTTCTCTCTAAGTTATCTGAGCTCTCTCCAGCTCCTTCAGTCTGTTAATTACTCTCGCCCGCATAGTCTTAACTGTCATTGAATCTGTAATTTCCAATGCATTGATTAACGTCTGCTTGGCTGCTTCATGCTCTCCAATTGCGACTTGGTATTCTGCTTTTAGCAGTGCATACTTAATCTTGATGCCTAGGTAGTTCTTTTGATACACATGTTTTCGCAGACGAGTCATCCATGGACCCGATGTTTCAGCATCTCGGTCATCTTGTGAAGCATTCACAAGCTCCGATATTTCCACTTTTGTAAGGGCTATTAGACATTCATTCACAGTGATTTGAAAATGAGAATCGCCCATCTCCAAGCACTGCTGAATGAGTTCCCTAGCTGATGTAATATTCCCAAGTGCCAAATCTAAGAGCCCCTGAACATAGAGGTAGCTCATCATATCCTGTTCATTTCCTGAATCCATCGCTTGTCTTTGTGCAATGTTCAAATATCCGGCCGCTCGGTCCAATTCGTTTTTCAACAGAAGTGCTAATGCCATGCTTGAATTGAGCTGCGCGTGATCAAATTCGAATGATTTAGAGTATATTTGCAGCCATTCAATAGATTCTTTTGGCTGTTCAAGGGCATTATGAATTCTGGCTGCTACGAGACTGGTTAACATTCTAGGGGTTTCAGAATAACTTGAAATAACTTCGAATTCTTCTCTAACCAGCTCCAACGCCATGTCATACTCGCCAAGAGCTTCATACGCAATGGCCATGATTATCGCAACTGCAGTGACTGCATTTCTCCTACTATCTCTTGTTTTGGCCATTGTATATGCTTCATCGAGTATCTCCAAACCTTTGTGAACATCGAAGTCTTTGATTATGTTACCCTTAATTGCAAGCAGGCTGACAATTTCGAGAATATCATCGTATTCCTTTGCTATTTCCAAAGACTCATCGAGAACACTAATTGCTCCATCAACATCTCCCTGACTTCGTAATGAATACTGTATACTGCCAGCGATCAGCGGAAGAAACCTACGCATTTCGTGTTGTTTCTCAACAGACTCCCTTGCTAATTCAACGTATTTCGAGAAGTTTGGTTCCCCCAGTATCCAGACTCCAAGCACATAGAGATGGAAGAGAATCCAATTATCTGAAGTTGCATCTATCGCTTGTTGAAGTGCAATAGCCGCCTTATTCTGGTCTTCCTTCAACACCTGATCTTCATATTTGAAGAAGAGGAATGGTCTTGTGAGAACTGATTCGCTACATCGCTTCTTCATCTTTTGCCAACAATCTTGATAAGTAATCGCATGGATAATCGAGAAGAACACCAAGTCTGAACTAATCGGATGGTTCTTGGACTCTTCTACAATATTGACAACAAAATCACGATAGTCTCCAGACTCGTTTACAATTGATTCAATGACTTCTTTAATTTCATCGGTGAGAAAGGGATAGTACAACGAGATTGTTCCGATTGACTTCATCTTACTGAGAGAAACATAACTCCGATATAAATCAAAGTGGAAATGACTTTTCATCGTTTATAGTTACACTGAGCGTCTAAACAGCTCGGAACTTCAAGATATGCAATTGATTGTTTCTCCGCCATTCTTAAATACAAATGCCCTCGTTTGACCCTTTTAGGACAGGGCCGGTGATCTAGTTGGCCATGACATTGCCTTCACATGTTGGGTTCGATTGTATTCAACTGGAAGCAGTGAAGGTGATCCAAAAACTGCTCCGAAAACTAGGTAATTTCGTCTAGTTGAACCATTTGGCGTAATGACAATCTCAAATCCTGATAACTACGTCCAGTGTCTTTTGATGTTATAGCGAAGCAGGACTAGTCCAATGATAAGAATAACGACACCAAAACTTAATGTTTCTGTGAACTGTGATCCTCTAACTAGCATGTCAACTCCCATCCAAATAAATAGCCCACCTACGCATGGGAAAAGGATTGCCAGCTTCCCGGACACTCGCTCATCCAACAGACTTCACCACATTTCACTAGAGTTCAAGAATTTATATTATAGCTATATAGCATAGTATTAGTCTCGTGGATTTCGGAGGATTTCTAAATGGCGGGTGTTTATTCAATTATCACTTGAAGCTGTACGATTCACTTGTTTTAAGCACTCGTGGATTAAGAAGATTGTTGAATAAGATGGTGGGCCGGACGAGATGTATTCCATTTCGAGGAGGTCTCGAAAAGTTCGAACTCGTGGCCTTCGCCGTGTGAAGGCGACGTCATAACCGGTCTAGACCACCGGCCCATATACTATTCGGGAAAGTCTACAAGATATAAGAATGACGCTGAAAGATATCTGTGGTCATTCCAATTGGATTCTAGCGAAGTCGCTCCCGGCGCACCATACTTGTTATTTGCTCTCTGTATGTAAATTGATGATACAGCGTTACAGTTATAACCCAACCAATCGACCTCCGATTAGTCACGCTGGACTGATTCAAGTCATGTCCGGCTCACCACCAAAAGAGCATAATGGGGCGTTTCAATGCCAAAACAAATCACTGATGTCGACAAGTTCCTCGAGATGACTGAGGATGCAGTAGAGTGCCGGGTTAAGAGAAACACGAATTCAGTCAAGCTCAAACTCCGCACGACCAACTACCTCTACACTATCATTCTTGAACCCCAGAAGGCTGAAGAAATCATCCAGCAAGTGAAGTGTCAGGTCGTTGAGGCACGAACAAAGGCCGAAGAAGCCTAGAAACTTATCTTCTCATTAAGCTCTGCAACATGTGCTTTCCTTCCCCGTTTCTCTAGTTTTTCTGCAAGGGCATCACAAGACTCTGACTCACCGTGTACGAGGTAGAACTCAGGTTCACCGGGTATCTTCGTGAGCATATCAAGAAGTCCTCTAGAGTCTGAGTGGGAAGATAGATGATGCTGGCGGACATCTGCAGTCACATTGAATTCACGACTTCCTACAACCACTTTTCCAGTTCTGAGAAGTTCCTCACCTGGAGTACCAGGAATCTGAAAACTCACAAACACAATAGCGTTCTTAGGATCATCGTGTAACATCTTGAAATAGAGATGAGAGGCGCCACCCTTGAGCATCCCAGCAGGGGAGATAATTATACCACCTTTCCGGACTGCATCTTTTCGGTCACGATCGTCATTGATGATAAGAGCACGCCCAACTGCTCTCTGGAGAGCTTGAGGACTTTGGAGGTATTGTGGGTGTCGCACAAGTATCTCATCGACTTCTCGAGCCATTCCATCAATATATATTGGATATTTCTTTGGGAGATTTGCACGTTCTAGAATGCACATTATCTCCTGACTTCGACCAACCCCGAACGCAGGAATGAGGACGGTGCCTCCACGTTCTTTTGTTTCTATAACAGTCTGGATGAGCGCTTCCTCAGTTGTTTCCCTTGGAGGATTGATACGACGGGCATAGGTACTTTCAGTTACAACAATATCATGCTTTGGAAGGTTCTTTCTCGCTCCAGGGGTGAGATGGGATTCGATGGCATTGAAGTCTCCTGTGAATAAGATTCGTTTCTCATCTACTCTAACCGAAACCATAGCACTTCCAGGGATATGACCTGCGTTGAACAGAGTCATCTCAAAATGACGGCCTAGGGGCATGGTTTCTTCATAGGAGATAGATTCGTATTGTCTGCGCACTAATGCTATATCCTTGAGCGTAAATGGCAATCTACCATGTGATATCTTGTACATATCTCGAAGAAGAAGAAGACTAAGATCACGTGTCGCGGGAGTGCAGAAGAGCGACGCCTCAGTTTCTTTTAGAATGATTGGAAGACCTCCTGAATGATCAAGATGAGCATGTGTGAGAGCAACTCCTTGAAGATTCTCAACTGGTATCATGTCAGGAAACTTCGGAGGTTCTGAGAATTTGACGCCATAATCTACAAGAATACTCTCATCTTTTGCTTCTAAGAAAAATCCTGAACGACCAACCTCTCGGCAAGAACCGAGGAATGTTAATTTTGCCATCTACCGTTACTTCCTGATGCATTGCCACTAGTGAGTAAGAAAAAGGTTTGCTAATATGTAGTTATTGAAACCAAAACACCTTTTGCTTAGTTTTCACATATGCATAAAGCCTATAGCTAAACGAAATCTATATCAGATAGCATACCCTCATCACATGAATGTGGTTCAAGTAGTAGGCGGAGAGACTTCGGGTGACAGAGGATAAGTCAAGTAAAAAGGTCAGTAATAAACAAACTGAATCAAAGGCTCTGCGGGATAGTAAAGACATGGACTGTATCCTAGTGGGTAACAAGAATGTCATGTCCTATGTACTAGCCTGCGTTACATTATTCAATAAAGGTGCAAAAGAAGTTGTAATCAAAGCGCGTGGACGGCTCATAAGTCGAGCTGTGGATGTTGCAGAGATTACAAGACATAGATTCATTGAAGATCTCATGGTCAAGCATATTGAGATTGGTACTACCTCTGTTCAAACAGACAAGGGTAGTGACCTCAATGTATCAACAATCGACATTACGCTCTCCAGATAGATGCCTTTATGTTCTCGCCCGAAGTTCAGTCTTTACTGAGCCTTCGAAACTGGCGAGGAAGAATAAATGAAACTGCCTATTTGTAACTTTGATTTAGAATCAGATATGCTATGTCCCAATTGCCAAGCTAGGTTCGACCGTGGGGAAATCACGCAGTTTGATATCGAGTTCAGCAAATGGATGTTGGATAAGGAGAAAAAATACCCCAATATCGAAAATCTGAACATTCTGAAAGCGGCCAAGGCAGAAACCCGTCTAATCCTAGTGGTGAAGAAAAAGAACAAGGAACTTTTGCTCTCTGAGGAGTCCCTAGTACAGGAATTATTCGAGCAATTCGGAGAACTCATTGTCATAGAGGGGCCAGCCAAGTTGAGAACGGTAGTCAGAGAATTCATTTTTCCTGCAATAGAAGTTGGTGTCAATAATCTCTACTCTCCAGATGGAACGAAAGAAAGCATCGTCATGCTTCGAGAGGGGGATAGAGAGAGAATTAAATTCAGCAAGGATGAGCTTCGTACCATTGTATCCGCAATCATGGGCGAATCAGTCCTATTTGAGTATCAAGATGACCGTAGGCAACTGATTAAGGAAGAAGAGGTCAAGGACGAATTTGAGCAACGGATGAAAGAGCTTGAAGAACACCGTGCCAGGTAGATAAAGCTACACCCGATTGATTGGATGGTTTTTCATCAATTCACGGAGAACTACAGTGGCATAGGATCCTTTCCTCAAGCAAAATGCAACACGAAGACCTTCTTCTGTATTTGATGCCACAAGATCGTCTATAATGATTGCAGCCAGATGGAGCCCTCCTGGAGAATCGAGAGATTTCATCTTTGGACTCCGAAAATCCTTGAGTGTAATTCCTTCCTCAATCAGGAGCGATTTGAGTGCTTCTGTCTGTGAAGCAGGCGGTAGACGGGTTGCATATCCAGGTACTGGAAGCGCTAATCCGTACTCACTTCGTTCTACTTGCGCAATTCGCTCTTCAAGGGATGCCTCTGTAACATAGAGCCATGAATCTCTCCCTGAATGTGTAGTATCCAGTTCGATAAGGAAATCACCAGGTTCCGGTTCGACTATGGACATTCCTGCTTCGATACGTCGACTTAGAAGACGGTTGAATAGAAAGGATTGGTAGGCATGTACCATTAGTGTGAGTATTCGTGGTGATACTCTTTGTAGGGCGCGTTCAAATTCACCGGGATATTTGATGAGTTCATGTAGGATTTTTCGTTCGTAACTCAGATCCTTTGGGAAGGATTCAATCATCTTTTCATTTGGCGTAAAATCTTCGGTTAATCTCAATCGGATATCCCTAAGCTCCTCTGTTTCAAACGCACTTTCTGTACACAGCATTGTTCGAACGGCATTCTCAAAATCACGCTTGACAAGAAATTTTCCAGCAAGATGAGTATTCGGGCGATTAAGCCCAAACCTCTGAACTCCAAAATAATTGAGTAATGGAGTTTCTCGAACTATTTCTGCTGCTCTCAAAGCTATGTCAGGCTCTATTTCTAAATCTCTTAGAAGGATTGTGAATTTGTTTCCCCAGAGATCACCTATTTGGATAGGATGTCGTGTGTACGAATAATCGCGGATAACAATACGGGTCAAATCTAACTCCATCAGACCAGCTATTGTGCGAGATGGTGCCGACATCAGTTGGACAGTAATTGCGCGTTTGTCCTTTAGGCCAGCATAGGTCACTAAATTTCTGGGCAGCTTCAGGGAGGATGCAAGGATTGTTGAAACATCCATGGTTGAAATTCCCATCTTCTGAACGGTGAAAGTCACGAATCGTGACTTCTGTCCTTCTACTACTGCGTTTCTACTAGTTACTTCCTGCCATTCCTTAAAACCGATTAATCTGCCATCAGAAGCAATCTCTTCGACTAAGAAATCTTCGTACCTCGTTTTTAGCTTGCCACCAATTCCAATACTATCTGTGGAATAGAATTCCATTCCAAATGGCTTTTCAAACGGATGGCCCACCTGCACGAATATCCCTCTATAATAGCTTGAGATCACCGGTGACCTTGTCCATAACTTCAGCTCTTGCAGGTCCAATACCTAGTACGGTGATAGTTCCAGGAGGCAGTTCAGTCATTCCGGCATCACGAATCAAGGCATGAGGCAATCTATGATTTATTGCCTGTCTTCTGAGTTCTAGGAGTTCCTCCTCGGAAGATACTTTGACAGCTACCTTCTTCTGGCCTTCTCTATACCATGCCCGCCAAATTTCTTGCTGTGAAACACGGGCATTCTCTGATGCACTCAATGCACCATGTGCTACCTGCACTGCAATTTTGCCTCTACTCATCGCCAAATCTGTCCTCACAGCAATGACTTGTTTGTATTGGAATTTACTTGGAATTGACATTAGAACTCCCATAGGTCTTCCGAGGAGAGAGTTAAAAACGTGCCCTCAGCATGATTGTTTGGGTACAATGATGGATCATGATGCTATTGTCATTGGCGGTGGACCAGCGGGTCTCTTTGCAGCCACAGAGATAGCTAAGAAGGGATTTGATGTTCGTGTACTAGAAGAGCATGAGCGAGTTGGTGCACCGGACCACTGTGCAGGGCTTCTTAGTGCGTCAGGGCTTAAGCGATTAGGATTGAACTTACCAGATAAGGTCATACAGAACACAGTATCTAGTGCAAAGATTTACGCACCATCTGGACATTCTATCACGATTGAACGGGGAAGAAGAGAGGCGCATGTCATTGATAGAAGACAGTTTGATGCATGGCTAGCAACTGAAGCAATGAACATAGGTATAGATATCACAACAAATGCAAAAGCGAGCGAGTTTGTTAGAGCAGGACCTTATAACCATAAGATCAAGATTAGGGGAAAAATCGATTCTGAACTCATGTCCCATGCATATATCATAGCGGAGGGTTCTCGATGTCGATTATCGGGAAGTATTGGGCTCCCCACGGTTGAAAAATCTAGCAAGTATCCCGCGTTTCAGTATGAAGTTTCTGGTGTCGATATCGATAATGAGATGGTAGAGATGTTCTATGGGCGCAATGTAGCCCCAGGATTCTTTGCTTGGATTATTCCACTTGGAGAAAAGAGAGCTCGAGTCGGGCTAGCTTCTCAAAACCAATCAAAGTTACGACTCGACGCATTGATGCGCCATCATAATATAATATCAAAAAGATTGGAAGGAGCAAAGATTGACCGGTCTCTCGGGGGTATTGTATTGGTTGGAATGCCAATTACAAGAATGACATGTCGAAATATCATCACCGTGGGAGATGCCGCTGGAATGGTGAAAGCCACAACTGGAGGCGGTGTGATTATAGGTGGACTAACTGCCAGACTAGCTGGCAAGATCATTGCCGAATATCTAATTCGCGAAGCAAAAACGACTGAAATCAAAAAATATGAAAAACAGTGCAAATCAATGGTTTTTGATGAACTGAGAACGATGTATTTTGCTCAGCGTGCGCTTTCCTCACTGAGTGATAAGGGACTGGATTCGATAATCAAGGATACAGCCAATCTGGGACTTTTAGATGTTGTAAAGAGCGAAGGAGACATGGACCTCCAGAGTAGGGTCATAAGGAAGCTACTGACTGACCCACGGATGGTGTTGACTGGGCTCAGAGCAATTAGGTACATCAATCCGTTTTTATGAACAAGTGCGAGTCAGGAACATCAGGAGGCCAATGTCTATGACTAACCATGAAGAGTATAGTGTGCTGGAAACTGCACGTAAGATGCTAGTACAGCACCCACTCTGTGATCGTTGTCTAGGTAGACAGTTCGCTTGGTTGGGCAGTGGGACCACAAACGAGGACAGAGGTCATTCCATTAAGCTCACGCTGTGTATGATTGCTGATAAGGAAATAAAATCGGGGGACAAAGCATCAGGAGAACATACTTTGGCAATCCTAGCTGGCAATGGTATGTTTGCTCCGGCAAGAACTATTGCAACTAAGAACTCGATTGAGTACGTAACGAGTGATAGCTGTCATTTATGCTTCATTGATGGAAGCTCAATATTTGAAAAAATCCCACTAATTACGGAAAGAATGGTTGGCATAGCAGACCAAGTTGAGTTCGAAACTTTTCTTGCAGGATGTGTGCCTTCTCCCTTGCTTGTGGAACGTCAAGATGAGATAAGCGCAATACATTCTGCTCTGTACTCAGAAACTCTAAAGTCCCACTTCAATCGTCTTGCAGGAATTCAACTCCAAGAACTATTGGGGAAATCTGTTGATTTTGAAAAACCTGATGTTGTATTCATCTATGACATGAATAAGGATGAGGTAGGACTTCACGTGAATCCTATCTTCATCTTCGGAAGATACAAGAAATTGGTGCGAGGCATCCCCCAGAGCAGATGGGACTGTAAAAAGTGTAAGGGCAGAGGGTGCGAGGAATGCGAGGGGACGGGAAGAAATTACCCCGACTCTATATCTGAATATGTTGGTATTCCTGCTCAACAGTGTGCAGGAGGCTCTCGTTTTAAGTTCCATGCTGCTGGAAGAGAGGATGTAGATGTCCTCATGCTAGGCAAGGGAAGGCCGTTTGTTGTGGAAATAAGTAAACCTAGAGTACGGAAACCGGATCTCCTTGAGATGGCACAGACTATAAACCAAGAAGCTGCAGGTAAGATTGAGGTTCATGACCTCGAACTCACTGACAGGCATCGACTCCAAAAGCTGAAGGAAGATGCTGCATCGAATATCAAAGAGTATGCTGCAATCATTCATACAGAGGGGTTGGTGACTGACGAAGCAATTCAAAGAGTAATTCAGTCATTTCAAGGCGCTACAATAGAACAAAGGACTCCAAACCGTGTATCTCATAGAAGGAGTGATTTAGTAAGAAAGAAAAAAGTACACGGGATTAAATTGACAAAGCTAGAAGAGGGGATTCTTGAAGCATTCTTCAAGGTTCAAGGCGGCACGTACATTAAGGAGCTAATCTCAGGCGATGATGGGCGTACTAAGCCATCTGTTGCAGAAATTCTTGGTACTGCTTGTGTGTGCAAGGTGCTGAATGTTACCGCAATATATAGCAGCGAGAATTGAAAGTACTTCTCAAAAAGAGTGACTGTTGCGAAATCCTTAAGTGGTGACCCAAGAGGTCATGCTGGACTTCGAGTGTATTTCAGCTTAGGCAGAACACCGAAGAACAGCAATTCGTAGTGATGACTTATGGTAAAGAAGAGTCATGGATATCGTGCCCGAACACGTGGCCTAATGACCAAGAGAATACGTGAGAAAGGATTGAGCTCACCAAGTAAAGTATTGGTTGACTATGAAGCTGGTCAGCGCGTGGACATCGTAATCGATTCAGGATTTCATAAGGGTATGCCTCATAGAAGGTATCAGGGGAAGACTGGTATTGTTACTGGTCTTCGCGGAAGAGCTGTTCTTGTTGATGTTGGCCTAGGCAAAGCCACAAAGAGCCTCATTGTCAGACGTGAGCATCTCCGAGTGAGCAAAGGTTGAGGGATAATAATGCCTAAGGAGATTATTAGTGAGGAGGAAATCACCCTTCCACAGGTAAAGAAAATCTTGACCCAGAGGGGAAAGGAAGGAGAACTGTCTTTTCAGCAATCTATAACCCTTGAACATGCCACAGTGTTTTCGAGAATGGCACCTGCTGTATCTATAAAGCTAGTCGAGAAACTGATTTCTAGCTATGATATCTCAAGAAGCCAGGCCGTTCAGATAGTTAATATTGCACCTACGACGATAGAAGAGCTGAAGTCGGTCTATGATACCAAAATGACAAATCTCACTGATGAAAAGCTCTTGGAGATTGTCGATTTGATTGTTAAGAACCGATCATAGTTGCTTCTGAAAGCATCACTATTCTTCTTTGATTGGTAATAGAACACGTAGAATTATGTCATAGTCCGATTACTT
>JAOUFI010000187.1 GCA_029858305.1 Candidatus Thorarchaeota archaeon
GCATGTTGAGGATATGTTTTCATCAAAAATAGAGCAACTTCTTCAAGATTTGAAGACTCTTCAAGAATCTCGCAAGGGTAAGGATGTTCTTCCTGCTCTGATCTACACAATCAGAGGAAGTTCAGATGTATTGGCAAAAATGCTCGCAATGATTAACCGGGCGGAAAAAACGATATTTCTTGTTGCACCTGACCTTGATTCTCTTGGAATGATTGTTCATGAGCATCTTCAACAGGCACTAAAGCGGGGAGTAAAGATACATGCAATTCTTGGAAAAAAACCTGACAAAACACAGCTGAGAATCCAACATCGTATAAGAAGGAATACACTTGCCATAGATGTAGTAATAGATTCAATAGAAGCATTAATCTCAATGCCAGACCTATCAGTTTGTGGTTGGGCAGATAATGCTTTAATCTCTATGCAACTTGAAGGGTTTCTTCAGCAATCCTGGGAATTAGCAAAGAAGGAATGATTATGGTAGACTATGACGTTATGATAGCAGGAGCCGGTACTGGTGGAGCAACTACAGCTTATGCATTGGCAAAGAGAGGACATTCGGTACTGCTTATAGATAGAAAAGAACATGACAATATTGGAAATAAGACCTGTGGAGATGCACTAGGATCTCACCACATTCGTGAACTCAGAGAGTTAGTTGGAATACCAGAACTTCCAAAGGGCATTGTGGAGTACGAAGTGAATGGTATTGATCTCATCGCTCCAGATCGCGACCATCGACTCCGAATGGAAGGTCCAACGACGACAGGAATGTCATTCAACAGGCTCAAGATGGGACAATGGTTTGTTAGTCTTGCTGAACAAGCTGGATCTGAGGTCATGGCATCGACTAGGGTGAAAAAGCTTCTTTTTGAAAACGGTAAGGTCTCAGGATTAAGAATTGCTAAAGAGGGAGAAGCAGATAAGGACCTCACTTCAAGAATAGTGGTTGACGCCACTGGAGCAACAGGTATGCTACGTATGCAGATGCCAAAAAGCTCGCCCATTGAAAAGCAGATATCAAATGAGGACAGGATGGTTGCTTGGCGAGATATCTATGAGACCCCTGATTTTGACTTTGAAACACCTGACATTCTTGAGATATTCTGGAATCAGGATGAGACACTTGGCGGCTATACTTGGGTCTTTCCACAAGGCAAGAACAGAGTCAATGTTGGTAATGGTGTAATGACCATTGATGGCCATCGAAATCCAAAGGACATTCAATATGACTTTGTCAAGAAGACATGGATAGATACCTGGGGAGATATCAAAGTCCTTGACAGTAGTGGCGGAGTTGCACCAATTCGACGACCAATTGACACAATGGTCGATGATAACTTCATGCTCGTGGGGGATGCTGCATGCCAAGTTAATCCTATTCACGGAGGAGGGATTGGCTCTTCAATGTTGGGCGGAGCACATGCTGGTATCACTGCTTCTGAAGCCTTAGAGCGAAATGATACCTCAATCGAGTCACTCTGGCAATACAATCCCAGATACCATAAGAGCTATGGCTCCAAACAGGCTGCTTTGGATATCTTCAGATGGTTCCTGCTGAATATAACCAACGATGACATTGATTTCGCTTTCAAGAAACAGATCATAAAAGCAAGCGACCTCCTCGATACATCGATGACTGGAGAAGTAAGATTCGGAGCTGGTGAGAAGTTCAAGCGCTTGATCGCAGGCTTTGGCAAAATCCCATTATTGCTACGTGTATCAAAAGTGGCCAACCTAATGAACGATATCCGCGTTCTTTATGCGCAATATCCTGAGTCGCCCAAAGGTCTTGCATCTTGGGTATCAAGACTTAAGCCACTCTATGAGGCAGCGAAAGTTATCTAGGTGATGAAAGGCATACTCGAATCAAGAGAGCATGTTTCCAAAATCAAGCAAACAGAATTAAGGAGATTCCTTTAATGCGCATCCTGGGCACAGCTGGAGATATTACAATAAAGGCGCCCGATGATGCATACTTCTCATACTTCAACAGCCCATACATTGGTCATAGTCTTGGGACTGCTATTGACATCTATCCACGACATCAAGAATGGAGCGGTCCTGTATTATCTCCAGTATCAGGCGAAGTAGTCAAGATTAGAAAGATGCAAATGGGAAAAGAGAAGCAGTTTCCGACAGAGGATTTTGATTATGGAATAGCAATTTTACCGGAGCATACAACAAAAGATGTCGTCCGTGTAATGCATTGCAAGCCCACTATTCAAGAAGGCGAGAAACTGGACCTTGGAGACCAGATTGGGTGTGCCATTCGTTCACGTTACTTTAACTATTGGACTGGTCCACATTATCATGTAGAAATCGTACCGCTAGATTCATTCTCGCGATCTACGAAATCATACCCTCTTGATATTCCTGTTGGCAAGAAGCAACATCATGCAGGAAACAACAAGTCATGTATGGAGTTCTTGATTACTCAGGTCAGCGATGATTGTGCCACAGGATTCTCAAATGAGAGTTCCTACACAAACCTTGGCGATTTAGCAGGTCTTTCAGCAGAGGTTGGGAATAGCTCTGAAACAGGTATTATCGATGGAGGTCTATCTCATTATCCGCATGGTGGTGTTTTAGGCAGCAAGACTACAAAGGAGGGTGAACTAGTTCACATTAGAGGGCAACCAGTTGGGAGAATCATTTCAAG
>JAOUFI010000075.1 GCA_029858305.1 Candidatus Thorarchaeota archaeon
ACCCAGTACTCCCAGGAGCAGTTATACGTCCAGCAAATGCAGCAGAGGTTTCTGAAATTCTAAAAGCCGCTAGTAATTATAATGTACCAGTAACTGCAAGATCTGGAGGCTCTAGCCTTCAAGAAGAGGCAATCCCGGAACCTGATGGTCTAGTTGTTGAACTGATGCGACTCACTGAGATCACTCTCCACAAGGAACTTCGCTCCGTAACAGTTGGTGCTGGTGTGACCTATGGGATGCTAGAGAAAACACTCAAAGATAACAACCTCTTCCTCCCCGTCTATCCAGAATCAGCACTTGTCTGCACGGTAGCTGGTAATGTTGCGGTGAATGGTGCAGGTCCTGGTTCAAGCGGATTTGGGTGCACAGGAGAGCTTGTGCTCGGAATGGAGGTTGTCCTACCCGATGGAAGAATTATCCAAACTGGCTCAGAAGCCAATCCGAATGCGCCTGGACCATTTCAGAGGTATGCCTTTGGACCAGATCTTACAGGAGTGTTCATTGGTTCCCTCGGGAGCTTTGGAATAATAACCAAGGTTTCCATGAAGACCTTTAGAAGATACGAGTATTTTGAGCACAATACCTTTGGTTTTGATACTCACAAACAAGCAGAGCAATTCTTGGTTGCTATCAAGAATCACGATATCAATGGTATCTTTACATCTCTATATGAAGGGCCAGTGCTCGAGATGTTCATGGACATGATTGGGGATGAACTTGGTATCCCGAAATATGAGTGGCCTTTCCGAACAGTGTCTATGACTATAGGCCGAATCAGAGAGGACATGGCAAGGAGTGATGGCGAATTAGCAAAGAAACTCTGCGAGGAGAATGGGGGTCATGTGATTGGGATCGTGGAACTCCCGAAGAGTGAATGGGAGGGAAGACTCTGGTTCTTTGTTCGCGCCTGTTATGTTCACGGATGGCACTGGAGGACTCTGTATCACCACCAAACACCGACGAATGCACATCGATCCGTCGAAGAGATACGGAAGGCCATGGACAAGTATGGTATTCTTGGACACACCGCAGGCTTTCAGGTTGGTCACTCCTCCTTCAACGCATATCCGCACCTCTACTTCGATCCACAAGACAGGGAGGATGAGCAGAAGGTCCGTGATGCTCACAGGGAACTTGCCTCAACCCTATTCAGAACGGGAGCAGTACCATTCAAGTTAGCCGAATATTGGAAAGACGCCATTGAAGGGATGGATACCTACATGGCATTTCTTGGGCTTGTGAAGAAGACGATTGACAGCAATGGAATCATGAACCCACGAGTTCTGGGAGGTCTCTGACAATGACTGATGTTGATATGGATGAATTGATGGAAAATCTTGCACAGTGTCGAAGATGCGGCATATGCCGAAATGCAGTCTATGAAGATAGGGGTTTCAATGGAGTTTGCCCAGTCTGGAAAAATTCCTCTGGTTTTGAAACCAGCTTCATGCGTGGGAGACTACAGGTAGCTATCGCTCTTCTTGAAGGAAGACTTGAGAAGACAGCAGAGAACGCAGAGTCACTCTACACATGTACACTCTGTGGCAATTGTACTGCAATATGTGCTGCTGAATTTGATCCTACACGCTGTCTTGAAAATGTTCGAGAAATCCTTAATGAGATTCCTAACGAATCTCGGGATGAAATTGCAAAGAAGATACAGATTTACAATAATCCGTATTCAGAGAATAATAGTTCACGGCGTAGTTGGGCTGTTGACATTGGTTTTGATATCCCAAGCACAGGAGAAGTGCTCTATTTCACAGGTTGCACAGCTGGCTTGAAATTGCCTGAAACAGCGAAATCCACAGCTCATGTATTGAGGGCTGCAGGAGTCGATTTTGCAGTCTTAGAGGATGAACCGTGTTGTGGTAGTGTTATGATACGTACAGGAAGAAGTGACAGTGCTAGGGAAAATGCAAAACGGGTTCTTGAGAAGATCAGGAACTCTGGTGCAGAAACCGTTATTGTTTCCTGCGCTGGATGTCTAAAAACTCTTCGAGAAGATTACAACGAACGCTTTGGCTTGGACATGCCTAAAGTCTTGCATGTGATTGAATACCTCCTGCCGATGATTCAGAATAAGAAATTGAAACTGAAACCTTTTGAAAAACCTGTTAAGATATCTTGGCACGATCCCTGCCACATGGGCAGAGCTCTAGGAATCTATGAAGAACCTCGAGAGATTATCAGGGCAATCCCTAATGTTGAACTAGTCGAAATGGATACGAATCGAGCTGCAACAATGTGCTGTGGAGCTGGTGGAGGATTACGGTCGTATGATGGAGAGATTGCAAAGAAAATTGCGTCTGATAGAATCAAGAGTGCACAAGAAATCGGAGCTGACATTCTCGCAACAGCTTGCCCGTTCTGTGAACATAATCTGAAGGATGGCGCAGAACGAATAGAAAGCAAAATCAAAATAGTAGACATCCTAGACCTACTTTCTCAACAACTCGAATGAAAAATATGGAATCCAACAGGCAAGTGATTGAGTAGAATTGTTAATGGATTCCTTTTCGCATGTCAATCTGTGAGTGTATTTCTATATTGGGCTTAAGAACCACATTCGGTAGGTCTCATAAAACAAGAGAGCAATGGTTGATAAGACCACAAACAAGAACAGGATGTCCTTCCCATCCGGCGGCATAGACATGAAGAACATCACATACGGCACAAGAATACAGACTAAAAAAGATGCTAAGAACACAAAACGTGGCAGAAAATGTCTGCCCAACTGAACGAACAAGCTAAGTGAACCTACCCGCACATCTTTCTTGATTGAGTATTCTCCAAATTCATCTTTTTTGATTAGATTAGCATCCATAAGTTTGGCAAGATGATGGATGACCAAGCTAGGACTCGAAAAATTTAGAATGTGTTGTATATCTCGCATCCGCATTGAATCACGTGTAAGGAGTAATGCATACACCTTCATAGTCTTACCATTGAGCAACTCGGCTACTTGCTTGTCATCAATTCTATTGGACATTTTTTTCACCCACTCCTATTCCAATGATTGCTGCCGGCTCACAACATAAATCACACTAAGAATAATCGTTCCCAAGATAAATGGTATCGCTGTAATTGGGAGAATCATCATTCTTTCCTCGATACTTGGAGTATTAGTGTCAATACTATCATCATCAGCTGATTGTATAACTTGAGTGAATTGAATTGTCACAGAATCTGTTCCAAATTGCAAATCATCCATTGATGATGCTTCAAAGATATACTCGATGATCCATTCATCATCAACTAGAGTAAAATTCACTCCAAGAGCAAGAGTAGTTGGACCACAGGCAAAGTTAGTTCCATCTTTGAAATATACCTTGAGTGTATGAAACTCGAGAATAAATCCAGCCATTGTTAAATTGTTCAAGTCACTCTCGCGAATGTATCCAATATGCATGCCAAATTTCGAGTCAGAATCCCATTCTACAGAACCAGAGCTTGCTGATGCAGATGCAGTTCTATTTTCCCAATCATCGTACAATCTAGTTTCTCCAAGGTATGCAAAAGAATAATACTTGAGTTCATCATAACCAATTCCAACGGCATCTGTTTTGTTGAACCCATTATGTATCTGTAACCTCTCAGTAAATACACCCATTGGAAAATCGATTGTATCATTTAGAAATCCGAATTCGAGGTTTCCAACGATTTGGGTTCCCTGCGAGCCACTGTCAATTATAATTGTTAAAGGAGCGGTAGGAAGACCTGTCCAATGCACATAGTCTTTAGGTTCATCATCAACGATTTGTGGTTGTTCTGAAAATATTGCCGCAATAAGAACTATTGAAGCAAGAAGTGCTGCAATAATTACTACAGTTACGAGTATCCTGCGAATATCTCTATTATATCGTTGCATGAATATCCCTTGAGAATAACATGATACATTTTGTATTTATTCTATTCATTGAAATCAGGTTTTTAGTTCATTATGTAGTTATTCAATTCGTTGAATATTTAGTAAACACAGGACAATATGTGTTCTTAGAGGTGTAGAAGAAGTAGTGGACGAAGGCCAACAGCCTATATTTAGGGCCCATTTTGGGGCTCGAGGTCCACCCTCTCTTTTCTCTTTAAGCATGAGTGGTGCTCGCTAAACACACTGTTCTGGTATCTCCCTGAACCTTTTCGGTGAGAGACGAATCTCCGACGTCGGGACATTCGTATAGACCTGTTCAGTGCATCTGCGCCGTTCCCACGACTACCGACGACGCACGGAGCAACATGGTGTCGGCCAATCGTCCAATAAATACATACGTAAAATATCAACATAAACTCTTCCTCCGCAACAACAAACATCTAACTATTCTATATCAATAGAATAGTATATAAGAGAACGACAAGAAATGACCAGAAGAACCAGAGGTGGCACTATTGGACGGAATTAAAGTTGCTATTGTTGGAGTTGGAAATGTCGCAAGCGCTCTAGTCCAAGGAGTAGAGTACTATAAAGATGCAAAAACGGATGGAGATGTGCCCGGACTTGCGCATCCAGACTTCGCAGGGTTCCATGTGAGAGATATTGAGTTTGTTGCAGCTTTTGATGTTGCAGACACGAAGGCCGGATTTGACCTTTCTGAAGCAATCTTTGCGAAACCCAATAATGTGATGCGATTTTCAAAGGTCCCAAAGACTGGGATCAAAGTTCAGAAAGGACCTCTGCTTGATGGCGTCGATAAAATATTGAAAGCACTTGTTAGTGTATCAAATGCTCCAGATGCAGATGCTGTTCAGGTGCTACGTGAATCAAAGGCGGAAATCCTGCTCAATCTCTTACCAGGCTCAGCAGAAGAGGCGACAAAGTACTATGCACAGGTAGCTCTTGATGCGGGGTGTGCATACATCAATGGAACCCCAATTCCAATCGCATCCGACCTTGAATGGAGCAAGAAATTTGAAGAGAAAGGAATTCCACTCGTTGGTGACGACATTCAAGACCAACTTGGCTCAACTGTTTTACATCGTAGTATTCTCCAACTCTTGGTAGCAAGAGGTGTGAGAGTAGATAAGAGCTATCAGCTCGATGTCGGCGGTGGTGCAGAGTCTCTCGACTCACACTACAGAGGCAGAATGAGAAAGAGAGGCGTAAAGAGTGAAGCTATTAGCCAAGATCTCCCCTATGACGCACCTCTCGTCGCGGGTTCATCAGATTATGTAGATTTCATGGATAATGCCCGTGATTCGTTCTTCTACATTAATGGTCGTCAATTCGGTGGTGCACCTATTAAGATCGATATCAGAATGGAAGTCACAGATGGCCCTAATGCAGGTCCAATTCTGCTTGATGCAATAAGAGGCACAAAATTGGCTTTAAAGCGAGGAATTGGAGGTTCACTTGAATCAATATCAGCATATGGTTTCAAAATGCCGCCAACTCCTACGACTATGTACAGAGCAGAACGTTGGGTTGAAGAGTTCCTCTTAGGAAAAAGAAAACTCTAGGAAATCTAGCTGTGAGCTTTCTCGTACTCTTCTAGAAGTGTCTTTAGGTCATCCAGATTGGAGAACACTGAGAACTCTGTTTCCGCTCCAATCTCCTGGAGAATCTCATTGAAAGCAATGATGCTTTCATAATCAGTTTGGAAAGTAGCTTTTGCTTCTTCAGTTGTCGCTTTTGGATCATATACAACAATCCGATTCTCAGGCTCGAAGTTGACAACGATACTGCGGTCCAAGTACATTACTTTCTTGCATTTCGGACATTGAACTCGATTGGCCTTTCCAATCTTCAAGGCCTTGATAATCTCACGGTCTTCTGAGAGATCGATATGTTCTATCACTTGAGTCTCGAAGACGCTCTTGCACTTCTCACACTTGATCTCTGCTATACTTGTTCCGGTCAAACTAGTCACCTAGAATTAGCGTGAAAGTCTTTTCCTATTCACTTAAGATTTCCGTAGTAGGTATTAATAATGAAGTTATCCATTTGCACAACGAAAATGGTCTTAGTTTTCCATTTTCCCTGATTCATTCTCATCATCATCAAAAATCTCTGTTTCGAGGATATCCTGAAGCATATCTGACTCTTTGCCCTCAGTCTTTCGTTTTAATAAGAATCCAGTAATTAATGCAGTAAGAGCAATTGAAGCTAATACTATAGGCATTGACTCGAAATAGCTACCGACACTGTATCCTATCAATGCACCTATGACTGTGACTGTTACTTTTCCAATAAAATAGCTAAATAGGAATTTTACAGGACTATATCTCGCAAAACCCACATATACAATGAGCGGATCATCAGGGACTGGAGATGCTGCGGCAATAAAGAGAGCTATAGCTCCCCATTTTTCAACCCTCTGTTTCTCAGAATCTAGTGAAGCTAGACGTTCATCGGAGAGAACAGCCCGTGATCCTCGGACAACAAAGAAATGTATCAATTTAGCGGTAGTAGCTGAAATTGCGACAACAATGCCAACAATGAAAGGATTAAAACTTGGTAAAAGTAGCATTGCTGCACCTGCGAGGACCATGTTGCTTGGGCTTAGAAATGGGATCATATTAATTATGAAACAAACAATCAGAAGGCCAAAATAGCCTTGACTAATCATATCACTAATGAATAGAATGATGTCTTGCATCTACAAAACACCCAAATTGAATGAAAGTGACGACAGAGTGCTTCCTATCCTAAACATCGACTTTCTTAATTATTACCCTTTGAACTCCGTCTAAGACATTGAGAGAACTCTCAAGCTCGCTCAAATCAGAACTGAGTTGGTTGGGATTGAAATAGCACTCGTAAAAACAACGTGTTCCTCGAAGACAAACTCCTGTGGAGAATAGCAAATCGACCAATCCTGCCCTCTTAAAAATCTGAGATAGTTTTGTGAGAAAATCATTACTTAATTTTCCAATCTCAAGACTCAAGAAGAGGACCTCGTCACTATCTAGAGGAAAAATCTTGATGAGACGATCTTTGTGCACTAGCACCATTAGACCACGATCTGTTCCCATTGCATTCTTGAATGAAGTCGGAAATTTGACCGACTCGCCTTCACTGAATAAAAGTACTCTTCCAGCTGTTGCTCCTTCATAGGAATCCTCTGACATCTAATCACCGCGCGCCCTATTCTTTTCTCCGTAGGGAAATCCTGTTTATGAATGCATCCAAAACTCGAATATAAAAGCATCTAGTGTTTGATACATAATACTATACTAATGATGGTGCTCCTTTTCAATGTCTATGAGTGACTATAAAATGAATCAAGTTGAAACTTACAGAAGATGAACGAACAGCTTTCTCAAAATTTAGAGATGTCTCAGAGCTCAGAATCCAGTTTCAATGTGAATACAGATTCTATCTCATGCAACAGAGAAACAAAGTGATGACTGAGGCAAGTATTGGCGGCACAATGCTACACAATCAAGTACTACCGTGCGAATTCGACGAGTCTCCAGCTCATAGCTGGATATCTTTTGGGATCATCATTCTGATTGTTGTTATTGGTATCATGTGGATAGTATGGTGATGAAATGTATCAATTACTGAATATTCTAGCATTTCTGCTTCTCATTACTACTATAGCTTTCATAGGACTCATCAGATCCAACACCATTCATAGAAGGACTTCGCGCATCCTTAGAAAAGCACAAAACGCTCCTTGGAATCTTGTCGAGTTCACCCGATTACATCCAAGTCAGTGGAATAGGCGTGAGTATTACCGATTCACAGAAGAACCAGTGAGGTCTTTTGCCCATCGATATAATGGAAGATTTGATACAGCAATTCTACATTGGGAAGAGGCTGCAGTTTTGGATCTCATGATTGAGTACAAGTTCCCGGTTAGATATTTACCAAAAAAGATGAAGGAAGAGGATTACTTTCAGACAGGCCTTTATTCTCTGGCTCTAGCAGAATCAGGGATATCATGCAGCTCAACAAAACTCGTTACAGTATACTGCTTGCAAGATGTTGCGAAAAGATGTATTCATGACAAATTGAAGAGGAATTGTTGGCACTGCGAACATGGGAGAGTCTTTGAGAAAAGATTCAATCCTGATACTATCCAAAAACATCTGAAGATGCTCGATGAAGTATGGTACAAAAAACGTCTACCGAAAGCAACACCATCAGAAACGAAATGTAAACCATGCTCTTTTTCTAAAACTGGGGATTGCAATTACTCAGTAGTATAATTATAGACTGAAAAGCATAGACCTTAATACGCCCACGCACAGAATGACAATATCATGGCTCGAGACTTGATGAAACTTCTGACACAAGTAATAACTGCAAAGAGAGACCTAAAACAGATCTACTATACAAGTAGAAATAAAGAATCCAAACTGGATGCAAAAGAGTTAGTGGCAGCAGTGATTGGAGTGCAGAAATTATTGGAGGACCTAATCGACCTGAGTCGAAAGAGAAGAATTGCTAAGAAAGTGCTAGATGACAGAAAAGCTGAGTTGACGATCAGAAGGTGGTCAATGGGTTTACCAAAGCGTGTTAAGGATTTTGTTGAAAAGGCGAAAAATCTTGAGCAGCAGCATCTAACGAAGTATTGTGAGTCATTATTGCAGTACATTACCTCTATCGGTGAAGAGCTGGCAAAATGGATTGAGGACATTACCACCCTGGCAGAGATACCAAAGCCGCCCCGCGGTTAGATATTTCAGACGGTCTTAATATCGCAACCGCGCAGCAATCCCACCAAATGCCTTTAGTTGTGTACCTGACTCTGTTTGATTTGAAAAAACGAGTAGCTCAGAGCCGTATTGGGATACATCTTCATAGATCGTGTCAATTTGATCTGCAAGGTCTTCAGTGATTAAAAGTGTCTGTACACGTCCAATCTTTAGAGCATCAAATACCTCTTTTTTGCCGTAGGTTACTGTGTTTAGGCCTTTCATGAGATCTCCCATGAATGCATCCCATGCTTGACGTTCAGCATAAATCTCGGTTTCCTTCATAATTCTAGATGCATCTTTCATTGCCTGATAGAGACCTGTTTCATCGATTATACTCACAGGAATGATTGTTTCTACTATCTTATCACGAAGTCTGTAGTCAAGGTCTCCCTTTTCGAGGAATTCCTGACATCGGATAGTGTTTCCTCCTAGCACAATTGCATCCACATTTTCAATTTTATCAATTAGTAATTCTGCCATGAGTCTACCAACATATTTGAAGAACTCTTGCATCTTTTCCTCTCGAATTCGAAGATACCTGTTTGCACTCTGTCCACCGGCTCTTGTCTTACCAATTATGTAAAAGTCCTCATCCCGGATAAGCTCCATGTGCTTGCCACGAAGATAACCTATCGTAACTTTTCCTCCTTCTATGAGAACTATAACGACAAGACTCTTTGGCTGAGTCATATTCTCAAGTTCTTCAGTAATAAACTCGCGACCACAAGTGTAAACGAATTGAGAAATGGGAGATGGTGGAACAACCATCTCGCGAATTGCTCTACCAGTTCCGCCCTCTTCCTCGATGCCAAAAAAGAACGCTAATCCTGTTGGAGGCAGAGTGTTTATCTTTGTTAATTCACTGAGAATCGCTGTTAGATTATCTGCTACGTTTTTCCTGTTTGCTTTACTCTTTATGTTGTCGGCACCAGCTAATTCGGTCTTCACAAAGCTAGTCACATCAGTAAGACTCTTTGTGGGAGGAATATATAATGTGGTGAATGAACTGTGTCGTCCCTGGTAAGCTTTCAGCTGCTCTACTTTGCGTTTTAGCTTTTGACGTTCAACAGACATCTTCTTCACCTTCAATGGGTTGCGGTTACTGATTTCATCAAAAATCAGAGGCGGCAATCAACTGCCAAGTGAATCCCAAGATTGAGTATATTTTAACATTGTGTCATAGCTCCGACTGAAAGACGACAGATTAAAAAGGAAGACCTAGTAGGTCATTTTAATCAGGTGAAGGACGGATGGATAACCGCCAATTTATTATGCTCCATTGAGAAGGAGCCTTCAATCATCATTTTACAAAACGTGCGGTTTATCGGTCCAAGTCACAAGATGCAGGAGTTTTGAGCAACCATGACTGAACAACTGACAGAGGGAGAAAGAATAATTCTTAGGGGTATTATCGAATTAGGGAACAGAGTGCCAGCCTCTGAGGTTGCTGATTTTACAAAGCAAAAGAATGAGAGAGTAGTTTCCATTCTAAATTCCCTTGCTAGTAGAGGAATCATAAAACTTGAAACTCGTGAGATTACCTCGTACACCCTCACTGATGAAGGCAAGGAATATGCGAATGAAGGACTTCCTGAGACTCGATTAATCAAAGCCATTGAAGAACTTGGAGGAACTGCTGGTGTTGATGAAGCTGTAGCACGATCAGGATTGTCACCCAAAAGCAAAGGTATTGCATTGAACTGGGCAAAACGTAATGGATGGGTGACAATATCAAAACAAGAAGATACCACAATCCTATCTAGCGTGAAAAGTGATGTTCAATCACCTGTTGCTAAAGCGCTGAATCTCATTGCAGAACATAAGGAGAGAGGAAGTCAGATTGACAACACAACCCTAAGACAATTAATCGAAAGAAATCTAGTGAATGAAGCTATCATAAAAAGTGTTGAAGCTGAAATATCTCAGGAATATACAGACATTATCGAGGAGCTACTCAGCGGGTCAATGGGCGAAATTGGAGACCTTACTCCTGAGATTTTGGCAAGTGGATCGTGGAAAGGAAAATCATTCAGGCCCTATAATGTCGGTATAGCTCCGGTCTACGTCAATTATGGGAAAAAACATCCATACGCAGAATTCAATGATTGGTTAAGAGAAATCATGGTGGGATTAGGCTTTACAGAATGGTTTGGTCCCTATGTTGAAACTGAGTTTTGGGGCCATGATACTCTCTTTGTTCCTCAAGATCATGTGGCACGTGAAGTTCAGGATCAGTTCAGAGTCGCCTCCCCATACAGCCATGGTCATATTCTAGATACTAAGTACTATGAATTTGTGAAGAGGGTTCACGAAGATGGGGGTGATACAGGGTCAAAGGGATGGGATTGGCCATATAGCAAAGAGATTGCTACAAGGCTTTGCCTTAGGCCACACACGACTCCCGTATCGATGAGATATCTCTACGAACATCGAGAGAGTCCACAAAAGATGTTCATC
>JAOUFI010000014.1 GCA_029858305.1 Candidatus Thorarchaeota archaeon
GAGAGGCCTACGAAGCAGAGAAACGTCAAATTGCAGAGATGTTGATTCGACAACTTGAGATTCTATATCCTGGCATCACGTCTGAGATTGAGATGGTAGATGTAGCAACTCCGTACACAACATGGCGCTATACTCTGAATGATATGGGTTCACCTATGGGCTGGTTGATGACCAAGGATACGCTCATGACTCAACTTCCACGAACATTGCCTAATCTTGATAATTTCTATATGGCTGGACAGTGGGTTTTGCCTGGAGGCGGTGTCCCTGGTTGCATCTATAGTGGGAGAAATGTTATCCAGATTCTCTGTAAAAGAGACAGGAAACAGTTCCGAACGGAGAATTGAATCAATTCTAAGGTGCTGAAATTCTTCATATCTTTGGCTTGAATACTAGGGAAAGAACAAAGAGAGAATTCCAAAGTATACGACGATAATGACCAAATGCAACAAACCTAAAGGTATCACTGTCTTGTTGAATTCTGCCCAGCTTAATGGTTTGAGATTCTTCTCTGATATCGAAACCACTACCATATTTGGTGCATCTCCAAAAGGCACAACATAGGATCCCGCATTTGTTCCAGCGATGAGGGATAGCGGAACCATTGGATTAATGGCTGTAAGGTCCTTTGCTGCTGGAGCCAATAAAATACCCACCGCCTTTGCATCCATTGGCGCCATTAATCCACCTGGTACCATCACCATTAAAACAATTGCAATCAAAACACTGGCTTCCGAAAGCCACTGAAGACCTGCAGCAAGACTTGCGATGATATCTGTAAGGACAAGGCCTTGCACGATTCCCATAATTCCCATCAAAAAGAATACTGTATCCCATGACAGGCGCCGCAAGAGTTCCTTTGCCCTATCTCTTGAAAACACCAGAAGAGCTCCAGCTATTATGAGCGCAAGCATTGCCGCTTGTTGGGGAAGAACAATGAGACCAATAATGAGGACAACCATACCAATTAAAGAAACTGCAAGGTCTTGTTTTGACCTAATAGCTACATTTGGATTAATAGCGAAAAGGTCTGTCATATCTCGCTCTATGTTATCATCAAACTCGGTACTGAATTTCCTCAACATATACCACATTGTCAATATAGTCAGAATAATGGTCAGTGGAAGCATAACAACAAACATGAGCGCAATGTTGATCTCCGCGAGGTAGACCATAACTAAGTTCGTCACAGATCCAATTGGTGTCGGCATTGAACCAATGCCTGCAATCACAGCTTCTGTCATTAGATAAGGCCGAAAGTCAACATCAATGGCATTACACACTTCTACGGTAAAAGCGCTGACAATCAGCATTGTTGGCAAAGGATCGAATAGAAGGGATATGAAGAACACTAGAACCATAAAATAGTTGAAGATTCGACGTGGATGTCCAAATGTTCTTAGTGCCAAAATTATTCCCAAGTACTGAAAGAGACCAGAAGATGCTACCACTGAAACGATAATCATCATCGCAGCAACAAAGAGTATCACATCCCAGCCAATTCCTGCTGCATAGTCAACAAACTGTACTCCGTCTAAGAAATAGACTACTGTCGCTGCGACGCCAAAGGCCATTAGAGATGCAGCTGTATCATTGATCCGTTCACTCATTATCGCTAGGAGTGCAATCACGAAGATTGCCAGAACGATGAAACCAGCAACTAAACTCATAAGCCTCGTTTTGTCAGGATAGCGATAGCTCCTATTTAGATGCATTGTTTTTTCATCGCAATGAGCGTGTGAATTTCTATCACACAAAAGCAAAATACTGCGTTGACCTAGCCTCAAACACTTTGTGAGGGAGAAATATGCGAAACCAAATGCCCTTTGCTCTTTGCATCATTGGAGGATTATTGCTTCTGGGAGCTGGATATACCAACGGAGCAAACACGATCTTTCTTCTGTATCTTTTCTTCCATTCAATTGTCGCACTTGCCCCCTTCTATCTCATTATCGATATAGTACTTCTTGTGTTATGGGTCATTGCTTGGTTAGGCGGTATCGCGGTCATACTTGGCGGTTATCTATTAACCACATCGCATATCCGGACTGGTAAATTTATCATTGCAATCTCTGCTGGCTTTGGTCTAATCAGTCTGATTTTAGTTGTCCTCTGGGTCATACTTACAATTGGCTGGGCAGGACTTCTCTTATTGACTTGGCTTATTCTGCATACCGCATGGGCTTTAGGATTAATATTGACAGTAATAGCTAGAAGCACAGCTCATTGAGATGTCCTCTACATAAAGAGAGCTTTCAGGAGAGGCACTATTGAAAGCACAATTATAACAATTGAAAGTCCAATTTCTAATTTTCTCGGTTTAGTTCTTAATGAAACCATACTTCCTAGTCGTGAACCAATTCCTGATGTGGTCAGGACAACAAGTCCTTCTAACAACAGGAGCTGCTGCTGGCTCCAGTAGAGAAGTACTCCAACAAGAGCTGTGAAGATTGCTGCGAATAATGCTGTAGCGATTGCTCTATGCATATCAACATTAAGTGTGTGCAGAATCGGGACAAAAAGAGACCCCTCGCTCCCTCCTCTCATTCCTGTTAATGTATTAGCTGCGAGAGAACTCGAGAACAAAGCTGCAAATGAAGGTCTAAGACGTTCTGATGTTGTAGGGGCGATATGATTGAGATTCATTCCTATCACTGAAATAAGTGAAACGAGAATGAAAACGATTGCAAGAACGAGTGCGGATGTTGACATGGAAAATGCAATTAGTGTTCCTAAGACAGTACCAATAGATCCACCAAGAATCATAAACGCTCCAAGCTTTCGGTCTATGTTTTTCCTCTGAGATGCTGCTCCTATTAGACTTGAAACCGGAATTGCCATGAGATTCATTCCATATGCAGAAATTAAGGTGAAACCTACAAGGTTCAAAAGTGGTATTCGAATCGAGCCACCACCAATACCAAAAATTCCACTTCCAAGTCCTGCTACTAATCCTATTAGTCCTGCTAGAAACAACAACACATAATCCATCATTCAATTCTTCCTATTGTGACTCGAACATAGTTGAAGATTAGAACCACCGAATCTGTGTATTGTTTAAGGATTGCTATAGAACGACTTCTTGAACACGTCAAATGAGTCTAGAATTTTTATTCAGTACTTCGTATTTTGTCGATGTTATCCTTCATCAAGGCATCTGATATATAAGTAGGAAGAAAGCAACTGAGTAGAAATCTACTTAGTTGGAATGATGATGAGTAAGAAGATCAAATTGTTCCTTCCTACACCAGCGAAGCTTACTCCCATCCAACTACTCATTATGATACAACTTCTTGAATCGCCAAAATATGGCTATGAAATCCTCAGTAGCCTCAGAAATGGATTCAAGGGGTCTTGGGAACCAAAAACTGGAACAATCTACCCCGCTTTACAATCTCTCGAGAAGAAAGCATTCATCACTTCAAATCTACAGGACAATAAAACTCACTATAGTCTCACGAAACAAGGAAAATCAATGATTGATGACATGAGCAATTATGTTGCAGAATATATCATGTTCAACACGAAGTTCATTGAGTCAACTGTTGCAAGTTTACCAGCTGACTTCACACAAGAGGTGTTCAGTAAGATTCACAATTCCGGTATTGATGAAATCATTCCTGAAGGAACAATCCTTGATGCAATAAGCAGATTGTCAAATACGATGCTAAAGCAGGCGTTTCTTCAGCAACGTCAAAGAATTCTCAAGAGAAAGATGAAACTTGTGGAACATCATCTGAAGGCACTTGAAACATGAGGTGATATAATGGAGAACTATGATGTGATAGTTGTTGGTGCTGGTCCTGGTGGATCCATTGCCGCTCGAGAGTCGGCAAAGAAAGGTTTGAAAACTATATTTTTCGAGCGTGGTCGAAAGCCTGGAGAAAAAAATTCCTCTGGATGCGGTCTCGGACCAAGAATGTGGCGCGATTTCGATTTTATGACCGAATTGACACCTGAAGATTGCCCCTCACTGCGACCTGGTGCTGCAGCAAGGAATTACTTGGTGAATAATGATGGGGAAGTATCAGGCTATCTAATGACAAAGCCAACTGACTCAGTGACATATGAACCAGCTAGAAGTTGGATTACTATGAATTGTTACAGGAGTGAATTTGATCCTTGGTTGGCTAAATATGCCACAGATGCTGGGGCGGTTTTGAAGACATCGACACTTGTCACTGGTCTCTTAAAAGAGAATGGCAAGGTCTCCGGCGTTATTGATGAGAAGGGGAACAAATACAGCGGTTTGGTCATTGGGGCTGATGGCGCAATTTCTATGGTTGCTAGAGAAAGTGGTTTGCGACAAAGATGGGAGCAGGAACAGGTCACAATAGTTCCACAATATGACTTTGAATGTCCACCTTCAAAAATAGATGATGTCATGGGGGATGAGGCTCTTGCTGTCTGGTGGTCTGCAACATTTCCAGCAGCATATCAAGTATTCTTCAACGATGGTTTCCACATTGGTCTAGGTAACTGGATGACTTGGTGGGAGAAGAATCCCATGCACTATCTCAATCAAGTTGTCGCCTTGAAATATTTCCAGCGACAAATCCGAATACTTGAGGCGAAACCACGAGAATTCCAGGTTCATCTCCTACCATGGCAAGGTCAACCACATGACACACATGCCGATAATGTGATTCTCATTGGCGATGCTGGAGGATTTCCATGTCCACTCGAAGCCGAGGGAATCTACCCTGCAATGGTTACCGCTAGAGCCGCAATTGAAACTGCTGTTGAGGCAATATCTGCTGCTGATGTTTCAAAGGAGTTCCTTAATCTTTATGACGCGAAATGGAGGGCAACATCCGTCGGTGAGGAGTTCAAGACAGGTCCTGAATTAGCAAGCATCTGGAAAGCGCTTCCATTCAGTCCATTAAAGACGATGTCATGGTTTGTTCCAATGCTGATGGAAATAATTGGTGGTATCTTTGACTGGTCGGAGCCCCATGCTGTACGAGTCCGACAGATTGCACGCAGAGTCAAGCAGTATCTTCCTAATGCAATTCCTTTCATTATGAGAGAAGTCATACCATTGTTGACTGCAATTCTCGGAGAAGAGAATATGAATTTACTCACTGATCCTGAGAAACTCATCGCAGCAATGCCTGAACTCGAAGAAGCTATTGCCCGTTCATTTGTGGAGAATGATATGGAGGAGAAATGAGTTTGAAGATAGACCATAAGAAACTGATAATGCGAATTCCAGGAACAGGGAATTTTATCACGCTTGATAATGAGAAATGTACTCTGTGTGGTCGTTGCTTGATTATTTGTGTGATGAATCTTTGGAAAAAGAGTGATGACAGAGTGCATCTAGTCGATGACTATGCTTCTCATTGTCTTGAGTGCGGAGCATGTTATCAAGTGTGTGAATCTGGTGCAATTGATTTTAGATACCCCGCGGGCGGTACAGGAATCGTTTACGCAAAAGGCTAACAAAATGGGTGAATAATTCAATTTGACAGAAGACATGGTATCTATTATGACCGGTATTGTTGGAAGGGACGATGTTTCTGATAACGATGACGTGTTGTCAAAATACTCAGGAAAAACTATACCTTCTCTTGTTGTTTGGCCAAAGACAACTGACGAAATTGCCCGGATTGTAAGATGGGCGAATTTGAAAAAGATTTCTCTTCTTGTTCGGAGTTCATCAGGACCGAGGCTGCGTGGAGACTGGTTTCCTAAGGTCGAGAATACTATTATTCTGGATCTAAGTAAGATGGACAGAATTCTACGCATCGACCCACTGAATAAAGTAGTGATGATTGAACCTGGTGTAACATACGGGAAGCTCTTGAAAGAATTGACAAGAAAGGGACTTCGACCTGCAATACCATTTATTCCTGAGGCTTCAAAGTCTGTTCTATCTGCATGTCTTGATAGAGAGCCTACGATCATGCCACGATTCCATTGGGATTCCTCAGATCCACTGCTCTGTACAGAAACAGTATTTGGTACCGGAGATGTTTTGCGGACTGGTGCAGCTGCAGGTCCAGGATCCCTCGAAGAACAATGGGCATCCGGTCAAGCGCAAAAAAATCCTCAAGGCCCATCACAATTTGATCCATTTAGATTGGTCCAAGGGGCTCAGGGTACTATTGGAATTGTCACATGGATCTCAATGAAATGCGAACAGCTGCCTGAGCACCATAAATTGTACCTTGCAGGTTCCGATAATTTGAACGATTTCATGGATTTCAACTATGCAGTCCTGCGGAGACGCCTCGCAGATGAACATTTCATGTTAAACAAAGTGAATTTTGAAGCGGCGATAGCAAGCGCTAATGATATACCTGAATGGGTACTTGTTATCGGAGTATCTGGTCATGGTATGATAGCAGAAGAGGAGCTTGAATATCGAACTGGCGACATTATGGATATTGCTCGTGAAACTAATATTATCCTACATGATAGTCTTGGTAAGATTAAGGGAACAGATATCCTAACCCTCCTAAACAAACCTAGTGATGTCGCCTACTGGAAGCTTCAAGTATACGGTGAGTGTCATGAGATATTTTTCTTAACCACGCTGGATAGAGCGAAAGAATTCTATGAGGTATTTCAAAATACAGCTAACACTGTAGGATTTCCAATAGATCAGATAGGTGCATATATCCAACCCCTGGCTCAAGGTACGAATACTCATGTCGGATTAGACTTGTTCTATTCACCTGAAGATAAAGAACTAGTTGAAAAGATGATATCATTATCATCTATGGGTCAAGCTCAATTACTTAACAGAGGCGCATATTTCAGTAGACCTTATGGTTTCATTGTTGATGCAGTGTTCAAACATGCCTCATCATCCACATTGAGTGCAATGCGTCGTGTGAAGCAAATTTTTGATCCGAGCAACATTCTCAATCCCGGCGCTCTCTGCTTTAAGGAGGTGCTACAATGACCCTCAGCGAATTCGAGGATATGATGGATAGTTGTGTTCGATGTTCAAAGTGTAAATTCATCCCACAACTTGTCATTCAGAGCAAACGATTCTCGAGCGTTTGTCCTTCAGTCGATTTCTATAATTTTCATGCGTACTCTGGAGGGGGACGCATGATTATGGGAAATGCATACCAAAAGGGTCGCGTAGAATTCACACAAGAGATGCTAGATGTGCTTTATAGATGTACAAATTGTGGGGGCTGTGAGGTTTCATGCAAATGGGTCTACGACCTCGAACCTAATGAGGCAATTCATGCGCTCCGTGTTGCGGCTGTTGAAAATGGTGCAGGTCCTATGCCCAAGCACAGAAAGTACATTGAACTTGTTGAAAGAATGAAGAATCCGTATGGCGAGAATCCTGCGCAACGAACCTCATGGTTGACTGATGATATTGAGATTGATGCATCTTCAGATACTCTCTATTTTGTTGGTTGCACTGCTGCTAGTAGACGAGAAGAGATAGCAATAGCTACGGCTAAAGTTCTGAATGCTGCGAAGGAAAAGTTTCGTATAATGGGTTCCGATGAACAATGTTGTGGCTCGCCTGTCTACAGAGTTGGAGATGAGAAACGTGCTATTCAGATCATGAAGGAAAATATTGCTAGCTTCGAGCAGGCTGGAATAAAGCGCATCATAACTAGCTGCTCAGGTTGTTATAACATGCTCAAAGTAGAGTATCCTCGATTTGTGGAACATGACATCGAAGTGGTTCATACTGCACAATTGATAGAATCCTTTCTCAAGGAAGGCAGACTCGAACTAGTAAAAGATGTACCATTGAAGGTAACATATCATGATCCATGTCATCTTGGAAGAATGGCTGAACCATATGAGAAGTGGGAAGGAGAAAAGATTGAGGTTCTCACTCTCGTGTATATCTATGATCCACCGAAACCTGAGCGTCGAGGCGCGAATGGCGTTTATGATGCTCCCAGAAATGTATTGAAACAAATTCCTGGTCTCGAGCTAGTGGAAATGGAGCGTATCCGAGAATACTCCTATTGTTGTGGAGCAGGCGGCGGGTGCAAATCTGCCTATCCGGATTTTGCTCTTACCACAGCAAATGAACGTTTAGAAGAAGCAGAAGCCACAGGAGCAAATACTCTCGTGTCAGCATGTCCCTTCTGTGGTACGAACTTTCTAGATGGTATAGAAAACAGGAACTCATCTATGAAATACTATGACCTGATTCAGCTTGTACTACAAAGCATCGGAGGTGAAGAGTAGATGCTTGAGAAGAATGTCTATGAGTCTTTCAAGAAAATCGTAGGTGATCAATTCATTTCACAAGATCCGGCAGTGATGGACACCTATGCTTTCCAGTGGTGTAATGAGATTGAGAGTGCACAACGAGGAGAAGAGCCTCAGAGGTTCGGAGTTCGTCCTCTTGCTGTTCTTCTTCCTGCCTCGTTAGAGGAAGTCCAGGCCATCGTTAGGCTTTGTAATGAACATGATGTCACATTCAAAGCTCACACAACAGGCATGGGTCCTTGGGCTGGTGTCAGTAATCTCCGATCTATCCAGATTGATCTTAGAAGGATGAATCGAATTCTTGAGATTGATGAGAAGAATATGTATGCAGTAATTGAACCATACGTCACGAATGCAGAACTCCAAAGTGAACTCTTCAGGTATGGACTCATGCATCATGCACAGGGAGCAGGTCCTCAGACATCTCCGCTAGCTAGTCATACATCTTTTGTAGGACCTGGCTTTACTTCTCCATATACGGGCTTTAGCGGCAGGAACGTTCTTGGCGTTGAATGGGTTCTTCCCTCAGGTGACATCCTCCGACTTGGCTCCTATGATTATAATGGGAAATGGTTCTCGGGTGATGGTCCAGGCTTTAGTCTAAGGGGCATCATGAGAGGATGGCTTGGAGCCTATGGTGGTCTTGGCGTGTTCACAAAGGCTGCTATTCGACTCTTCTCTTGGCCAGCTCCGAAAGACTGGAAATGGAAGACTGGAGGTACAATTCCTAACTATGATTGGGAAGTTCCTCCATACTGGCAGCTATATGTTTTGAACTTTGAAGAATGGGAAGAGTACCAATCAGCAATGTATGAGTTGAATGATAGAGAGGTTTGTATGGTTGCCACAACATCTGCTCCTGAGGGTCTGGCAGCCTTGTTCACTAATACAAAGACAGAGGCAATCGAGGCTATTTTTGCGGGTCTGCTTGCTAGGACAAGAAATTACATTGTCGTTCTAGTAGCAGCGCATACTAGGCGTGAATTCGAGTTTAGGGCAAAATTGGTGAAACTCATTCTGGAGAAATATGGCGGTAACGATCTCATTGAAGAAGGGGTGATAACTCCAAAACCAATGCATTATGGCGAAACCGTGCGCAACATGCTAGGTGCACATGCATTCCGCTTCTCCAATTGTTTCCAAAGCACTCACGGCGGAATGGATACTATTTCTATGGCAGTTAGACTTGCTCAATTGAATCAGCCAGTGAAACAGAAGTATATCGAAAAAGGTGTAATTGGTGATGATAGAGGACTCGGTGTTTGGATAACGAGTTATGAATCCGGACACATGGCTCATATGGAGGTACCAACAGTCTACGATCCCACATCAGTGAAATCTTGCTTGGGCTATGCGGAATATCAAGATGAATGCAACAAAATGGACCTTGATCAAGCACTTGGCATGCCATTCTTCATAGTAGGTGATGAAGTTCACGAATTCTACGCAGAAAGAACTATGCATTATCCTGATTGGTTGAGAAAGATCAAAGCATCTTTTGATCCAAAGGGTCTCTCTGATCCAAGTCACTATGTGAAAGGAGTGAAGAAAGATAAATGAAAGACAATATCAATCCAAACGTAAAAGAAGGGTGGACGGGTCCTGGAAGAAGGGATGGGGTGATTCATCCTCTTAGACCTGAAGATGATGCGTTGCACATCGATGTAGGCAAGAAAAACCAATTCGAATGGTGGTATTTCGATGCTCATCTCGATGGTGGCTACACTCTTGTTGCATTCTTCTACGCTGCAAATCCTAATCCCGGTTTGAACTCAGGCAAGACTGGCGTTGAGCTTGTTCTTCTACGTCCGGATGGTCGGAAGACACAGAGGTTCATCAAGTACAAAAAATCAGAATTCTCTGCATCACGTGAAAAAGCTGACGTGAAGATAGGCAAGAACTATCTCGAGGTTGATTACTCTCAAGGAGACCTTCCTATCTATCGAATTCATCTCGATGAGGAGGAACTTGCTTTTGATTTGACATACAAATCCCTAGTTGTTGGATGGAAACCTGGAACAGGCTTCTCACACTTTGCAGATCTTGGTTATTTCGCGTGGGTCGTTCCGTTTGCTAAAGCTGATGTGAGCGGTATAGTTCGTGATGGCAATAAGACAATAAATGTCACGGGTGTTGGGTATCATGATCATAATTGGCTTAATTTCGCCTTCGCTACAATAATCGAGTACTGGATGTGGGGCAGGGTATACTCCGAGAATTTCACTCTCTCCTATGCATTCATACAGTGCAATCAGAAAGTTGACCGTCATGTAGTGAAGGTACTAATGCTAGCGAAAGGAAAAGATGTCATCCTGAGTTCTGGTGAGTTTGATTTCAGACAGGAGAATTTCGAATACAGCAAGGCGGCTGGTCATAGTTTTCCAAGAACAATTATCATTACCAATCCAGAAAAAGGTGAAATCAAACTAGATGTTGCTAGAATCCTTGAGGCTGAGAGCATGCTTGCCAACTTCAATATAGCATTAAGATTCATAGCTAAAAACATACTTAGGATGAAACCCGGTTACTTTAGACTGAATTCAGATTTTGCACTAAGGATAACACATGATGGAAACACCTACACGGAGGTTGGTAACACACTTCACGAGATTGTGACATTCAAGCAGTTAGGTCCAAGTTAGATGTAAGTACTATTTCCTCTTTATCGATGTCAATGAATCTATACTTGTTTCAACGTCATCAGGTGATAGTATCTCATCTGTGAGTAGTTGTCTCAGGATGCTAAGATGCTGGTCATCAAGCATGTAGTCTTCTGTTTCAAGTACATTTAGTGTGGCACTATGGTTCCACTCAGCATCTTCATCGTCTATTGTGTGCAAGGTGACTACATGATACGGACCTGCTCGGCCAACCATTAGGCGCATATTACTATATGTTACTTCCTTCATTTCACTGCCTACAAATCTCCTGGCATAGGCCTGTATTGCGGCTATGAAAGAGCCAAAGAGATCAGGATCAACTCGAATATTTTCAAGACCAACTGATGCCTGATATAATCCTCCATCATCAAATACGATCATGCCCTTCATGCGCACAACACCAATCTTTAGATGATTTTCTTTCTTATGAATCTTAAAACACTATTAATGCGTGTAATAGGCATTTTGTATAGTATTCTCTATAGAAATTTTGATACACAAAGAGATTTCAACTAATGTGTCATATCTTAACCGAGGAGTGCTCCTACTTCTCTGGCGTATTTTCGCATCTGAGTGACTGCAAGACCCATTGATGTCAAGTCCCGAGCAGAACCCATTAATAGGAATTCCCCTGCGTGCGAGAGAACCACAAAACCTTGCTTCCCTCGAACTACTACTTCATAGAGTTCATCAAGTCCGAGCTTTCCAGCTGCCATATCTCCTGTCATGAGGAGTGCAGCACTAACTGCAGCCATGAGATCTGGATCTGCATCCGAATCTTCTGTTGCGAAGTACGCAAGTTTTACGCCTTGCTTACTTACAACTGCGATTGCATCTAGGTCTGCGTAGTTCGTGAGCCCCATTAAAAGCTCCACTAATTCCTTTTCCTTTGCTGGGTCTATATGTGATGACATTATTATCACTCCCTAATTGGATTAGCATATCATTTGAAATTACTTTGCTACAAGTTTCTTGCCCTTCTTGGTCTTTGAATCAGCTGGTGCTGCGCTACCATCTGTTTCAGATTTGAAGAAGGTTATCAAATCACTAAGGCGTTCTTTCATTTCCGCCTTTATAGGACTCAGTATTGCATCAGGTGTGCCTTTGAGAAGCTCGATGCCAAGAACTCTCCCATCTTTTACGATGACTCTTGGAATAAAGCCTTCTGCCATAAATGTTCCCTCTGGGGGATCTCTGACTTTCTCAATTCGTCTTTCGATTTTTTCCTGACCAAAGACCGCAATTTTATGCTCTGCAACTGTGTAGAGATCGTTGTAAACAATTACGAGTTCTCTTTGGTACCCTTCTGGTGGGTCAACGGTTTCCAACTCTTTTAACATCTCAGCAATTTCTCCCTGAGAAACAGGAGTCTTTGGAGTAGTGATTGGAGGTGGGGAAGATGATGCACGGGCAGAAGATGCTGCAGGCTGAGATCTTGGCGGTAGATCTGTTTCATGCTTAGGTGTCATGGCCTGTTCTCTCCTAGCTATTTCATCAGTGGATCTTGGAGGTGGTGCTGACATAGTTGCGGCCGCAGGTTCCTTCTTTGGTTTTGGAGGTGCTGGCGGAGGCGCCTTATCTCCAGGTTTCATGATGCGAGTGGCAGCAGTTGTTCCATTCAACGCAGAGAAGAATGTTGGCGGCTCCTCGCCCTCATCCAAAGGCCTTACCTTGAAGTGAAATCCATACTCAGTCCTGAGGTTAGTAGCAACTCTAGCTCCAATGAATTTCACTCTAACACCTGCTTGGCTTCCTTTCCAAAGATAGATACTCTTAGTTTCATCATCTACAACACAAACAACGAGATTTGAATCCAAATCATCCTTTGTGAGTTCTATCTCATTAAGGGTTCCATCTTCCTGGACCTCATAACCTACAACCATAATCTATCACTACGCCAATGTTGACCTTACCTGTTGCAGTGTGGCAACTCAAGACATATACCTTGTGTGTATTGCCAGTGTACAACATAAGCCTTCTTTGTGCTATATGATTGTTATTGTGTTAGATATGCCTCGGTATTGTATTGATTTTCCACTAAACTTCCCCCACATTTTCCAATTCATTAATGTGAAATACTCTTATGAGTGGAGTCGTACTATATGTTTTGGTTGGATGCGATGCAAGAGCGACCTGATTCTATCCATATGCTAGCTCGAGGGCTCGATGAAACAGATAGATTGAGTAGGAAACAAATTCTCTTGGGATTATTAGGATCTACCGCTCTGATGATTGTTTCTACTTGGGGTGTTCTTTCTTTACTGAATTTTGTGCAAGTCTATCCTGTGGATCCAATTAAGATTCTACCATACACGTTATACATGCTTGCTGGTTCAGTACTTTCCACAGTCATCGCTTTCATTCTGTGCATAGTTGTGATTCGTTGGCCTCGGATTGTTAACATTCCTCTAAGGATACATCGCTATGCGAAAAAAGGTACAGGTGAGTATTTTCTTAGTCCTGAATTCACAGATCAAACATGGTCAGTTGTCCTTCGGCGGTCACTCTACGGATCGATTCTTGTAGTTGGGATTTCACTCACAATCCTTGGTTTCGATATGATGGTAGCATCCACTGATTTTCTTCTCATTAGTGGAACATACTTGATGTTCATCAGCATCATTATACTCCCATTCACTCTTCTTGAATTCTATTATGGGCCTTGGCTTGTGAAAGATTCCGGTTTATATCATCTTGATGAAAGGGACAGGTCGTTGAGTAATGTTGGTGACGACCTCGAAGATATTTTGGAATTCTTTGCAGGCATTGATATTCTCTTCATACTTCTTGAGCTCACAATCAGCGTTGGTGGTACTGCTCCTTGGCTTCCAGTCTTCATAATCCTAATTCCACTCGGTCCGCTCTTCTCCATTGTTCTCAATTTCACACTCGTCTTCATGCTTTTCAAGAATAAAGCTACATCCTCTATGCTCAAATTCCTAAATCATGATTGTGAAGTTCCTGATATGGTCTCAACGCCTGATTACATACGCAGTCGTGTTTTGGCATTAATAGATCGCGAGTTACTTGTGAAGCCATCAATAGAAGAACCTGATGTATTACCTCTTTCAGAAGTGAATGCTTCTGTTCTTATAGAAAATGACATTGAGCTAGTTATTGAGGATGACGACTGAGTCCGAGATGAATGAAAAGTATACAGCCCTTTCATCATTTTCTCTCAGTTTTGTTACCAAGGATTCATCATAGGTCAGAGCAATTATTTGTATGCCTTCAAAATCAATAGTGATCTTGAAAGAACCAACTTGGGGAATTATTGATATCACCTCTCCCCTTGCAGAATTCGAAGTATTTTCGGTAGATATTGTGATATCCTCTGGTTTGATACTGAGTTTCAATCGATCTCCAAGTTTCATATTTGCCCTGTTTGGAATTTCAACACCGCTGATGTTAATGACAGTTTTTCCCTGTTGACCCTCCTTGACAACACCTTCCAATACATTCCCACTGCCAAGAAATCTCGCTACAAACTCGTTTGCTGGGCAATCATAGATTTCTTCAGGAGTTCCTACTTGCACAACTCTTCCATCTTGAATTATTGCCACACGATCAGATATTGCAAATGCCTCATCTTGGCTATGAGTGACATATATGGTTGTTATGCCAAGTTTCTTCTGGATTCTCCTGATTTCAGTTTGAAGTCGTTCTCTAAGCTGAGGATCTAATGCAGAGAGTGGTTCATCAAGCAATAATAACTCTGGCTGCTTTGCAAGAGCTCGGGCAAGAGCTACGCGTTGTGCTTCCCCGCCGCTTATCTCGTTGATTCTCCTCATTAACAATGGTCGAATGTCAAGTAAGTCTGCTAGTTCTTCAACTCGTGCGACTGTTCTTTCATGCGTCCATTCGGCCATATCTGGTCCGAAGGCGATATTTTGATAGACAGTCATGTTTGGGAAGAGTGCTACTGATTGGAAAACCATACCAATATTTCTCTCACGTGTTGGAACTCTAACAACCTCTTCCGAATCAAAGAGTATACTGCCCTGATCCACTTCAATAAATCCCGCTATCATCCTAAGTGTCGTAGTCTTCCCAGAACCGCTTGGACCAAGAAGCGTTACTAATTCACCATCTTCTATACGAAGATCTATTGGACCGACTCTCGTTCCATCTGCAAATACTCTTACAAGTCCTCTAAGTTCAACTGTTGCCATTAGAGTGCACCTCCAACACTTCCTTCAGAAACTTTATCCATTGCAAGAAAGGCCATTACGCATACTATTACAAGGATTAGAGCAGATGCTCCTGCTTCAACAAATTTTCTTACACCTAGATTGTCATATATCGCAACAGCAAGTGTGAAATTTTGAGGAAGGGCAATAAACAAGGTAGCTGACATCTCTCCTATTGCCATTGCAAATGCGAAAACTGCTCCAACGAGTATACCTGGAGCCAACAATGGCAATTCAACGAAAAAAAGCCTCTGAAGACTTGAAGCACCTAAAGAGTCTGATTGATCGATGAGATGAGAATCAATACTTCTTAGTGAAATTTCAATCGATCTAGTTGTAAATGGAAGACCTATGATAGTCTGCGCTAGCACAATAATTGGCCACGGATTAATATTGAGGCCTGTAGGAACTGCGATTGCTGTCATTAGACCATAAGCAATCGTGATGGATGAGACACCAAGCGGTAGCAAAACCATCATTGATGCAAGAGAAGGAAGTATCTGCGTCTTTGATCTATGTGCATATGCCAAAGGAATTCCTAGTCCGACAGACAATAGAGTCGCAAGTCCGCTGTAAAAGAGAGAATTAACGAGTGGTCTGAATCCTCCTCCTGCATCAGTGTTGAATAGATAGAGGAAACCATCAAGGGTGTACATTTTAGATATGGGATCAAAAAACGCGGCTCTGATTATTGATGCAATGGGTCCTGCAACAAGGAATAGCATGAGTATGAAATAGAGAATAATAAGGAAAATTTCTGACGACTTGTAACTACGAAGGGTCGTGGTCTTTATCGAAGAAGTAGGACTGGATCGCTCTCCCTCATTTCGTCCCAAACGGACATATGTGAGAGCCAATGTAAGTGTGAAGAGGATCTGAACTATGACCAAGGAGCTTGCCTGTCCATAGTCTGCCCATCTGAATGCATTCCAGATCTGAACCTCAATGGTTCTATAGGACCCGTGTCCAAAGGCAAGGACAATTGGAAATGACATGAAACAGAAGAGAAATGTAAGAATTGCTGATGCAATCAAGGATGGCATGATGTGAGGGAGTGTGATGCGTCTGAAACGCTGCTTTGCGTCCGCTCCAAGCAAATCTGCTGCCTCTTCGATTTCTGGATTTATTCTCTCCATTGAAGCAGAAACAAGAAGAATGACAAGTGGTGCATTATAGAAAGTATGTGCAAGTATGATTCCCGGAATATCAGTTGCTAAATTGAGAACTGAATCTGATGACTGAAGAATCCACATAAGTGCAGAATCGACTATACCATATTGACCAAACATCTGTAGAAAACCGACTACCACAACAATGGGTGGTAAAACAAAGGGGATGATAATTAGTGCACGAACTAGATTCTTCCCTGAAAATTTTAATCGCGCCAACAGAATAGCTCCGGGAAGGCCAATAATAAGTGCCAGGATAGTGCTTAAGACTGCTTGAAGAATTGTGAATTCTATATATGACCAGTTGTACGCGATGGACTCTGCGAATGGCATTCCAGTTTCAGATAGTAATCCCAGAACGGTCACTCTGATTACCGGATAGATGAGGAATGTTCCAAGTATGATTAGTGGTGTCGCTTGCGCAATGATGTTTACCTTATTGTATCCTGCCACAAATCGCCCCTCTCATCCTGGCGTCATCACAGTATCGTATTGCATAAGCCAATTCTGAAGATTGGATGCAATTTCGGTGCTGTTCAAAAGCGTATTTAATAGGCTTATCTCATCAGGATGTATTGCGTATTGAAAAACGCTTGGAAGAGTGAGATCAGAGCGAACTGGAAACATCCACTGGTTCAAAGCAATCTCTTGTTGGACACTAGCATTGAGACAATAATCGATGAAGGCTTTGCCTAGCTGTGGATTGGGACCATTTTTGACCAATCCCATTCCCTCTACTTGCATCCAAGCCCAGTGGTCACCATTGTAGTAGAATGGCGCTATTGCGGTATCTGGAGCAGTTCCTAAGTAGTGAGCTGAATATGCTGGATCAGTGCCGTAGCTTACTAACAGATGTTTTGTAGGGTCAGAAGACCAAGCTGACCAAGCTTCTGTCCACCCTTCTTCTACATCAACATCATTCTTAACAGTGTTCCACCATGCTGTCCAGTCTTCATGAAGAATTTTATCATATACAGCGATTTGAGATAGCAGGAATGAAAGACCGGGACTACTTAGATGTGGATCTTCAGTTACTAAGGCTGAAGAAAGTTCTGTACTAGCCAAGTCAGCAAAGGTTAGATTGGCTAATTGCGGGTGAGTGGTTGTGTTGATTGTATTCATTGAATAAATCAATGTGACCAATCCATAATCAAATGGAGTGAGGTAATGATCAGGATCGAGCAAGTTCACAAGTGTTTCATTAATCTGTCCAAGATTAGATGAGGTGTATGGCTCAAGCACATTGCGTGCTGTTTCTTGAAGAATGAGTATATTATCTATCCCAATTACTACATCGGCTATTGGATTTGCAGCCTCCGCATTCAATCTTGATACAATGAAGTTTGCATCTCCCTCAAGAATAACAAAATCGATGTCTATTCCATATTTCTCTTCAAACGAGGCAAAAGCTCGTTCAAGAACAACCTCTGCTCCATCATCCCCCCACTCCATAAAACTGCTGTAAGTGTAGATGACAAAGCGTGGTTTCCACCAGGTAACCACTCCATACCAAGCAACGATGATGATTACAATTGTAACAGCTGCTCCGATGAGAATTTGTGGATTTCTTCGAACTGGATACTCTGCCACGCCAATGATCACCATCTAAGGGGTGAAGCAAAACATTCTTATAACAGTTCTTATAATGGTGTTATATTTACTCGGGGACCAACCATGAGACCACCATGTGAGATTGTCCAGAGAGAATTCCTTCCAGCTGTGAGAACTCAACTAGCACAATCACTTCAGAATAAAGGACTCTCCCAAATGGAGATATCCTCAAGGCTTGGCGTCACTCAAGCTGCTGTCAGCAAGTATCTGAATCAATCATCGCCTCAAAGCGAATTGAGTGAAGAAATAGGAGAATTAGTTCAAAGACTGACAGATATGATTCAAAATCCTGAAACGAAGGCTGATGCCATTGTTAAGGAGTTATGTTCTGCGTGCATGTTCTCTAGACTTGGATCAACTTTGTGTAAGATGCACCAAAACAATGTTAACGCACTAAAAATAGAAAATTGTCAGATTTGTTCTCAACTTCTGGGTGGAAGTGATGATGATCTTTCCGAACGGGCTTTGGTCATAAGTGATATGCAAGATGCCTTACGAACCATAGTGAACTCTTCCTCCTTTGAGAGAATTGTGCCCCAAGTGCGTGCCAATCTTGTCGCATGCACCTCGGATGCAGAAGGCATTGAAGATGTAGCTGGAGTACCTGGTCGGATTACAATAATCAGTGGTCGCGCTATAGCTCCTCTTGGACCTGAATTTGGAGCATCACGGCATACTGCAGAGCTATTGCTGAATGCTCGTGACATATGGCCAAATGTCAGAGCATGTCTATGTGTAAGTGGAAGAGATGAGGTTGTTAAGGCATCATCCAGGGTCGGATTCAGAGTCACGTCCCTGACAGAATCTGAGAGTGATGCATCCAAAATTTCTAACCGATTAAGAAGCATGAGGAAAAGTGTAGGTAAAGCTGTTAGATATCCTGCTATTCATGTCCCTGGAGGATTTGGAGTCGAGCCGATTCTATATCTTTTTGGGGCTTCTGCTACAGAACTCTCTCAACAATGTCTGAAGATTAGCGATTTGATTAATGCTTGATTCAGATAGTGTCTTACATCGTTTTATTTTTGATGCATCATAGAATACATCCTCGACTGCGCGAGGCGCTGAGTAATGGTCACGATACGTCAAGGTATGATGAAGGATTGTACAGATTTACTAGAGGTCTATCAGGGAACTCGTTGGTTCTATAGGATGAAAGAAGGTGGCTACAAGACCGTTGAACAGGTAAAAGAAGAGCATCGGGGTGCTGCCTTCGAACGCTGGGGTTGGCTTGTTGCTGAAGATAAAGAACGAGTTGTTGGAGAAATTGTCTTTCGATCTGAGAAGACGCCATCGACTGGGAAAGTCGGCATCATCAGGAACCTTGATGTTGATGTAAGAAGCCAAAAATCAACTATCGGAACCAAGTTAACAAATGCTGCCGAAGCAGTATTACGGAAGAGGAAAGTAGTACGGGTGATTGCAACCACTCCCCCTGCATCCTATAATTATTGGATGAAAGTGAAATACTTTGCACGAGGGTCCATAATAAATCTAAAACTTTCACCAGACAAATTACAAGAAAAAAGTACAACAGCAGTAAGGACCGTAAAACTTGGGAAACAGCGCAAATTACCCACTACACTGAAATTCTCACACATTGCCTATCCCGGAGCTCTAGCTGAACTTGCGGGAGATGTTATTGACGAACGACTTGATGGAAAGCTCTTAGAGTACTATTCTAAGGATCGTCTGATAGGAGTAGGAGTTGTCGCAAAGCAGGATGCCAAAAGTGCCAGGTTTGTCGCAGATGTGACAAAAAGAGGGCTTGAGTATGTTGATGTCGTCATATCTAGGACAGCAAAGACTGCTGCTAGTTGGAAAGTAAAGACAGTTCAAACAACAATTTCAAAGGACCATCTGGCTTTGTATATGTCACTCAACAAATGGTCCTCTGAGTTGTCTACAGATATCCCTGTGACGAGATTGTTGTAGTCCTACTCCTTGCCTGATTCTTCATGTAAGAGTGGAAGTGCCCAGTTAGCGAAGACGAATGTTCCACCTATTGCCCAGATACTTGCTAGATTTACATGCCACATCAAGAATGCAATAGTTGTAATTCCTAGAAACAGAAAAGCTGTTCCTATTACAAGTGCAAATACTACATCCAATATCAACACTGGTTTGAGTGAAGCTCCCTTTGTTTTTCTATATAGTGGGATAGCAATAGCTAATCCAAGCAATACGGCAAAGCTGACGATTTCCTCAATACGTATCGATGCAAAACCAAAGACACGCTCAATTTCTGCCACATCCCCTTCAGGTGTAATCATAACAACTCTAACTGTGTGTTCAGTCTTACTGTATAATCCCATATCAATGTAGAAGGTGAAAGCTCCAGATGTTACATCTTCAGTAATATTATCATATAGCGGCAAGACTATATCATCAACATACACAGCGACTGTAAGATTATCCCAATCACTTTCAACACTTACTCTAAACGCCGCATTTCCGATTGTCACTGCATTTGTTGTAAGAAACCGTAATGTCGGTGCTCCAAGGTTATCAATTACCCAAACCATTGTGAATTTCCACATATAATCAGGGCCAGCATATGCTCGCAATGTCACATTATGCTCTCCTTCACTAAATTGTGTTGAATCCAGACTAACAGCATTATAGCCAGGAAGTAAAGTTATGTTGTGAAATTCACTAGCTAGCTGATCATCCACATAAAGTGACAGAGTGACATTATCATAGGGAGTATGGACTCGAATTCCGAATTGAACTTCTCCGGAAACAACGTCATAGTTTGTTAAACCAGAAATCCATACCCTCACATAATCTAAGAAAATTAGGTTTAGAGTTTTAAGAACAGATGCTCCTTCTCCTGTATATGCGGTGATATTAATCACGTGGTCACCGTTCTCATATCTTGAGGTATTGATTGAGTAGTTATATGCGCCAGCCAAAATTACTGTTCTATTGAATTCTTCAGTTATTTCACCATCTACCGTGACATTCAGGTACAACTCCGGATGAGTGGAGGTGATGTTCAACCACAAATCAGTTAGACCTGTTACGATGGTATTCGGAGCAGGCGCCAAAATTACAAGAGAAGGCGCCATATGGTTGTTTATGACGAAGGTCAGATGGTACACTGCACGTGCGTTCTCACCAGTCACATTGTATTCAAAGAGTAGAGTGAAGTTGAGGGTTCCTTCAGGAAGTACTAAGCTATCAATAGATATGGTCTGCTCTTTGATTCCGATATGAGAGTTGTTGAAATAGGCATACTCTATCACACCATTCACAAATAGTGTAAAGTTCAGTGGGTCATATTCTGATCCTATAATCAATGTCAGGTTGAAGACTCCTGAAACCATTGTTTGATTGGCAGGACTCAAATGGTCGATAGTGATCGGTACTCCATCATTATCAACTAAATACACAAGATGCAGTGCATATGCAAAGTGTGTTGCAAGCAAATCATATTGGAAGTACAATGTGAAATTATCATATCCCTCCATGAGGGTGCTTGTATCAACAGCTACACCCAAAACTCCTGTACCTATCAGTGCTGGATTGTAAGATGAGAGGGGTTTACCCTCAACAAAAACAGTGAGATTGAGTTCGCTATAGTCAGATGTGACATTGATGTTGATATTAATGATCCCACTGATTTTTGTTCCATTTGCTGGTGAGATTAATGAAACATCAAAATTCGGACCAGTATTATCAACGAAATAGAGGAGGTAGACTGACTCTTTCTCAGCAAGATACTCAAAGAGTATTGTGAAGTTTAACATTCCCTCAGCTAGAGTTGCCGAATTTACAGTAATAGTCTGGGTCCAACTAGGGCCTGCAGGAACATTTGTCTTATTATATGAAGGATATATTGCACCATCAACAAATAGAGTGATGTTCACTGTAGCAAAATCTGAGGTCATATCTAAAATGATATTGAAAGTTCCTGATACTGGACTACCATTTACAGGACTCGAAAGAGACGCTGTGATATTTGGGGAATCAAAACCAGCTGTCCTCAGAATGTTGAGCGGAGCGCTCATTTTTTGCGTGTCTTGTGCATATGGCGATATTGTCTGGACTTGGGTACTGCCCACAATCATGAATGCGACAAATATGAGCGCCAATAATCTACTTGTTCTTTTCATTCTGGTGCCTTCCTAAAATCCAATAATCTCTTATCGGGCGGATGGAGGCAGAGAAATTGCACTGCTTTTAAGCGTAGCGCAAGTTGTAGTGTCGTACAAGAGACACTCCATTGATTTTTTTACATATTATAGGAATATGTAATTTTTTAAGACAGAATGCTCATGCCAAGGGTACTTCTCCATGGTGGTGTCTACACCTTGACCCTTGATGAGAACAGTATCCCCTTCATAAAAATCTGGGCACCTTCTGACAATCTATCTGAACGTGTTCAAAAGCTTAGGACGCACTTCTATTCATTTGCTAGTCGAAAAGAAACCAATGAACCATACTCATTTACAACTGGAGTCGACTGGGATGAAGTCTACTCCGTCCATGATTGGGCGAATGAACCAGCAATCTATCCTTTCTTTCCCTCAATTAATCAGACCTTGAAATCCATGGTAGTAAATGTAGATTTACCCGAAGATTATTGGAATCATACTCTGGCAAAAAGGAAAGCCATATTCTTTCATGAAGTCATGACCAAGTATATGCCAGTTATCATAATTGATGGAGAGCTGATAGTTGGTTTCAATTTTAATACAGCCCTTTCCAGATCTTTGAACAAATCAGAGACCTCAGCACGGAATAAAGCGATGAAAAAGTACTTCAAAGAAGCAACTCGTCTAAACGAAGTTGGCGTGGGTACTGCTTCTGCTGTACCCGGTCATCTTATCCCCAACTATGCAAAGGTCATGAGAATAGGGCTTCGAGGGATTGCTGAGGAATACGAGGCACTGCTGGAACGTGATTTATCAGCAGAACACCGTGAGTTTGTTGAAGCATTGATTTTGAGTTGTCTTACTGGAAGAGATGTTGGTCATCGCTATGCGAAGAAAGCGCGAGATCTAGCTTTGAGTGAAACGAATATTCAAAGAAAAGATGAGTTAATGAAGATCTCTGAAATGTGCGAAAGAGTTCCTTGGGAGGCACCCACAACATTCTGGGAGGCTTTGCAGTCACTCTGGATAACTCATATGCTTGTGATGGCTGCCGAGTCGTACCCCGGAGCGGGTCTGTCTCACGGTCGTTGGGATCAATACATGTATCCCTTCTACAAGAAGGATCTTGAATCAGGCGAGATTACCCGTGAGCAAGCAAAAGAAATCATGCAGTGTTATTGGATAAAGCACAACTACGTGTATGATTTCCAAGGACGCTTGGGTATTAATCAAGGGATAAATTCAAGCTTTGGTCAGTTGATGACCTTAAGCGGTTGCGGACCGAATGGAGAAGACCTGACAAATGACCTAACCTGGTTGGCTCTTGAGGTGATTGATGAAATGAATCTCTTCGAACCAAAGCCAAATGTTAGACTGCATCGAAACACTCCACAAGATTTTCTTATGCGTGTTGCAGAGATGATATCGAAAGCACAAGGTTCCCCGTTCTTGATGAATTTTGATGAACACAGCATTGAGGGAATGGTCTGGCAAGGTGTTCCTCGTGAAGATGCGTGGGACTATGGTATTGTCGGATGTCTAGAAAACACGATGCAAGGTAACGATCGATCTGATACTGTCGATGTCAACTTCAACCTGGCTAAAGCTGTTGAACTCGCACTAAACAACGGAAAAGACATGGCGACGGGAAAACAAATCGGCATCAAAACAGGAGACCCTCGTCGTTTTGAATCATATGACCAGTTTTTGGACGCAGTTAAGAAACAAATTGTTGAGCTAATCCGGTTGCTGACAGAATGTGGCAACATGGCTGACACAGTGCGAGCGAAGTACCAGCCTACCCCATACCTCAGTGCTCTCATGGATGGATGTGCAGAACGAGGAAAGGATGTCAATGAAGGTGGTACTGATTGGAACTTTAATACACTTGAAGGCATGGGAATCGCTACTCTAACAGACTCTGTAGCTGCTGTCAAGAAAATGGTCTACGACGAGAAACGAGTAAGTATGTCAGAACTTCTAAAGGCAATTGAAGATAATTATGATGGGCATGAAGAGCTTCGACAACTTCTCCGTTCAAAGGCTCCTAAATTTGGCAACGATGATGATGCTGTTGATAATATCGCCAAAGAACTTTCAATGTTCTGGGCGATGGAGGCTTTTAAACGCAATAATTCCTATACAGGTCGCAGATACCGAGCTGGGTACCTGTCATGGAACTATTTTATTCCCCTTGCACCACTCACCGCCGCTACACCTGATGGGAGAAGAAGAGGAGAGTTCTTGTCTGGTGGGGTTGGAGCTGTCCAGGGAATGGATGCAAAAGGTCCGACGGCTTCCATAAGGTCTGTTGGAAAACTTGGTCTTGAAACCGTTCCTAATGGGGCTAGTCACACTATCACTCTCAGTCCGTCAATGGTGAAGACTCCTGAACATGTCGAGAAGCTTGCTGCATTGCTAAGAGCATACAACGAAGTGGGAGGAACTGCCCTACAGATTAATATCATTGACAGCCATACTCTACGCGACGCTCAAAAGAATCCTGATGCATACTCAAACCTAATGGTACGAGTGACTGGATATAATGCCTTTTTCACGCAGATAGGCAGAGAGTTACAGGAAGAAATCATAACACGTACGGAGCATATCCTCTGATGAGTACAACTGGTATTGTAACCAATATTCAACGGTGTTCAACTGAGGATGGTCCAGGTATAAGGACGACTGTCTTCTTCAAAGGATGTCCAATGAAATGTCTCTGGTGTCACAATATTGAAACCATTGATCCAGATCCGACACTTGTTTGGTATGCAGTGAAGTGCATTGGTGATCAAGCCTGCGTTCGAGCATGTCCAGAGTCTGCTCTCGAATTAACTGCTGATGGCATGAGAATTGATAGAACCCTCTGCAAAGTATGTGGTTCTTGCGAAGATGCTTGCCCTACCGGAGCAATGAAAGTTATGGGAAAACTCTGGAGTGCAGAAGATCTTGTGGAAGAATTACTTCGAGACAAGGTGTTCTTCACAACATCAAATGGTGGGGTGACCCTCTCTGGAGGAGAGGCAACTTTCCAAGTTGAGTTTGCTATTCAAGTAGCATCTGGTCTGCAAAAGAATGGAGTGCATATTGCTTTGGACACTTGTGGTTATTGCAGTGAGGAGAGCTTCCAGAGAATTCTCTCACACGTCGATTTGGTACTATACGACCTCAAAGTAATGGACTCTCAGCAGCATAAAGAATACACGGGAGTTCCAATTGAACGAGTATTATCGAATGCAAGGATTCTTGCACAGAGTGGAAAACCCGTTTGGATAAGAACCCCTGTGATTCCTGGGCATACTGATAGCGAGGAAAATATTCGTGCTATTGCAAAATTCATTGTTGAGAATATGCCAAATGTTGAACGATATGATCTTCTCGCCTTCAATAGGATGTGTACGGAAAAGTACACATTATTTGATCTGGAGTATCCCCTGAAAGATACAGAACTAATGACTGACGAAACCATGGAGCATTTGGCCGAGATTGCTCGAAAAGAGGGTGTGCCCCTCGTAGCATGGTCTGGAATGACAAGGAATTCTGCTAAAGGTATTTCGACAAAGGAACCGGAGGTAAGCTCCTGTGGAAACTAATATTCTAAATCAAGAACTCGTAGATGCAATACAAGTTTTCATGACTCCAAAGTTCATGGTAACAAAAGACTCGAATAACGAGCCAAATGTAGCCTTAGTTATGACTTGGACTATATATGACGAAAACAGACTTGTTTATGGCGACTTCATGACTGTAAAGAGTCGTGAAAATCTCATTAATGGAAATCAGAAGATGTCCATTCTTGTCTTTACCTTAGGATTAGATAGCTGGTTGATAAGAGCTGAATTCGAATCGTTTCATCGTAATGATGATGTCTATGAATTCATGGCACAAACTCCGTTATTCAAATACAACCAATATACGAACGCTAGAGCCGCTGGAATTGCTAAGGCGATTTCAGCAAGTCAGAAGTATAGCATCTCCAAACTCGCTGTGCTCTCATCTTTCATAAAGGCACAATTAGCTAAGCGCGGAGTACCCATTGAGGAAACATATGAAGGAAATATGCCCAAGAATATTTATGATGCATTCTCGAAGATGGCCGCGGTAAAGGTACTTGCGTTTATTGATGCGGATGGATATCCTGTGGCGTTTCCTGAGTTTGGAATGCTGCCTGTTTCTTCTAATACTATTGTAGTAAAGCGAAAAGAAGAGAAAAGACGAGGATTGCACCTTCATGAAGGCCAGAGAGTTGCAATCTCATTAGTAACCCTTGAGCCTGCTGCATTTCAATTAAAAGGTGTATTCCATGAGATCAATGATTCAACTGGGTATATTTGCTTGGACAAAGTCTATGCTTGTTCTCTTCCCCGTCCTGGTGTACGTGTCGACATACCAATGCTGATTCCAGAATGATAGTATTGAGTTTTGTCACACCACAACCCTTTTTGTACGCACATTACGTTACGCAAAATGGTGTACCCTACTTGAAGACATGGGAGTATCTTTCGAAAGATGGTCGTCCGATTAAGGTACGTCCAGCTCAGCGCGGTGATGCTCAATACTTACACGAAGGCTTCAAAGAAGTTGTTGATGAGGGACGATGGCTACCAACGTTTTCAGTGAATGCCAATATAACTGACTGGGTCCACTGGATTGAAAAAACAAACCATAGTAGAGAAATACTCCTGATTGCGTTTCTTGATGATGATTACGCGGGTCATTTAACATTGCAGCCTGAAGAATGGAATGCTTCTCAACATGTGGCAAAGCTCGGCATTATTGTAAGAAAACCATGTAGGTATCTAGGTGTTGGTCGTTCCTTGATGCTAGCTTCTGAGGAAATTGGGTTGGAAAAGGACTACACAAAGATTATCCTCAGTACATTTGAGGACAATACGATTGCTATTGATCTCTACAAACAATTAGGATATCGTCTCGTAGGTGTTCGAAAGAAACATTTCAATATGCCCAATGGATTTATAGATGAAGTACTTATGGAGAAGGAATTAATTGGACAGTAAGTAGAGTGCGCACCATGTGGCGAAGAATTGTCGAATTCTTTAGAGATTCTCCACAAAGGCTCAAGGTAGCTCAAGCAATTGTAAGCCATGGTTTTAGTGTGGATGGGCCCGGTGAGATCAAATGTGGCGAAATTCGAATTCCACTACAATGTCTTGGAAATGCTCTCGGAATTGATAGGCGTACAGTTAGAGCAACTACAGAGGATATCTGCACACAGGATGATCTTTGCAGGTTCTTTAAAGAGCTCAGACCAGCTGGTCCCTCTCTCGAAGGTGTACGAAGAGTTCTAGGATATGGAGTTGTCACGATTTTTGTTGAATCTCCTGAGAATCCGGGGATACTCTCAGAAGTGACATCAATGATCGCAGGATACGGAATTCCAATACGACAGGTCATTGCTGAGGATGTGGCAATATATCCAGAGCCCTGCCTAAAAGTGATAACACAGAATCCACTGCCTGGAAGAGTCATTGAAACTCTTGCAGCAATTAGGGGTGTTCGTAAGGTCATTATAGACAAGTAAACAATGTCCTAATACCCAAACTTGAAAAGGATTTTCTTTGGCGAAGAGAAGAGTGTTTTTCAAATGGAGTCAGAACCTGAAACAACGTCATGTGATAAGGCTATTGTAGACGTGGTGCCCGAAAGTAGTCATGGCGGTATGTACCAGGTTGTGATGTTGGCGATTTCTCTAAGCATCCTCCAGATAGGCTTTGGCTTCGTCACTCCTGTTTTTCCCGTTTACATCACCGAGCTTGGTATGGGTGGAATTGAACTTGGAGTTCTAGCTGCTTCGTTTGCCCTCACACGAATTCTGCTTGCTGGTCCTCTCGGGGGTCTCTCAGATAGAATAGGTCGCAAGCAAGTTCTCGTCTACTCCTTACTTGGCTTTGCCTTTGCTAATGTGATTTATGCCTTCGCGCAAGATGCTGTCGTTATGATAATAGCACGAGCATTGGAAGGGGCAGTGTCTGCTGGATTCTTCCCTGCAGCGAACGCCTTTGTTTCAGATATGACTACGCCTAAGAATCGAGGTGCCGCAATGGGGTATCTGAGCACTGGCAACATGGTTGGTTTTGTAGTAGGTCCGGTTGTTGGTGGAGTACTTGCAGAGTATCTTGGTATTCGTCTACCTTTCATCATAGCAGCTCTTGCATCACTTCTTACAATGCTACTCCTCTTTGTCCTAATTCAGGAACCAATAAGGAAGTCTACTGAGGATGATCGAAAGCGTCCTAGGATGTCGTTCAAAGAAGTGCTCTCTCGTGCCTATGTTGCATATGGTGCTCTCGGTGTAGCAATGTTTGCAAATATGTTTGCTATAGGTGTTCTAGAGGTTGCCTTTATGCTTGATGCGGTAGCCAGATTCGGAATTGGTCCCCTAGAGATTGGTGGTTTCTTTGGAGTAATTGGCATCTTCATGATTGTCGGCAATATCGTTTTTGGAAAACTATCTGATATTAGGGGGAGGAAGTGGCTCATTGTGCTTGGAGCAATCATAGGTACTGTATCCATGCTAATGTTTGCTGCAGCAACAGACACGAACGCATTCTATCTAGCTGGCGCGGTTCTTTCACTTGGAATGTCAATGCGTGGTCCTGCGATTCAAGCCATGATAGCTGATTTGACGGATCCAAAGGCGTACGGTAGTGTTATGGGTCTCTTTGGAGCGATTAGCAATAGCGCCTATGTTGTCAGTCCAACTATGAGTGGTTATCTCTTTGATCTTAATGGCGATGCAATTTCAAGCCTCTTTATAGCTGGAGGCGTTTCTCTTGCCGGTGGACTGGTGGCAGCTATTGGTCTTCCTGGAAATATGTCTCCCACTAGCGAAACAAAAACAGAAGATGTCTTGGAAACGATAGAAATCCAATTGGATGAGTAGATGATCAAACAATTGTAGCTGCTACATAAGCTACAACACTCTTGTTATCACCAGTGACATCTCCTGAGCTTGTATATTTCAGCAGGTTGAACCTAGTCGCACCACGTTCGTTTGCATATACCAGAGCAGCTGCAATAGGTCCAGCTCCACAAATACTAATATGATGGCTCTGGACGAAGTTTAGGAATCCCTTAGGGTCTAGGTACTCAAGATACTCTATTGCCTGATTATCCTTCTTCTTCGCGCTCTCTGCAGTTTCAAAGTGTGTGAAATCTGAACTTGCAATGACAAGAATATCGTCTTGCTCGGCCAATCTAGCAATTGTCTTCCCTACTGATTCACATATAGCGTAGGATTGATCAGAAATGCAGATTGGAATGAAACTAACTTCAGGTCCGAAAACATATTGTAAGAAAGGTAATTGCACTTCAATAGAGTGTTCACTACTGTGGGCAATGCAATCATAGGTTGCATAATCATTTTGTTCAACAATAGCTGCACCTAATCCACTATCATACTTAGCCTTTCCAAGTGGAGTTGCCCAGTCTTCATTGCAAACAGCAAGTCGCGCGCCCATGCCTGTGTGATTAGGTCCGAAAATTACGACATGTTCGGGTTTTCCATCCTCGTACAAGTTGAGGTAGGTATGAGCCGCAGGCATTCCTGAGTACATATAGCCTGCATGTGGGGCAATGGCAGCTTTAATACTTCTAGTCTTGCCAGTAACTCCTTCAGGCAAGCGTCCAGGACCATGTTTGCCCATAAAACAATTCTCAATCCGCTTTATGAGAAGGTCTTCTTTGCCTTCATAGAATCTTCCCGCAACAACAGGCATTCGCGTCATTGGCTCTCCCATTGAGAATAATAGTCACTCCACGAGAAAAGCCTTTGGTCTACTCTGGAATTCAGGTTTTTAGAGCTTTTTTGATGAATTTTACTGAAGATGGTATCTTCACCTGTTGGGTGGATTTGTCAGTCATATTTCGAATACTGACCTCGCCCCTCTCAACATCTCGCTCTCCAATGATTACAATCAACTTAGCATTCTTAGCATCCGCTTGTTCAAGGGATTTCTTGAGAGACCTATCCATGATATCGACTTCGCATGTTATCCCCTCTTTTACTAAGTTTGCTTGAAGTGCCATTGCGTAACGGATTGTTTCGCGTTTCAATGGAGCAACATACACATCTAATTGGGGGGTTAGTTCTGCTCTAATTCCACGTGCCATCACTAACTCTATCATCCTTCCAATACCGAGGGAGATGCCAGTCGCAGGAGTAGGTGGTCCGCCAAACTTCTCGATCAGACGGTCATAACGGCCGCCACCAAGAATGGATCCCACATCAGGTTCTCCAAGAAACCTTCCTTCGAATACTGGACCTGTATAGTAGTCAAGCCCTCTAGCCAGTGACATATCGAAGATTGTGACGTCTTTAACTCCCGCGTCTTCAAAGATTTCAGCCATTAGTGTGAGTTCATCGACTCCTTCTATACCAATTTTGGAGCCTGATAGTATCTCTCTAAATTCTTCCAAGGCATCCACGCCAGTGCCTTTGATTGCGATAGCATCAAGTAGAAAGTCACTTTCTTTTTTCCTAATGCCCCTTGACTTCAATTCATCTAGAACACCATCTCGACCAATCTTGTCAAGTTTGTCTATTGCTCTAAAACACTCGAATGAAAGCGTTTCCGAAACTCCAGCCTTCTCAATTAGACCTTTCAGAACTTTACGATTATTTATTTTTATGACATAGTTCTTTTCGAATACCCTTCTCAAGAATTCTAGAGCAACTAATGTGACCTCGGCATCTGCTGCAGGATTTGCGGTACCGACAATATCCACATCAGCTTGCTCAAACTCACGATATCTGCCTGCCTGAGGTCTGTCGTATCTCCACGCCTTCCCGATGGCATATCGTTTGAAGGGCTTGGCGAGATGTGGATTCGAGGCTACAATCCTTGCTAGAGGTACTGTCAGATCGAACCTCAAGCCAACCTCACGGTCACCCTTATCGGTAAACTTGAAAGTTTCAGCCTCCACATCTTCTCCACCTTTTGCGGACAGCGTTTCCCACAATTCCATTGCAGGAGAGTCCAATGGTTCGTAACCAAATTTCTGGAAGACATCCACTGCAGTAGCGATAAGGTAGTCTCTGACTCTCATCTCAGTCCCGTAGAGGTCTCTCATACCTCGCACTGTTCTCATGTCACTCATTAATTGTCCTCCAAAACTCATTCCGGCAACAGATGCAGGTGGCGGGGATATCTCTTATTCTATTGATATTCCTGATGAACAAATCCACCAACTATCATGTTTGTCACCAAGCAATGAAACGAGTATGATGGGTTTAAGTGTTGTGCTAGATAATCTGCTACTCATTAAATAAAACCTAGCATAAACAATACCAGGTACATTAGTATGAATGATGCGATGATTATCGAGTCTCTGGCGACGATTCTCACAAGTCTTGTTTGTCTATCTCCTAGATAGACATAGATCATTTTGTTGAGAACAGAGATGATAGTTGCAATGATTATCGCCATGGCTGCTTCAGGATAGAGAGCAGGATTAAGCATGAATACAGTAGCAGAGCTGGCTACGACTGCACCTGCTGACACAAGTCCTCCAATAATTGCAGCAACAATGAGACCAGTCCCACTGTAGGTCTGAGTGAAGAGCAGTTGAATTAAGTATACACCTGAGAAGATTGCTCCAAATCGTAGGGCAGGTCCGAGCTCAAATGGTGATACAAGTTTGAGGTCATACAGAGCCTTACTAGGCTGTTCATGGTCTCTATTTTCTTGGAACATGCGGATCATGCTCATGATAATTAGAATGGCCATAACTCCAATGTACAACCTAAAGAGCCAGAAGGTTCTATCAATAATCAGTAGCAGGAATCCGTTCCTCAGAGACATGGCTATATTTGCTAGATTGACCGATACTGCGATTTTTCCAGCTCCACGTCTCTCTTCCCTGACATAGAAATCAGTTAGGCTTGATACAGCCGCCTCGCTACTTGCTAGTCCACCAAAGATACCAAAGAAGTAAATCCCTCTGTCTCTGTACTTCTTTACTAGCAAATAGTTTGCGAATTTGATTGTCAGGAGAATCACAATCAGAACATAGATTTGAAATGCGGGAAACTCGATGATTCCAATTTGAATTATCTGTGGGACTAGTGGCCATGCAAAGAGGATTACTACACCAAGTTCGACTGCACTGATCATCTCATCACGCGTGATAACCTCAACTGCGTGAGCAAGCTCTTCTTTGAAGCCCAGAATTAGAAACACCAAGAACGAAACAGCCATTGCAAATACCGAAAGCATACCAAAGAGTTGACCTGGACTCGGCGTATCGAATCCGACAAGCACTCCCAAGACGAATGAAATGGAAAATACAAGTGGTGTTGTCAGACCTTTTCCCATGGTTCTGAAAAGTTTGTAATAGACTTGAGTCGCAACAAGGATGGTCGATATGACGATTCCATAGACAAGAATCACGGGATTGGATATGAGCTCTGACATGTAGGCGGTCATAGTTCCCAGTAGACTATGTAGACCAAATGAGCGTACACCAGCAGTTCTACTTGCCTCTAATTTCTTTTGGCGTTCGAGACCTATTAGAGCTCCAACTACAAAACCTATGAGTGCTTTCACAATTAAATCCGCACTTGCTAGTAGCTCTTGCAAACTCGTTCACCACTGAGACATAAACATCAGGTGTTTTCAACTTTTAAGGCAATGTATGATGAGATTCATTTGAACGCAAAGAAAAACAGGAAGAGGCTGGAATCAATCCAACCTCGTATTCTTTAGCAGCACAGAGAGAGGTACGTCATTATACTCTCCAGTGGGAAGTGATCTTCGGACAGTCATAGGTAATACTCCTGCACGAAGTTCTTCTTCAGCAAATCCAAATCTTCCCATTGGCGTATTACCCACTTCGATCATTACCGGTGCTCCCATAGATATCTGAAGTGCACGAGCTCCGATGATTCGAGCCTTCTCGTACTTTGTTAGCCACTTGGGACCAATAGTCACTCCCAAAGCGGCCTTATCTTCATCATATCCAGTTACTAAGTTCTTTCTCTCTTTTGCGCGGGCTATCTCCTCAATTGGCTCAAGTTCATGTCTATCCGGTTCAGGCTCTGGAGCCTTCTTCCGTTTTGACTTTGACTTGCCGCTCAGATCAACGACTCCCGTCTCTATCTTTTCTAGAAGAGCAAGGGCTTCGACAATCACACCTTCAGCCTTTGATTCGCTGAGACCTGCTACTGCTTCTGCAAGCTTTTCTTTCTCAGCGTGAGCCACTTTCTCAATGGAATCATAACCGGCTTGTGCTAGCTTTTCAGCTGTTTTCGGTCCAACGCCACCGATATTACTAAGGAGAGAGGCTATCTCTTCCATAGTAAGTGACTCTTCAGTCTCACTTTCCTTGTTTTCGGGGTCATCTGACATGAGCTACACCTGATTTTGTTTTACGTTTGACTCTTTCTATTCGTCGTCGCCGCCTTCATAATCGCCGCCGGGACCGCCACCCGCGCTGGGTGCGCCTTTTGAGCTGATTACGTCATCGATTTTTAGAATCATTTGAGCTGCTTCTGCTGCTGACATAACAATTTGCTTGTTAACTATTGCTGCTTCTACAACTCTGGCTTTCTTCATGTCATCGACTTTTCCTGAAATGAGGTTAATTCCATGGAAAGTATGGCCGTCTGTGTGGCTCTTCCTTAGATTAACTATCACATCGATTGGATCCAATCCTGCGTTTTCAGCGAGAGTGGTTGGTAGTGATTCGACTGCATCTGCAAATGCATTGACTGCATATTGCTCGCGACCCTCTAGGGTTGATGCATAGTCTCTGAGTTGTTTGGAAATCTCTGAAGCCAATGCGCCACCACCATAGGTGACTTGTGGATGCATGACCACATCACGTACGACGTACAAAGCATCGTTGAGTGCACGATCAACCTCATCAACAATATGATCAGTTCCACCGCGAACAAGAAGGGTCACAACGCTTGACTTAGGAGTACCTTCGATGAAGAGCATCTTGTCATCGCCAACAGTTCTTTGTTCAACGAGCTTGGCTTTGCCTAGGTCTGCTGCAGTTACGTTCTGGATCTTTGATACAATCGCGGCACCAGTGGTCTCGTGGACTCTCTCGACATCAGATTTCTTAATTCGTCGCACAGCCATGATTCCCTTCTTTGCTAGAAAATGCTGAACAACGTCGTCTATTCCCTTCTGAGCGATAACAACATTTGCGCCTGATTCAACAATCTTGTCGACCATATTCTTCAGCATGCGCTCTTCTTCTTGAAGGAAACTCTGCATGCCTGTTGGATCTGTGATTGATATCTTTGCATCGAACTCAGTCTTGGTGATCTCAAGAGCTGCCTCTAGAAGGAGTATCTTTGCACTCTCTACCCTCTTTGGCATCCCTGCGTGAACGACTTCTTTATCGAGAACGAGTCCCTTCACAAGTTCAGTCTTGTCAATTGACATTCCAACCTGCTTCTGTCGTGGAATGTTCTCAATATCAAGCTCCTCATCTTTAGGAAGATCTTTTGCAATAGCAAGTACTGCGTCAACGACGATTTTAGCAAGTGAATCTCGTGAACTTGCAACAAACTTGCTTGACATAGCCGTCTTTGCTACATCATTAAGGATCTTTTTGTAATCGGATGCAGAAGGATCAACCTGTTCTGCAACAGAGTCAATGACCTCAAGCGCTTTGGTAGCTGCCTTTCTATAACCACTTATGATGGTGGTAGGATGTATCTTCTGATCTAGCAGAGTCTCAGCCTGCTTCAGAAGGTCGCCTGTGAGCACAGCAGCTGTGGTTGTGCCATCGCCAACCTCCGCATCTACAGTCTTTGCAACCTCAATAACCATCTTTGCAGCGGGATGAGCAACATCCATTTCCTTCAGAATAGTTGCACCATCATTGGTGACAGTCACATCACCGAAGCTATCGACCAGCATTTTGTCCATGCCTTTTGGTCCAAGAGCGCTCTTGACAGCCTCAGCAATGACAATCGCTGCCATGATATTGTTTCTCTGAGCATCACGACCGCGTGTTCTCTCGGTGTCTTCTCTTAATACAATCACCGGTACTTGTTGACTCATATTATTTCCTCCATTGACTGGGAAAGTAGCACTACGATTTCGCACTACTTTTACCAGTTCAAATAAAAGTGTACAAGCGCTTCGCGTTTTTTTTCTTTTTAAACGTTACTTTCAAGCAGTGTTTTGCCATCCTGTAAATCATTAAGAGACTGGTCTTGGCTGTCGATACACGACATTGTCGCCTTTCTTTGCCATCACTGCTTGTGAGATGTGTGGACATTTAGCACGTGTGATGTAGTAAGTTTCAACATTTGTCCGTTTCTGGATTTCTGGGAAGGTTTCAATATTTGCTTGCCCTTTCGAAATCACAAGATCACTCTCAGCGGCAAGCTTTAGAAACTCATCACTCACGTAGTTTAGTGGAACGCCAATCGCCCAGGCCCCACTATCAGCGATTTCCGTAAGATTCTCAATTTCTGTCCCACGAATATCATCAACCGTTGCATCGTTGACCATTGCTTTGCCTTTCACAATGAAAGAGATTCTCCAGCCCATGCTTCGGATGAGTCGAAGAAGCGGAATATCAAGAATGACTTCTCCAGCATTATCTGCAAGGTAAAGCAATTTTCCCTTCTTCTTATTCAAAGTATTCCAAAGATGCTCTGAATCATTTACCGCAAAACCAGCTCTAGAAATATCATCAAACGTTTCAGCTAATTTTTCTAAGTCTGGTTCGTGACCCGCAGTATTGAAATCTATCACATTACCCGTCACGGCTGCTGCAAGGCAAGCATGGAACCGTTCAATGTTGTCAAGGTCTTCAATTTTCTTTTCAATGAATGGCAACACTTTCAGAGCTGCCTCAGTACTCATCCGCTTTATTGCATCATAGGGATCCTGTGCTCCTGCTCTACTATAGAGGTCTTTGTAGACCGCGATGGACACTTGAACCGGTTCTAGATGATTTGCATAACCTTCAGATACAATTCTAAATGCCGAGGCGAAGTACTCTGCCTGCTTTTTGAAATCAGTAGAAAGCAGAGGAATGAGAATCTTCAAACTGCTTACGATACAAGACGCACATTCAGGAACAAGTGGAACTTTGATTTGCTCACTCATCATATGTTCCTTCCTTGGCAGCTGAGGCCGCTTTGGCAACCATGAGATAGGCATCTTCGCCATCACGATAATAGCCTCTGAGGACACGACGGACCTCATAGCCAAGAGATTCATAAATAGAAACTGCCGCTTCGTTGCTCTTTCGTACTTCGAGGAAAAATTCCACCGCGCCATATTCTTCCATAGCACTCATCCCTGCTTTGATAATTGATGTACCAATACCCTTGTTTCTGTCCGAGGGAAGAACCGCTACTGAAACTATGTGCCCTTTCTTGACGGGCAGTCTTCCAAATGATGAGATACCTCGTTCAATCCTACACATGATATAGCCTACAATTCTATCATCCGATTCAGCTACTAGGAATGCTTTGGGAGCATGATAATACAAACCTAAGAAAAACTGATCCGGATAATTCTCAGGAAGACATTCTTTGTTTATAAGGACTACATTTTGTATGTCCTCAGTGCTAAATTGTCGGATGCTATAAGCCTCGGTCATGCATCATACACTCGATTGTTTCTGCTCAAAAGGTGCATCTAATACTTCTTTTATCAGTTATGAAAGGTTTCAACTCTTTCAACTCTCGTTTTAGCTCCTGACCTAAAGCTTATCTTGGATTCATTTCGACGAAACATCATGCCCGCGATAGTGATTGGTGGAACACCTGGAACTGGAAAAACAAAGGTTGCCAAGATAGTGGGAAGTCGGCTCACTGTAGAAACAATATCACTCGGTGACCTTGCAGAAAAAGAGGGGTGTATTTCCGCTCAGGACAAAGCAAGGGACACGGGTATCATCAACGAGGACTGTCTTGTTGAGGCAATTCTTGATATTGTAGATGATAAGAGTAAAAGAATCGTTATTGAAGGTCATTATGTCGATCTTGTTCCCTACGGAACTGTCGAAATAGCTATTATTCTAAGAACTCACCCTGAAACACTAAGGGAACGACTGAAAGAGCGTGGATATTCAAAAGCGAAAGTAGACGAAAACGTTGAGGCGGAAGTGCTTGGAGTTTGTCAACTTGATGCTCTTGATGCCTTTGGTGAAGAGAAGGTATATGAGATTGATACTACCAATCTATCTCCAACCGAAGTTGCATTGATGATTGAAGAACTACTAAAGACTGATACTACACCTATCCGAATAGATTGGATGGAAACTTTGGAAGCCGAGGGTAGGTTGGACGAGTTTCTCAGTGACTAACTATTCCTTCTCTCTCATATATACTGCAATTAGAGCTATACCACCCGCAATAAACATTGAGAGTGGAACACCTGTTGCATAGATTCGTCCAGTTAGTTCAGGTTGGAATGATACTGCAAAGGTCACCAAGAAATATACTGAGCCCCCAGCCATAAACAACATCAGAGCGGGTATGAGAGCTAACCAAGTTGCTTTTGGATTTGTATATGAAAAATAGCTCAGTATTATCATAAGCAATCCTGCAATGATTGGAAATAGATAGATAACTCCGCCAGACAGCATAAACGCATCTATGAAAGTATTGAATCCCACTTCTGGAGGAACTCCCTCTAGTCGTGTCATCACTTGAAGAAAATTACTCATGATTGCCAAAATTCCACTGAATATAAGCAGCGCTGCAGGCCAACGGTAGTTGAGGAGACCTAGACTTCTTCTTCGAAGTTGTTTTCGCAGTTCTTCAGCTTTCCTTTCTCTCTCTGACATCCTTTTTGATTCGATCTGACGTTCTCGTTGAGTGAGCCCATCTCTAACTTCATCCGGTCCTGCTTCTTCATCGATTGCATCTATGAGCTCTCCAGCAATATCGGTGGATTCATTGTCTTCGTGCATTCTGGGTCCTGCTGAAAGATTCTCTCCTGCATATAAGCATCAGCATCTAAGAGACTTTCAGTCATGCACGCCTAAATGAGATTCAATCTTTCTTACTGTTGATTCGTTCATAATATCCTGAATCGCTGTTATAACATCTTCATTCTGTAAATGGTTGTTAATAGCTATCGGGTAGAATTTATTCTCATGTTCTTTTGAGAGTGTGCCCATTACTAAATCCTGTAATAGCTGATCATCACTAAAGTAGATTTCATACACCATTGCATTTCCAAGATGTTCAAGGAACTGTCTAGATTCATTGAATTGCTGGTTGGTTGTTTCAGAATATAGTTGTGATATCATGTCAAATAGAACGGCAAAGACATTAGAATTGATTGGCATCACGACAGGAAGGTCATTCATAATTCCTGTGTTGAGACAAGTTGTTAGCTGCGAGTAGTTGGTAAGATATCTCTCACAAATATAGCGAATAAGACGCGAGTTGAGAATCAGACCTAGAGCTCTTATGTTGGCATTCTCGAAAAGTGGTGTTATCTTGACGATTCCACCTCCGTGTATCATGCCCCGAGGTTTTATGACGCATCTTGGATATCTATAGTTCTTTGTTGCTACTAGTAGCTCGTTGTCAAATGATTCTCGCATTCGCTCATCGTGTGTGAACCAATCATCTGTATAGAATTGGTGCTGTACATTGATTTGATATCTTCTAACGCTTCTGCCGCTCGTTATGTAGGGTGTCTTGAAAATATTTGATTTTACTTCACGAACATGCTCCTTGGGAATATCCCTTCCTCGACTGGCAATGAGGAGATTACGTTTCCCTCTATTCAAGATTTTTTGATATACCGAATCATGATAGATTGAAAAGACTCGGCTTGATTTTAGGACATCCCACTCGACCCGATTTGATTGTTCATGTTCAGGTCTTCGAGACTCTACTTCGATGGGTGAAAATCGATTGCTTTTGGTGGCCTCGCAAAATATACTTACCATTTCGAGAGTAACACCATCAAATGGACTACCCTCATCAATAATCTTCCAAAGATGCATCTCATCTAACAAATAGTTACGAATTTTACTAAATTGGTGAACTCTGAGAATGCTGTTGGGTACAAGGAAGCCAAGCTGAGCTCCCTCTTTCATAACCATTCTTGAACGCACAATAAAGTGAGCAGCACTATTCCAAGTACCTAGACGTCCGCCACCAACATTGAAAGGATATGTGTTTTGTATATGCCATCTTTCTCTGTCATTGAGTAGATTTCCATATGGAGGATTTCCTAGTATCACATCAAAGCCGGGATTGCTTCCCTGCATAATCTCCTTGAACTCGTCAAACCAATGGAAATCATCAGTTTCAATTATATTCGAACCGTGATGCGATTCATGAAGTCTTGACCTAGTTAATGATTTCATCATTCCAGATTGATTAACCAATCCGACCAAACTATTTCCAAACTTAATATTGGTAAGGTCTCGTTCTTTGAGAGCTTTTGAATCAATATCGTCCTGATAACTCCAAGCAATCAAGTTTCTCTTACATTCAGAAACAGCTTCGCTTGCTAGATCCACTCCATACAAAGAGGTATTGACAATATGAATTCGTCTTTGAAGTGGAGTCATACTGTCTCCTAAAGATTTCCTCATTCTATTCAACCAATCTGCGGCCACGCAGAGGAACACGCCTGCCCCAACAGATGGATCCAAGACTCTGATTGTTTGAAGGTTTTTCAAAAGTTGTTTTTTGAGTGATTGGCTCAATTTATCAAGATTTGAAATATCGTTCTTACGTATTCGCCCCTGATTAATAATCCAGGCATCGAGTGTTTCTTCAGCGATTAGCTTAGCTAAATGTTGAGGTGTATAAAATGAGCCGATTTTTTTCTTTATCATTCTGGAATGTGCTGACTCACGATCAGCATTTTGAACTATGAATGTATCCCTTTTCATCTAGCTATAGTTCCTTATCCAGATTGACCGTTAATAGTATCGCATGTTGCTCCATATAATAGAAACGGCTGAGGTTTATCCTCATATGAATCATAGCGCATATACCACCTCTTTTTTATGGGTCTGCTATTCTGAGGAAATATGCGTAAGCTGTGGATTATTTCAATTCTGTTTATTTTTGTATTCTCATTTCCAAATGGAGTTTCATTCTCAGTGATGCAAAATGAACCACAGCTTGTTGATTCTATCTCCACATCGGAAAACCTTCAGAGAGTCTATGGGGTGAATCTCGCATCGGAAATTTATCGAGAGGTTTCTCAAGGAAATTATGAAGAGTATATTCAGGAGTTCTCTGAGATTGGTCCGCGTTATGTCATGACCTATGATGACAAACCGGGCAGCCCAAATGAACAGGCTCGCCTCTGGTTGGTCGACAAACTTGCGAATCTATCTAGTGGAAGACTAGAGATCGAACTTGTCGGTAACTATCAGAATATTGTAGCTCGGCTTCCAGGATATTTGTCAGATGATTCCCTCCCTGTCTTCATAGTCAGTGCTCACTATGATACAGTAGCTAGTTGTCCCGGTGCTAATGATGATGGGAGTGGTATTGCGACTGTCTTAGAGCTTGCACGCGTGATGTCACATTATGAGTGGCCTCTGGATATCTACTTTATAGCGTTCAATGGAGACCACGCTCTTGGAGGCATTCAGGGAGGAAAAGAAGTTGCTAATGCATTTCAGCAGGCAGAAATCAAGATTATGGCAATGTACAATATTGATACTGTACTCTATGTGAGTAGATATGCTCCTCGTAATGAACGAGTTCTTCTTGCACACGGTTCAGGAGATGAATCAGTCTATCATTTGGGTCAGTATTGGGCTGAACTAGCAAAGACCCTATCAAATTTCTATGGTCGAGATGCTGTAGGAGTAGTTGCATCAAACGAATTCTCATATTGGGAGTCTTCCGACCATTATGAGTTCTTTCAGAGAGGTTACAGAGGTGCTCTCTGTGCTTTCGAATCTGGAAACGCATATGATTCATTCTATCGTACTTACAATGATGTATATGATCGTGATGAATATCGTTATTATATAGGTGCTGAAACTACAGCTTTTGTTGGAGCAAGCATGGCTTTCACAATGGGGCGT
>JAOUFI010000076.1 GCA_029858305.1 Candidatus Thorarchaeota archaeon
CAGACAACGCTACTATTGTGTCCAGTGATCTACCTTCAATCCTTCCGCTAACAAATCAAATCATCTATCTTGCAGATGGCGAGATGCTCTCCCTTACACATGATGAAGTAAAGGTCTTCAGAATCGAAGATGGAAAAGAACTCGAGCGAAAGCCTGAAGTTTCAAGAGTAGATGCAAAGACTGCTGAAAAGGGTGGCTTTCCACATTTCATGCTAAAGGAAATTAACGAGCAACCGAAGGTAGTACATGACCTCATGGGGGTTCTTGAAAGCCAAAAGAATGAGAAATGGTTCAAACTTTTCGAAGACTCTTCACGTCATTACCTTGTCGCGTGTGGGTCGTCGTATAATGCTAGTATTGTAGGTACTTACTACTTTAACAGACTCTCGGGGCTTCCAATTATCCATGCTCTAGGTGGTCAGTTTGAACAAATGTATGGAAATACGATGGAATCTGATAGTTTTAGTATACTTGTTTCGCAGAGTGGAGAAACAAAAGATATTCTCAACGTTCTTGACATGATTTATGAGAATGATTATGGAAAGACATTAGGAATTGTAAATGTAATTGGCAGTACTCTCATGTTCAAAGCCAACTCTTATGTTCCCATGACCTGCGGATATGAAATTTCTGTACCTGCTACAAAGACTTACTACTCACAAGCAGTCATCTTTGCCTATTTAGCTGCAAAACTCGGAGAAAGGAACGGACATCTAGATCCTTCCGAAGCCACCTCCTTTGTCAATCGACTCCGAACTGACCTGCCACGCTTAACCCAAACTACTATTGATAGAACTGGTATTCTTGCGAAAAATCTTGCCAAATCATTGATAGGTGTGAAGGACTTATACTGCTTAGGCTACGGATTCACTGATGGTGTTGCAAGAGAAGGAGCTCTGAAGATCAAGGAAATATGCTATAATCACTGTGAAGGTATGTACTCTTCAGAATTCAAGCATGGCCCATTGAGCATTGTGACTGAAAGGTATCCTGTCATTTTCATCACAACAACAGAAGACAGTTGGATGGTTATTAATCACATCAATGAAGTGAAAGCAAGATCTGGTCGAACAATCATCGTTGGTGAACAGGAAGACACTCTGCTGCCCTATGTAGCCAATAATTGTGACTACCTTACCGTCCCCAAATCTGATGTGCTTTTGAATCCAATTTTAGATGTGATACCCCTGCAACTATTGAGCTATTTCCTCTCAGTAGATATTGGAATCAATCCTGATCTTCCAAGGAATCTATCAAAGACTTTGACCGTGGACTAAGAGTGGCGTCTACTCATTCTCACCGCCAGATTCCCCAATGCGAATAGCTCTCATTTCAGAGGATATCACGGCGCCTGCATCAAAACCAGTTCTTATGTTGACAATGTCCTCTTCGGTGACTTCCATGATGCTCAGTAACTTATGTTCTTCATCGAGGACCCATTGTCCGTAGACATTAAGGCCATTTTCTGTTTCACATTCCAAGAGTCCCACAATGCCTGCACTTGACCACCAGCTCAAGCAGGTAACTGGATGGTCAAGATCTTGCAGCATATCCGTCCAAAGCTGTTTCAGCCTTGTTGGACCATGTTTGTTGCGAAAAGCAATCAAGAAACTACCCTTCTTTCCCCTTAGTTCGTCTGCAATTCTTTTAGTTTCAAAATCCGAGAAGAGCTTCATGGCATTCAACAGGAGTTCTACATTCAAGAGAACATAAAAGGTCCGCGTTAGGGATACTAGAGGATTGTTTTCAGGTGATTGAAGATAATGAAGCGTATTTCTAGTATAGGTCTCTTTTCCTCTGATCCATTTTCACATAGAGTAGAAACACTCGCAGTGGCATTTGACGCCCTTGGAGTGAAAGTCATCCGTGTTCTACCTTGGAAGGTTTCTAGATGGGGAGCTACAAAAACCCACCAGATTCTTCATAATGGATACGATTTAACGCAGATTGATACTCTCCTTGTACTCGATTTAGGTGCGCATGACATTGGGACTTTCTTCAATCGCGTAGGGGTGTTATCTGCCCTTACAGAACTTGGTGTTAATGTTGTAAACTCAGTATCTTCGATATTGCTTATGCGTAATAAGGCTGAAACAATGAGGAAACTAATCTCAGGAGGGCTTCCTGTCCCTAAGACTCTGATAACAGAGTCTATTGATGAAGCGTCAACATTTGTTCGTGAACATTTTCCTTGTGTGCTTAAGCCGATTACTGGATTTGGAGGTCTTGGAGTTCAGCTTATTGAGCGCGAGTTTGACTTAGAAAACATCCATGACTATTTGAAATTTCATAGTCAAATGTTTGGAAAGGGCGCTTATATTCTTCAGGAGTACATTAGAAGTCCAGGGTATGACATTCGGTCTTTAGTATTGAAAAACAATGTTATTGCCTCTATGCAACGAGTCGGCGGCGAGGGTATAACTACCAATATTCATACAGGAGGAATTCCGCGAAAGAATCCTGAGGATGTCACCGAACTCTCTCTTCGCGTCGCTGAATCTGTAAAAGGCACGATTGTTGGCGTTGATATTATTCCGGATCAGGATCATCAGCTTTGGGTACTTGAAGCCAATGCAACACCCGGATGGAACGGTCTTCAACAAGTCACAGACTATGATATCTCTATGAGAATTGCTGATGAGATCTCTAAAGTGTGATTTAATGGCGTAAAGGCATCAAGGAATGCTGTTCCCATGATAAACCTTTTAAGAGGGCTCCGGGCGAAATGACCTTGTTTACGTGCCATCTCGGAACTAAGTTTCGAGCATGAACGGAATCCGTCCTGCGTGCAGGGCTAGCAAAATGAAATTCTGAGGTCTACAGAGTTTGACAGAAGTCGCTGAAACGAATCTAGAGAATATTGAGTTCTTACGAGCCAAACTTCGAGAACTCAAGATACAATCTAGAGATGAACTTGATGCACTCCGCCGCGATAGGGATCAAATGCGTGAGTATAAGCAAATCCGTGATGATCATAACAAAGAGGTAAAAGCCCTCATAGAGTCCGTGAAGGCTGAGCGTGAAGAAAGGGATCGTATCAATCAAGAGATCACGGATGCCAAGGAGAGAAGAAAAGCAATCCATTCTCAACTATCAAGCATTTATGAGGAGATACGTGAACTCCGCAGCAATCTTGTTGGCAGTCCATCAACAGACCAACGCCATATGATGCGTCGCGTCGAAGAGTTAGAGTGGCGACAACAAACAGAACAGCTCTCTCGGGATGAAGAGATTTCAATCGTTGAGGAAATTGCTCGAATAGAAGCTCAACTAGTCAAGATTGGTCAGGAGAAGGAGAAGCAGGATCGAATCAGTGAAGTACGCAGGCTAGCGAGGAAGCTCAAGGAAGAAGCATCTGAGGTTCATGAAAAGGTATTGACCCTTTCTGAAAAGTCACAAATTCACCATCAGGAAGTTGTTAGAATAAGACCTCAACTGGAAGAATATAAGAAATCTGCTGATACTGCGCACAAAAACTTTGTAGAATGGCTAAAAAAGGTCAAAGAGGGCGAGACTCGACTTAAAGAGCACAGAACTCAGATTGAAGATATCCAAACAAAGCTTCGCAAACAGACTGTTGAAAAACGAGACGAAGAACGGGATGAGCAGCGACAGCATCAGAAAGCTCAGGAACGCGAACGTGTCGAGTCTGCTGTTGAAAAGCTCCAATCTGGAAAGAGGCTTACATTCGATGAGTTCATTCTTGCACAAAGAACAGTAACTGACGACAAGAAGCGCTCTAAGAAAAAAGGACGCGCTGTCGAAAAAATGGATGAAAAAGAAGCGTCCACTACTGACAAAAAAACAGATACTGATTTTGAACCCGATGAAGAACTTGAAGCAATAATCGAGGAATCAAGAACTGACCTCTCAGAGCAGCATACAAAGAATTCCTCAGACGAAACGAAAGAGGAATAAATTCAAGTAAGTTTCTAGCTTCTCAGAAACCAATGAACAGAGGGGTCCAACAATGAGTAGTCAGAGTCAGAGACCTGTAAGTCGTAGACCAACCTCTACCATCTTCTTCATACTGGCGATTGGTTCTGGCGTGATGAGGACTCTATCTGTTGTTTTTGATTACATTGCTCTTAATATTGTAAGTATAGATGCTATATCATTTGGATTCATGTCACAATGGGTCAGCTTTCTTACAACCGTAATCATTGTTGCAATAATCAGTATCAGGCGCGTTACTAATGGTCGAAGGCAATCAATTGGGTACAGCTTAGATCCAGATTTTGACAGGCTCAGACTATTACCGAAAAAACCGATGATTTACATAATCATTGCAGGTTTCTTTGCGGGAATTTCAACACTATCTTATTACATCTTAGTAGGCACAGCTGACGCCTCGGCTATGCTTCCATATGGCCAGCTTGTAATAATCTATCTTCTTCTGGGAGATCTACTAGCTGAGAAAGATTCACCGACAGTAATTGAGATACAATCTCTAGTATCAATCCTTTTTGGCGTTCTATTGATTGGAACAACTCCAATTGGATTTGATTTACAAGCACTACTCATAGTTCTCGGTCCGATGAATCTATCCTCAGCAATGGTAACATACTATCAACGAAAAACAAAGAGGTTTGAAATTCGCCCCGGTCTTAGGGTTGACGCTTTGAATATGCGCCTCTGGAGTCTTCTTGTTCTGAATTCATCAATGAGTCTTCTCATGATACCAATACTGCCGCCAAATGCTTGGCAAGTGATGGCTGACAACCTTTTCCAGCTTTTCTGGATGATGGTTGGTTCTTCAGCTACAGCTTTCCTATCCATAGTCATGTACATTCGTGCTCTTGGAAAAGGCTCAATGGCTGTCGTAAACTCTCTCTCAGCAATTTCTGTCGTCTTGGGCATTCCAGTCACAATTATTGGTAATTTCTTTATCCCGGGAGGTTTTGGAGACCTAGGCGCGGATCCCTTTCTTTGGATTCTGAAGATACTGGGTATCTTACTTGTCATGATTGGTATCGTTGCTCTCCAAGCTTCAGATATCCGCTCAGTTGTTCTAATAAAAGTCAAGCCTTTGACTGGGGACCTTCTCCCTGCACTCTTTGCAGTCAAGGGTGTCGAGAAAGCTGCTGCACTTGCTGGAGGAATTGATTATTTACTTACAATTAAGAGTAGGAATTTGTCAAAGACGAGATCAATGATACTTGATAAAATACAGAAAATACAAGGAATTGATCATATCGAAACATTAGTAGTGATTAGAGAATATAGATAGAAAGGAGAAAATGAAAATGGCTGAATCGATACTAGCTTACATTCTCATGGAAATCGAGATTGGTATGACTGATCACGTAGTCGACCAGCTCAGGCACATAGAACAAGCGACAAGGATCAGTGTTACAACTGGGACATACGACATTGTAATGCTATTGGAATCTTCTAGTCTTGAGGAACTATACGAAATAACTGTTCATCGTATTCATAAGATTGCAGGTATCAAGCATACCTCTACCGCTGTGGTTGAGAAGATGATATCAGCTTAGGTTTGGCGTCAATGGTTTGTTTGTGTATCTTGATTTTCACATCCATTCAATCATATTTTTGTACTCCCGCGCACACAAATCCTTGGTGAACCTGAGCCTTATCGATTCACATCTTTGATTACGGAAAGTGCGAAAATTGGACGAAGTAATTATCTCCGGATTAACCAAGAGATTCGATGATTTGACTGCTGTAGATCATATTGAATTAACTGTCCCTGAAGGTTCGATTTATGGACTTTTGGGGCCAAATGGCGCTGGGAAATCAACAACAATAAGACTCCTCTGTACACTTCTTCGACCAAATGAAGGTACAGCAAAAGTTGGAGGGTATGATATTATTGAGTCACCAGTACAGGTACGTGAAATCACGGGTGTCTTGCCAGAAGAAGGGAATCATACGCTCTATCAGACAATGTCAGCGTATGAAAACTTGGAATACTTCGGTAATCTCTATGGTATTCCAAGGGACGAATTGCCTACAAGGATAGAGGAATTATTGACATTTATGGATCTATGGGAAAGAAAGGATGATCCTGCAGGAGAACTGAGTACAGGGAATCGTCAGCGTTTGGCATTGTGTCGAGCACTGCTCCATCGCCCGAAGATTCTGCTTTTGGATGAGCCAACCTCTGCGCTTGATCCAGTTGCCGCAAAGAGAGTGAGAGAACTCATTCTTAGCCTTGCTGAAAAATACAAACAGACCTTCTTCATAAATTCACATAATCTTGCTGAAGTACAGAGAATGTGTGACAGAATCGCAATCATTGATGAAGGGCAGATCCTTCTCAGCGGAGCTACTCAAGAACTTCGATCTCGATTACAAGCAAGCCAGAACTTTAGAATTCGTGTTGTCGATGATTTGGAAAACACACTTTCAATTTCGAAAGCGATGAATTTTGTCAAATCCGCTGAGAGAGAGGCTGATTCAATTCTGGTTACAATTGATGATCCACTCAAAAACAACACGACCCTCATGCAAGCACTCATCTCAAAGGGTATACATATTATCGAGTTTGCAGAAGAAGAAGCTACTCTAGAAGATCTATATCTTGATGTCATCAAGGGAGGTGTAAAATAATGGCTCTACAAAAATCGATGCTCGTTGCCAGAGCTGACCTGAAGATGGCAATGAAAGTGAGTATGGTGAAATATGGTTTGATTTTAATAGCGGCATTTGGACCTGTGATGCTGATTGCAACAGTGTTGTTGATTGCTCTTACTGCTCCTACTGTTGCTGCTGCGACTTTAGCAATGATTGATCCGCTACTCTCTCCCATGGTCGGAATTATCGCAATTATCCCTGCATCATTAATCTCAGCAAATGCTCTTGTAGGAGAGCGTGAGCAGAACACTCTGGAGCCTCTACTCTGCACTCCACTTACTGACCGTGAACTCTTACTCGGTAAACTTCTTAGCTCCTTCATACCAAGTATAGCTCTATTATTGGGCTCGATTCTCATTACTGAGGTATCTACTATTTTCATCCTCGTGTCCGTGGGGTCCGAGATTGTCCTTGTACCGGGATTATCAAGTCTTTTCCTCCTACTCACGACAGGTCCCACGCTTATCCTTGCAATGGTATCAGTGATGATTCTAATCAGTGGCAGGGTCAAACGCGTCTATGAAGCATACCAGACATCAGGAGCAACTGTCATGCTCTTTATAATACCGATGCTTCTCCCGATGATCTCGATGGATACGAGTGGGAATGTAGATATGAACTTGGTCTGGTTCTCTAATTTTATCACGCTGTTGATAGCGATATTGCTTGCAATCGTCACTTGGGCTCTAGCAATTGGTAGATTCAATCGTGATAAAATGGTATCAATGTAAGCAAAGAGGGTGTATAACCCTCTTTTTCTTTTATAAATCTCAATCTTTTAGTTTCTTGAGACCGATTGGATACCGTCTAGCTAGGTCTCTATAGATACCCTTGAATCTTGTTAGTTCTTCTTTATGATGGTCTTGTACATTGCCAATCACATTAGCTGGAATTCCGACGACAATCTTGCCATCTGGGACTTCGAATCTTGCTCTTACGACTGCCCCCTCTCCAACAATTGCCCATTTTCCTACGACGGCATAGTCCGAAACGATTGCTCCCATACCTACAACTGCCTCATCATGAACAGTTGCATTATGAACGATACAACCATGACCAAGGGTTACATTGTCACCAATCATAGTAATCTCATTGGATCGTGCATGGATGATTACATTATCTTGAACACTTGTTCCGTTCCCAATCCGAATCTCTCCATAGTCTCCCTTAATAATGGCACCAGGAGCGATGTAACATTCATTACCGACAGTCACATTCCCAATTACGGAAGCTGAATGGCTGACATAGCTATTATTCCCAATTACAGGAATTCTGTTTTCAAACTCATAAACACCCATTAGAAAACCTCAATTTTTCTTTTCTTCTTGGAGTTATTAGGATGAAGGTAGCTGAAATAATAGGTGGGTCTAGGTCCGAAACGTTAAAGTCTAAAAAAACACTCACTAAGGCTAGCCACTTTAACAAGCAGAGGGAGTATGACATTGCCAAAAAAGAAAGATGTACCTCAATTTCCCATTCTGCGAGGGGAATCGGTTAGCGAGAGCGGAGAGTTCTCAGGAACAGCTGCAATCGTGTGCACTCCTGAGGATCTTGATCAAGATTGGAGTACTGATACGATTGTTGTCCTTGAGGATGATTTGGAACCCTTCTTCAACGAGAATCCAAAAGTCCTCGCGGACCTCTTTAAACAAGTTAGAGTTGTAATTGCTGAATTTGGTGAATCCATTGGTCAATTTGCGGCTATTGCGACTGAACACTCAGCTTTCGGAATTGTGGCAGTAAAAGATGCAACCAGTGTTCTTGAAAATGGGATGCACATTCGTATCGAAGCTACAGAGAACCAAGCTGACATCTTTTTCATCGATTAGATAATATATGGTAAATTTGCTTCGCAAAGCTGGAATAATTAAGACTTTATGTTTCTAACGCATAAAGAAAAAAAGAGGTATCGTGGATGGGTGATCTGGAGGCGGCTCTGAATCTACATTATATTCTGGTCGACTTCCGAAATGCACGATTTCAACACATCTTGTTGATTGCAAGTAGTCTTTTGATTTTCTCTTCATATGGTGTCTTCCTTTGGATTCTATGCTCCATTTCTCCTAGTGTACTTTCATCTTTGCTTCTACTTGGAACTCAAATTGGTCTTGGTTTGCCAATGGCTCGGGCTTACTATGATTTTGGTGTGTCCGCCCGTAACGAATTGTATTTTTTCGATCCAGGACTTTCCTTTAATGATGAAGAAACCATCGACCTTAGAGTGAATATTGGTGACATCCCCCTTCTATTTGAAAGGATGGAGCTTCAGATTCAAAAATACGACCAGAGTAAATTCGATGATTTGACAGATCTCTCTTGGTTTTTAGTTTTAGTATGGGCCATCATGTCCTCAGGTGCCTATTATGTGAAATTTCTCATTCAGCCACTATGTGCCTTCGGAGTATTGATTCTATTGAGCGCGTGCATTATGTGTTATGCGAGTGGTTACTGGACAAAGCGTGGATTCTCATTTGAAGAAGATTTGGAACATTTGGAGTATTACATTGATACACTTGTAAAAACTCTCGATTCTAATCTGCCCAACGTCAATGGACCTTTTATTATTCAGGTCAAGCACCGAAGGCACAATTCAATTTTGATAGACTTTGCTGCAGAATTCGTCTTGGGAGATTCGTTAACTCTCAAGTATCATTTTGGCTTATCATCAAAACTCAAAGAACGATTTATCTTGGGTGGAAGCGATGAAATTATAGAGTCTGTGTTTGAGCAGCTTGGAAAAGAACAATCGATTTTTGACTCGGGATGGGAACTCAAGCGCAATAAAACACAATCTGGGCTTGTTATCGAAATCGTGAATCCAGCGTCTAAACTAAGCTTAGCAGATAGAACTTCTTTTGTCACCAGCCCTTTCATTGTTGAACAAAAATCACTAGCAATGAGAGAAATATTCTCAATAATTGTACATACAATTAAAGGTCTTCATTAGAAAGACAAAGATGAAAGAGAATATCGTATCGATATTCATAAGAGTATGTGAAATCGATTCAACGCAGAATAATTAGAATTGGAGTCCTATTGTGATGAAGGTCAAGCTGAAAGTAGAAAGTCAATGGCTTGAGCTCGAACGCAAGAGTATGGAAAAAATGAAACAAAACTACATGATGTGGGAACGTGCGACTCTTAAGAGAGCTAAAGATGCATCTGATCTCAGTGACCTTCGACGAATATTTTATGAGCTTGGAGACCGTTGGGAATTTGATCAAGCCACTGGTGCTTGGCTATCAGGTAGTGAGCCTCTAGACACAATTGGGCTTATTCTCCGAATGCCAGGTTATAAGCCTAACAAGGAACGGTATGTAGTATATGCGATCATGGCATACTCTAAGGGTCTGACTAAACAATTCGACCATCTCGGTGACAAAGAGAGAATCATTATTGAACGTGACATTAAATCAGGGAACATCCAATGTTGGTCCACCACAGGTCACGGTGAAATGGACTTATTTCCGACAGATCTTACGAACTTTGGTTCCCTCCAAAATGCCTTGATATCCTGCAAACTCATTGCGCAGCCTGGAGATCATGCACTTCGACTTGAGGTACCAACATCCAGTGGAGTTCTTAATATGATTTTGATGCGTCTCTGGGAGATTGCAAGCGGAACTCAATCATATCACACAAAAGAGATTGATATTCTTACTTCAGATGATATTGAGAAGTCACTAGATTTTAAATTCTTTAGATATGCCAATTCAATTATTGAATTGGACAAGATATGGCGACATCTTTCAGGCGGCACAGTTGAATGGGCAAAAGAACGCGTTTTAGATAAGATACCTGATCACGTAGAACTACGGGATAAACAAACATTAAGACGAATTGAAGGGCTTCTTCACAATCTTTGGTTCAAACCTGCGTTCAGCCAAATAAGACCGGTTGAGATGGTCTATGATGAACTTCAATCAGAACCTACACCTACTGAAACCCAACGAACACTAATACCTTACTTGGGCGAGCTCGCTTATTCATTAACTGATATCACTGAGAAAGCAAAATATCTGAAATGGAAAAGCGTCATAGACAAGCAGAGTTTTAGCAAGAATGAAGCATTCAAAGGAAGCAATCTGACTCCTTTGGTCCAAGAAGCCTTTGCTGCAGCTCTCGATGATATTCTTCGCGAACATACCCTTGCCTATATTGGATATCCTGAAAAGGCAACAATGAAGAACAAGTTTCTGAGGGTCATCTTTAGTTCAATAATTTTGCCTCTCCGGCTTCTCTCATCATTTAAAGTAGCT
>JAOUFI010000188.1 GCA_029858305.1 Candidatus Thorarchaeota archaeon
AATCAGGACCAGTACCATTCCAAACAACATATTGCAGCATTATGATGGTGAGCCCAACGACTGAGGCAAGCAATAACAAGAAACTGGTTCTTGATGACATCGACCATTCGGACCAGTGGCCTTGGTATTTACTGAGTGGAAGTCCAAGACAGAGCGTAGCAAGGAGTACACCCGGTAGTATTGCCCCCAGCGGAATAGTCCTATCTAGAACCATAATGAGTGTCATTACAGTCATTTGTACACATGTACGAGCCAAGTTTAGTTTTTCCTTTGCAGCAGCACTACCCGCTACCATCATTTTTCTATGGGATTACCAACTCTATTTTCTCCAGATGAGCGCCCTCTTCGCGATGCCTTTGGTGAATCCAAGGGACTCGTAGAGCTGAATTGCGCGCATGTTATCCACATGGACGCGGAGCTTGGCTTCCGCCACACCCTGCTCTTTCAGATACCTCATAGCATGACGCATCATCTGCCTCCCATAACCTTTCCCTCGATGGGCTGAAGACACACCAAGGTTGTTAATGTTGAGACCCTGCTTGGGACTGATGTCAAGGAACCCGACAAGGTCATCCTCATGGTAGGCATAGAAGAGCTGAGTACTATTGAACCAATAGTCAAGGAATTGTTCAGGGACCTTCTGGATATTGCTGAGAATGATATTCAACATCACATCAGGAGAACCACCCATGAACTTCTTCATGATTTCCAGGCAGTTATCGACGTCTTCCCGCTTGACCCGTTCATATCTTAGAGTGTCACTGTCCACATCAAGGAGAGCATCAAGAGAACGGGACATTCTGAGGCTATTAGCCAGTTCAGCATATCCTGCCTTTAGAAACTGATCAATCAATGTGTCTTGCTGAGATGAGATATCAATGAATGAGTAGACCACTTCCTGTTTCTGTGCTACCTTCAAGGCGAGAGAAACAAACTCTTTCAGGATATCAGCAGGAAAATTAGAGTCAATTGGATAGATGATGGATGCCTTCGTGCCAACTGGTTCTATGAGCATGAGTGGTTCATGACCCACTATCACGATTCCTGCTACACTCTTTTCATGGAAAATAACCCAGTATGGTATCTTTTGTGCATCTAAATCAGAGGCATAGGGTTGTATTATTTCTGTAAAGTCTTTCAGTTCAGGATCGTTCTGTGCTAATAGCTTCATACCAATCTTGCATTCTTCAGCTCATGTTGGTTATCATTCTTTAGAATCAAGCACGTACACTTTCTAAAAATAGGTAATGAAGAGAATGCCTCGAAGTGAATAGGAGTGGATAGGTAATTGATACCAGAACAGAGGGTCATAATCTACCACGAATAAACCACCCAGCTAACTGCATGACAGCGAAATAACCCGTATATTAAATTCTATTATGATTCCATGATTGAATCTAGTCTATACCAATACTTATCATCAATAATCCTCAACGTAGAATTCAGGAGCGATGTTTTAGCCCTCTCTATCATCCTCTCGCGGAGCCCGTACAGTTCTTATTTTGCGCTCACAGTTATTCTTATTTACTCAAGTATATTTTATTTTACTTGAGTAAAATCATTGTTTGGAGTGATCCCATGAGTAAAGACAAAGCCGCATCACCAAAAGCACAGAGACTTCAACGTGAGAGGGAGCAACGTAGAAAAGCCATCATCAAGGTCGCCAGCGAATTCTTCTCGACCCAAGGATATGAACAGACAATGGTAGAGGAGATTGCGCAAGCGGCAGGCTACACAAAGATGACTATCTACAACTACTTCGAAACTAAGGATGATATTTTCGCGGCGGTCGTCTCGCAAGCGTATCAGAAACTCTACGAGATAATGAACAACCATTTGAGGAAAGCCGAAGTTTCCTACGAACTTCGGTCTATGGGAGATGCATATTTTGCATTCTTCGAGAGATATCCTGATGATGCTATCCTCTTTGAATCAGGACATTTGAGTGCAATTACTTCTAAGATAGTGAAGAAGATACAAAATAATGAGTCACTGACCGAGAGCGAACAGGAGTTCAGGCACGACATGGAAATGCTTGAGCAGTTAATGACCTCCGTCATTGCAGAAACCCTGAAGCAGTCTGGAGTTCAAGATAAGGTTGATCCATTCTCAGTGATAATGGTCCTCAGCACTTTTGCTCAGGCAATACGTGAATTGGTTATGCGCGGTAGAATGAACGACCAACCTGAAGAAAAGACCAAGGAGTATCTCTCTGTGTTCTTCAACATTATCGATCAGGGATTGAAGCACTACGATGATTGAACTTTTTATAGTGGGTTAATAAAATGAGCAAAACAGACACAATTCAACTAGAGAATCAGGAATATGATGACGCACGACAAATTGGTGGAATCAAGAAGTTCTTCATAATTTTAGGATTGAGTCTAGTCTGGGCATTTCTTTCCGCCATGGTGGTAGGAAGTTTTGCAGCAGCTATATGGACTGTGATTCCAACTTCGCTATTATCCTGGGGAGCTGACAATGTGAATCTCATTGGTTATGTTTCACATTGCTCTTTCGCCCCTATCAGTACTCTCATCCTCCTCACAACTACGGTCATAGGTATCTCCT
>JAOUFI010000015.1 GCA_029858305.1 Candidatus Thorarchaeota archaeon
GCTGTTGTGTTTTGGCTCTAGCAAACTCATCAATGACGACACGAACAGTATCTGCTGAAGTAATTCCATTATATATCTCAGAAATCACTTTAGCATGCCCCCAAGCTAGTAAATCATTCAGATTCTTGCCTTCGTCATGGAGCTCCTGGAATCGAACATTGAAGGTCTCAGGAGGTATAAGAAGGACTTTCTTGTCCGTGCACTCCAACTCAATCTGATGGGCAATTTTACTCAAACGACTAAGTGGAACATCCTTACTATCCATGACGCCAAGACTTTGAAGCGTTCGGGATTGATTTTCAGTTGTTGCAACGGCAGCGACAACAAGTGGGCCAAGCCATTCACCTTTACCAGCCTCATCGGAACCAATAACGAGTTCCTTTCGTTTTATTCCCTCAACAAGATTTCTAACTGCAGCTTGTACAATTGCTTCAGCATGGGAACCACTACAGACAATTTTTCCACTTGTGTATCCAACTATAGAATCCCCCTCGAATCTTATTCTAAAAGCCTCATACTCGCTTCTAACCTTTAAGGGGCTTGCTTGTCGATTTTTAAGAATGAAACTTTCAATTCGGGGTAGATCTTTGGGCGTTACTTTTACGACTGCTTGGCTCATTCTAGATGACCTCACTGTCGTACATGGTAATACCTCATTCGCTCTTAAGTCTAGAACCTTCTCGACTTAATTCTAAACTGCTTATCCTTGGATTCAAAGTGAAGAATTGAACAGAATCCATCTTTCACAGCAGGAACGATTGCGCAAGGTACGGACCCTATTGTGAACTTGTAATCTCTATGATAATGCCCAGAGAGTACGAGAGTGGGTTGGAATTCAAGAATAAATCTGGTGATAGCTTTACTTCCAGTGGATACACCTTCTGGTAAGACCGGGTTCAGTCCAGTTTCGTACGGAGGAACATGAGAGATAAGGACTTTGACCGGTGAGTTGCGTATTGTTTCATAACCGCGGAGTAGAATTTCGAACACTTCATCCTCTGTATGTTCAATGGGACTTCGATATTTCTCAATCTCATCAAACTTCTCTGGAGACCAATCTTCAACCTCGAAGAAACCATTTCGAATGAACACGCCAAATACATTCAGGGTCTCAATGGACTTGGAATCTAGCTCTATTGCAGCGTATCGTTCTGATTGAAAGAATTCCCTGAGATTGAGAACCACACCTACTGTGTCTGTTGCTCTTCCAACGCCGAAAAAACCAATCTCTCCAATCTGTTTAGAGGCACCGTGCACGTTAATGCCGAGGCGGTCCATAAAATGAACAACTTTGGGTACTGCACCATTTCCAGGAATAGCTACCATCCATTTAGCTGCATCATATATTTTTTTGAAATTCTTTTGCGATTCTGGGGATACATCGCTATGTTCACTATGTTGCATCAAATCACCCAGAAATATCACACCATTGACCTCATGTACGATATCGAGAATTGTATCTAGATGCAACCAGTTATCGTGGATGTCAGAGAGTACAAGAAATTCCATGATATTTAATCACACTCACAGAAATTTGGATTTTAGTCTTGACATAGGTGGGTTAGATCTCCGGTACATAGTGTGATATCACCATCGTCTGTATGAACTAGGAGAGACCCATCAGGAAGAATCTCTTTTGCGATACCAATATACGTCATAGAGCCGTCATCGACACGGATCTTTGATCCAAGAGTAGCATTCTTTTGCCTCCATTCATCAAGCACCATATCGAAGGAGCTACTTGAGCGAGTTGCTTGAAGCCGGAAATCAATCAAGGTGAGTAGGTCACATAATAATTTCTCTCGCGAGGTGGTACGTCCAAGATGTTCAAGTATTGAAGTAGTTGAATATCTGATGTCCTCAGGAAGAAGATTAAGCGGAGTGTTTTGATTGATACCAATCCCAAGGACAATAAGATGTTCATCCGGACCAATTGAAATAAGCTCACTAAGAATGCCAGCAACCTTTCGCTCCGCTATCAATACATCATTTGGCCATTTCAGTTCTACCTCATCGACTCCCATATTTTGAAGCGCTTTTGCAATTGCACAAGCACAGAGAATGCTATGGAGCGGTATGGAATCAAAGTGCAAGATAGGTCTGAGAGTAAGGGATAGATAGAGACCTCCCTCTGGTGAATGCCATGTTCTATTATATCGCCCCCTGCCATGAGTTTGTGTGTCTGCAAGTATAAGTAGTTCAGCACGTCTACCTGAAGCAATGAGTCTTTTTGCCTCATCATTTGTGGAGTCGACTGTTGGTAGGCATACTATTTGAGGATTTAAAGTGAGTTTCTCTACACACCGATGTATTAACTCAGGATTTACCAAGGAAACCACAATCTCCAGTAATTGCACTCCATTTATCTATAATCAATCTACAAAGATAACTTATATTGTACGCATATTAGCGGTGCACTGGTGTGAGGTTCCATGCCAAGTCTTGCAGGTGCGGTAATCCTTCCAGAACTGAATAAGACGCTGTTATTCAAGAACCGAGACATGATCTCACAGAATCATCGTGACGAGATATTCTATGATGTTGATTGTTTTGGGATTCGGGGCATAAATAATGCCACTGGGAAAGTAGAAGGAATCACAATTGGCATCAATAGGCATGGTCTTGCAATAGCGAATACTCACGTGAAGAGCACTCCAGATCCATCATTCCACAAGTTGACAGAACAACTGCTGATGTTCGCAAAAGACGCTGAGGATTGTGTTGGAATGACGGTAGACCAACTAAAGACTGCAAAGGGCTACCAGTGGGGAAATCTGGTCCTTGCGGACTTAGATAGTATGCTTGTCATTGAATTGGCAGGCAGTGATCATTCACTCGAATGGTCAGAGCGACGCGTTCTGCGAACTAGTCATCATATAATGTTAGATACTGAAGATGTACTTCGAAATGAGGGGATAGACTATGAGAGTTCGGTCAAACGAGTCGAGAGAGGTTACGAACTTATTCGCCATATATCAAAGGTGCAAGATGTTTTCTTACTGCTGAAGGACCATGGTGACAGTGAAGGAAGATCAAGTCTCTGTAGACACCCAGAAGGCGATGATAGTGTTGCTACTATCATGAGCTATGTCATCGAGATTGACCAGAATCATGGAGCAGGTCGCCCGAAGGTGATTTTTCATTTTGCCAAAGGAAATCCATGTAGAGCAGTTTATGCTACGATGCCCATCGTCTTTCCAGCTGATGAAGATACAATGAAGAGGGCTACAGACATCTATCATAGTAAACTTTGATTCTGATCCGTCTGAAACTATTATGGAAACCAGCCAAGTAGGAACCAATAGAATCCAAGGAAAAACGCAATAATCCAAGTACCGATTGTGAGAAACATGAACGGTCTGGTCTTTTTAAGAAGCTTCAATGGCATACCACCCTTCACGAGGAACATTACAACAAGAATAGCGCCCAAGCCAATTGCCAGAAGGCCAACAGTATCATGAACTATTTGATACCAGTAGAGAAGTGGATTTGAGAGTGCGAGTGTTAGTCTGGCAATGGCTATGGGGATCATCCACAATCCCACAGTGAGAATATGGAGAAAGACAACAAACCACACTGCTTTGTGATGGAGCTTAAAATCCATCCTTCGAGCGCCATATATCCAGCCAAGGATTAGCACAAGGAGTATAATGATCTCGATACCCAAGACAAGAAAGGGTATTGGAATTCCTAAAATTGATTGCATCATAAAGACCTCACTCTATTTTGTTTCTATATGACTAACACTACCACGAGTAGTAAAAATACTAGACTTTAGCACCGTACCTCTGCCTTCGTGAGCCGCAACAATGGCAGAGCCGATCATTCCCCAAGGGCAAAATCGTACATTTAAATTCTGATAAGCTTCCGAGTCATGAATTCTCGCAAACGCACAACCATTCGCAGCGACAGTCACCTCCGAGCCTTCAGCCTTTACACGAGCATAGCTCACGAACTCGTGATCACGGATGTACTTCGCATACTCCTGTAGCTTATCTAAGAGGGACACACTAGGATTGAGAAGTGCTTCTGGAAGATAGGATGCTAGAATATCTGCCATGCGTACAAAGACATAATCTTTGATTGCAGCTTCACCAAGGATGTTTATGAAGACGCTCTCATAGCCAAAGATTGCAGCACGAAGCTGCCAAATCTCGTTCATCGTAAGCTCGCGAACCGTCCCTTTCTCTTGGGCGTCATCAACTTTCTTGTGGAAATATGTTAGAAAAGTCCTAAGTTCGTCAACCAAGGTTGAGGAATCAGCTCTCTGAGAAAAGATCTCGGGGAGAAACTCTTTCACGAAATAAACCATACGTGGTAGGACGTGTTCCTCCAAAACATTTGGACCGATAAGTTCTGTCCCAACCGCATCATAGGCATCAAGAATTCCTCTATAGAGGAAGACCGCCTCAAGCTTTTGTTCATCAGTTTTCTGAGGGAGATTCGATTCCATGTCACGAACTTCCATAATCTAGCGTCATAACCATATTCTCATTCGTCTAAAATCGTTTTCTGAATACTAGAGCTGATACATTTCGAATTCGATACCAGATGATGTTTTGCGTAGGAATAGAGTCTGTGCATTATCACCTTTTGTTCTTGCGAAAAACCGAGTGTAGGGGCGTCTTGTAATCAATTTGAACATGGATTCTACATTCTTGGCGAGCGTTGAAATGAAGATGTGAGATTTCATAGGAAATTGCCTGCCAGACGAAATCAAAATACGTCCATTCTCTCCAAGCATCAATCTGCCAATAGGATTCTGTTTGGCAGATAATTCGAATTCAACTTTTAGAGTATCCGCGTAACAGATGTTTGTTGCTGCATTGTAAACATTCTCAACAGGAATCCGCATGGATCCACTTGCCACACTGAGAAGTCTTCCCCCGTTGCAGGCAACTACTGCGTAATCCTCTGATTCGATAACAAGATAGGAATATGGTGCATCGATACCAAGAGTCTCGAGTGTTCGCTGTAAGGAAGAGTGCACAAGAAGGAATTCACGAACCTGATCTTCTTTGAAGAGAGGCTTGGGCCTAGAGAAACTCGCAATCAAAGAGTTACTACCAGAATCTATCAAGAAAGCGAGGGGTATGTCTGTTCGTTCTTCAAGAGACTCTAAAACCACAGAAGACAACTTTTCATTACTAAAGAATTGGACATTAATTCTGCTTAGCTTCTCACGGATTTTATTCTTTACTTCAGGGGACCATTGTAATCCCTCAATCTCAGGTAGGGGTATTTCACGGAAGATTTCCATGATTTTTTGGATAGCTTCCCGAGCAAACTTCTCGGGAGCCTTCCTGTCGAATACTCCTATTAGAACTTCTTCAGACTGCGGAAATCGTGAGTACAAGAAATACTCACTTTCTGTAGAGAATGAGTCTAGTACATCAGACCGGGCATGTGTACTGAAATCTTGAATTGCTGAGAGAAAGCCTGACGATAAAACTGCTTTATCATCTTCACTAGAAGATTGCTCACTACTATAATGAAATTGCAAAACACTTCGGTTGATGAGGAATATTTCTTTCAGCATTGATTTTTGTTCTGCATGTCATCCATAAGAAACAAACGGTCGCAGAGTACCGCATCAATAAAGAAGAAAGACTATTAGCATCAAATGCAATAAAGAAGAAAAGCTCGGTGATAGATATGAACAAATCAAAATCGTATGCCCTACTTGGATTGATTTTACTAATAGCTGTAGCATACCAGCCAGCAAATGTTGCAGCTCATCCGCCAGGTCCTATAACACTTGCTTATGATATTGATACAGAAATATTGACGGTCACCGTGACTCACGTCACGGCTGATGTCAACACACATTATGTCTATGAAATCGTTATCGAGAAGAACTCTGTCGTATTTACAACTGAGAGCTATACATCTCAAAGTAGCGCATCGGGCATGTCAGATACATTCAGTGTTCCTGCTTCGAATGGAGATATCTTAAGAGCAACCGCAAAATGCAGTGTTTCAGGCCAAACCTCACAACAAATGACAGTATCGGATATTACGGCCACTACTACAACCACTACTACAACCACAACCACCGATTCTTGGTTACCAACAACTTTGATGATATTGGTTGCTATCTTTGCTCTTGCAGTTGTCATGGTAATTGTGTGGGTACTTAGGAGAAGATAATCAATCTTCAAAGACAATTTCACGTTATATCTGGTGCATGGTCAGGTTTCTTCTTTTTGACCAATTCGATACTCTTACGTAGTTCAAGTTCTCTTTCTTTGGTTCTGAAAAACAGATAGAACATGATGATTGCTAAAACATACAATCCTGCTACGACAAAATAGGGAGTCTGATACATTCCCATTGCAAGGAACCAGCCACCGATATTTGCAGCAATGCCACGAACCAATGAGTCTCCAGTGCGTACAACACCAACAGCAGTCGCACGTTCCTCCTTGGTGAGACCTTCCATGAATAGTGCATTTGAAACCGGTCCAGCCATATTCATGAGGACGCTTCGGGCGACATATCCTGTTACTGCAATTGGAAGACTCTCTGCAAGCCCGATCATCAATAGGAATGGGATAGAGAGAGCTTCTGTAAATACCACAGTTTTGACTTTACCAATCCTATCCGAAAGAGCAGGAGCAATGAAATTTCCAGTAGATAGGACAATCGTGTTGATTCCAAAGATGATTCCTATCATTTCAGAGCTAGCTGAGAACTGATACTTGAAGAAGAGATTAAAAAACATCACAATTACACCAGCACCCATGCCTACCGTGGTGACAGTCGTCGCGTATTTTCCAATAAAGCTCCAATTTGTGACATTCTTGAGTCCAAGTTGATGTATAGAGTAAGTTGGTGTATCATTCGACATGAGAAGTATTAGAATCATAGAAATCGCGGAGGGGATGAGTGTCACCAGTAGGGTCAAACGATAGGTTGGTACACTCTCTGCAAGCAAGCCAAATAGAGATGAGAACACACCGGGCAAGAATCCACCGAAAAGATTTCCTGCAAATAAAGCAAGTAAAGCAACACCTTGACTGAATCCGAATAAATGAGCACGCTCATCATCTGTGGATAAATCGGTTATGTAAGGAGACCAAGCAACCTGTGAGAATGCTCCTGAGATGCCAATTAAGACAGCAGAAGAAATCAATGCAAGACTGTCAAGTGTAAGATACTGTATTGCAACACAGAGGAAAGAAATAGCATTGGCAACTAAGATGATTCTTTTCCTACTCTGCCTGTCCGTTACAAGACCTGCAATGAAAGAAATACCAGCAGTCGCAAACATCGATATTGATAGGAAGAAACCAATGAAATCAGCTGAATGGATGCCATCGCCTTCCAGATACAGATTGAAGATTACACTATTGATACCATTAGCAAAAGCACTAGTTGACATAATGAGAATGTAAAGCCGGGCATCACGTTTGAACAAACGTAACTTATCCACATATCCTAGCTTTAGGGTCTCACTCAAATGTTATTTCTCCAAAAAATCGATTCGAAACACGAATCGATTATGTGTTACCTTTATGCATTTCTGAATGAACAAAAGGCTAAGGCTTAATTGAGGGGGTTGAAATTCTAGAAGTATGAAGACTATTGATCTCCGGAGTGACACAGTCACACTACCAACTGATGAGATGATTGAAGCAATTGTTACTGCTCATCGACAGAATCGTTTTGGGGATGATGTCATTGGAGAGGATAAAGTCGTCAACGAGCTTCAGGAAAAGGCGGCGCGTATACTAGGCAAAGAGGCCGCCCTCATGGTGACATCTGGAACTCAGGGTAATGTCATCTCTCTACTCTCTCAAACATCTAGAGGTGATGAAGTAGTTGTCGAAGAGAAGTCACATACTTATCTCTTCGAAGCCGGTTCGATGTCGTCCCTCGGAGGCCTTTTTCCGAAACCTGTCAAAGGAGTCAGAGGTTATATTCGTCCTGAAACGTTAGAAGCAGCCATCAACACAGATGATGCACATCTTGCTAGAACCGCCATGGTTGTGATTGAGAATACTCATAACTACGCAGGTGGCACAATCATAAGACCAAAACAAGTCAAAGCACTCACTTCTGTAGCTAGAGACCATGGACTGAAAGTACATTGTGATGGTGCTCGGTTATTCAATGCCTCAGTCGCTCTTAATCTTCCTGCAAAGAAACTAATCGAGGATGTAGACACAGTGCAGATATGCCTGAGTAAAGGGCTTTCAGCGCCTGTTGGTTCCATTATCGCTGGAACTGAGGAGTTCATTCATGAGGCCCATAGAATGCGAAAGAAATTGGGTGGGGGGATGAGACAAGCAGGAATAATTGCAGCTCCGATGATTGTAGCTCTAGAAAAGATGGTCGATAGACTGAAGGATGATCACGATAATGCCAAGTTGCTATATCAGAACTTGTCGACAATCCCGGACCTAATCATTGAGGAACCAGATACCAATATTATCTTCCTGGGGCTTGACAAACTGAACATCGATGCTATGAAACTCTCTAAGGAGCTAGCAAAAGAAAACATTCTCATTTATGGGGGATATGGTGACCGCTCTAGATTCGTGCTGAACAGGATGGTTAATCGTGATGATGTCGCCAGGGTTAGCGACGCAGTGCACAGAATATTATCGAGATTATAATATGATGAATCTACACTTTGGTCTTGCAATCCTCAAGAATTTCTTTGATATGTTTTCCCCAGCTGGGGGCAAGCTCTAAAGCTCGCTCTGCACAGCACTTTGCTTCCACATATTGTTGGAGCTTATAATGAAGACGGCTCTTATAGAACCATGCATGCGCATAATCACTACTCACTTCAATGGCTCTTGCATATGCAGCAAGCGCTTCATCATAACGACCATTAGCCTCATGGCTTTTGGCTTCTCTATAGAATTCATACCGAGTCGTCGAAGCCTCGGACAATCTAACACACCTCCGAATACACTATGTATGGGAAAATATTCTGATAAACTTTAACACTTTCACCCGCAAAACGTACGATGCTTATTTCTTCCACTACATTCAAGCAATTGCTTGCAATTGTGCATCCCCATTAGGCGAATAACATGCTGGTGGATGGGTGCGATCATAGCTTCTGACAAAGTTCAAGAAGGACACCACCAGAGGCTTTTGGATGAATAAAGGCGATTCTTGTACCGTGGGCACCAATACGGGGAGTTTCATCAATAAGCCGTGCACCAGATTTCTTATGTCGTATAAGTGCTTCTTCAATATCATCCACCTTTAATGCAATATGATGCATTCCTCCCCCCCGCTTCTCCAAAAATCCAGCGATAGGACTATCCGGAGAAGTAGGTTCAAGAAGCTCGATTCGACTTTCCCCTATTGTCAGAAAAGCAACACGAACCTTTTGTTCGGCTACCTCTTCGGAACCTGTATAATCTAGACCTAGGATGTCTCTATAGAAACCAATCCAGTCATCAATACTCTCCACAGCTATTCCAATGTGGTCAATTTTCTCTACTTTCATAAGTACACACCTTATAGAATGTCAGGAGCTTTATACTCGCCAAAAACATCACGTAGGACACTACAGATTTCACCTAGTGTTGCGTACACTCTTACAGCATCCAGAATGAGGGGCATCAGGTTGTCATCGCTCTTAGCTGCAATTCTAAGAGCTGAGAGAGCTCTCTTAACTACATCATTCTTACGATGAGATCGAATTTCCTTTAATCGTTGAATCTGTTCTTGTTCTGCAAGTGGATTAACTCTTAGATAGGCGAATTGCTGTTCTTCATCCACAACAAACTCATTCATACCAACGACAATCCTGCTCTTCATGTCAACTGATGTCTGATAGTCATAGGCGCTATTATGAATTTCACGTTGGATGAATCCATTCTCTATCGCTACGGTCGCCCCGCCCATTTGATCTATCTTCTCAATATATTCAAGTGACTTCCTCTCGATCTCATCTGTCAATGACTCTACAAAGTATGATCCAGCAATTGGATCCAGAGTATCAGTTACTCCTGTTTCATGGGCGATTATTTGCTGTGTTCGCAGAGCGATTTGAACAGATTGCTCTGTAGGGAGCGAAAGCGCTTCATCTCTTGAATTGGTGTGCAATGACTGCGTTCCACCCAAAACAGCCTGCAATGCTTGAAGGGTCACACGAACAATATTGTTGTCAGGTTGCTGTGCGGTTAATGTATAGCCAGCAGTCTGCGTATGAAATCGCATCATACAGGACCTATCATCCTTTGCGTTGAACCTCTCGCGCATGATTCGAGCCCACAAACGTCGAGCCGCTCTGAATTTGGCAATCTCTTCAAAGAATTCGCTAGTGGCCCCAAAAAAGAAAGATAGGCGTGATGCAAAAGAATCAACATCAAGACCAGCCTTAATAGCTGCTGTCACATACGCAATTCCATTGGCAAGAGTGAAAGCGACCTCCTGTATTGCAGTGGATCCGGCCTCCCGAATATGGTATCCACTAATTGAAATAGTATTGAACAGTGGCATCTTTTCAGAGCAGAACCTGAAGATATCAGTGATTAACCGCATTGATGGAGCAGGAGGAAATATGTATGTTCCTCGAGCGGCAAATTCCTTGAGGAGATCGTTCTGAATAGTACCACGCAGCTTTTCCATCGATACCCCCTGCTTTTCCCCTACTGCGATGTACATTGCTAGTAAAACAGCTGCTGGTGCATTAATCGTCATAGAGGTGCTGACTTTATCGAGGGGAATTTCATTGAACAAGAGCTCCATATCCTCAAGCGTATCAATAGCCACGCCGACTTTGCCTACTTCACCCCTTGCTAATTCATGATCAGAGTCATACCCTATCTGAGTCGGCAAGTCGAATGCAACTGAGAGACCAGTCTGTCCTTGTTCCAAGAGAAATCGAAACCGTCTATTCGTTTCAGATGCTGTGGCAAATCCGCTGTATTGCCGCATAGTCCATAAACGCCCCCTATATCCAGTTGGCTGCACTCCTCGAGTGAATGGATATACTCCTGGAAAGCCAAGTTTCTGGTGATAGTCAATATCTGCCACATCATAAGGTGTGTAGAGCCGCTTAACTGGAAGTCCAGATACAGTCTTGAAATTAGTTTGTCTCTCAGGAAACCGTTCGACTGTGCTTTTGACTTCAGTATCCTCCCAGTTCTTTATTGCGTCCGAAAGTTTTGTCCTCTCCTTCATGACAAATCACCTAATCTCACTTAATAAGAACTCAGCAATAAGCTGTTCAGCCACTGTGTATGGGTCCTTTTTCCTTTCGGCTATCATTCGGATTGCCTTTTCATATTCTGGCTTGCCTTGAAGTTTATGAGACAATTCTTGTGTTAGTTTATACTTCATGATGCTTTGAAGCTCTTCGCGGCTACGCTGGAGACCTTTTTGCTCGAGCAAACCAGATTCTTTGAGATAGTTGAAGTGCTCCATTAACTTGTCAGCTAATTCAGCAATACCTTCACCAGTTCGGGAGTTTGTAAGCAAAACTGGTGGTCGCCATACTCGTTCACGCGGGTCGAGATCCAGCATTGTGTTAATCTCAGTGACTTTTTTATCAGCTCCGGGATAATCGCTCTTGTTCACGACAAAGATATCTGCAATCTCCATGATGCCTGCTTTGATTGCTTGTATATCATCACCACTCCCCGGCACATCAGTCACTATCACTGTATGAGCAACCTCGATTATCTCAACCTCGGATTGACCTGTGCCAACAGTCTCTACAAAGATAATATCCTTCCCAAAAGCATCAATCACTCGAATTGCATCTGAGGCTGCACGGGATAAGCCACCAAGGTGACCGCGCGTACCCATACTTCTCACATAGACATTATCATCAAGACTGTGTTCCTGCATGCGAATACGATCGCCCAGAAGTGCACCGCCAGTGAAGGGACTTGATGGATCAACACAGAGGACACCAATAGTCTTCGATCTTTTTCGAAACTCTGCAGTCAGTTTGGTCACTAGAGAACTCTTTCCTGAACCAGGAGGTCCTGTGACTCCAATCACATGAGCTTTGCCCGTATGTTTGTAGAGCTTTACGAGCGCCTCTTGTGCCTGGCTGTCCTCATTCTCAATGAGAGAAATGAGACGAGCGAGATGCCTTCGGTTGCCGCTCAACACACCCTTCACAAGTTCAGTAACTGACAACATAGGTTCCTCACATATCGGAGCTATAGTTTGACATTTGAACGGATGTACTCAATAATTTCTTGCAAGGTTGTTCCTGGACCGAAAATCTCAGAGATTCCGGCCTCTTTCAAATCAGGTATATCATCTTCAGGAATGATGCCACCACCAACTACAAGGATGTCATCCGCACCCTCAGCCTTGAGAAGCTCCATGATTCTCGGAAAGAGTGCATTATGGGCTCCACTAAGAATACTCAGACCGATACAATGAACCCCTTCATCTAAGGCTGCACGGACCACCATTTCAGGCGTCTGTCTAAGACCTGTATAGATGACCTCCATGCCCGCATCACGAAGCGCACGAGCAACTATCTTGGCGCCACGATCATGTCCGTCAAGCCCAGGTTTTGCAACAAGCACACGTATCTTTTTAGATGAACTCACAAACCCACCTCAGGTTGTTGACACATGCCGAGAAACCTTGGTCATGATATAAAGGCTTTCGATTATAGGAAAAACAGTGCCTAGTCTTCCATAATATGTACAACGTTCTCTCTACCCTCACGAAAACGTCTGACAAGTCCACGTTCCTCGAGATTGTTTAAGAGAAGAGAAACCTTTGCCTGAGACATCTCAAATTCGGTATAGAGGTCTTTTTGTGGACACGAACCACCCTTTCTTCGAATTACCTCTAGGACCTCTTCCTCCTCAGATGTAACTCCGATGAACCGGATTTTGCCTATCTGTCTGAGCCTGTAAAGAATTCGGGGACCAAACACAGCAATACCAATTCCAACAGCGATTCCCAAAAATGCAATAATAATTGACTCGACGACAAAAGATTCTATCTGATTAGCTTCATAGTTGGGTGTCTGATACATGATTATGAACGCCTTCTCCTGGCCAGGCTGAAGGGATGCTGTATACCACATAAAGGAGAGAGAAGACCCATCTGTATAGTTCAGGTCTGTATTGGGAAATAATGGGTCAAGGGACTCCTGGGATAGCATGGCTCCAGTTGGTAGCACTGCTGTGAAGGTCAGATTTGCCAATCCTGTGAGAGGACGGATATAGTAGATGAAGTCACCAACCAACTTTGTGATGTCAGCTCCAACAACTGATTCTGATTGGAAATCAGATGCAAGAAATCCTAAATCAATCCAGACGGATTCATTCGGATCCAGTGTCAAGCCCAGGTCAATTACAACCTCGGTATAACGATCACGTTCTACTATCAATGTACTTGCAGATGTCTGATTCACTCGTGCCAAAGTCAGGATTGCTGCAAGTGAATCTATTCTGAAGTTCAATTCTGTGACTGAAGTTCCTCCAAGATTCACCATTCGGGCTCTAATGGAAACTGTTGTTAAGCCATCGTTGTCCATTACAGCAATAATATCGATTGGATCCAGTAAAATATCACTGGTCTGTGCAGGTTCAGACACACAATTTGTAGGAATGATTATCAAAGAGAGAACAACAAATGATAGTAAGAAGAAACTTATTCTTTGCACAGTCCAGCACCATTCCAATTCAATGTTATCCGTTCGCGCTGTTTAATGTTTAAGATTATCCTTGTTTTAGAAAGCATAGGGAGGGCGGCGCCAATAGTCGCCGCCCTAGTTGTTGTATTGTTATCTCTTTCGTATTAAAACGATGAGTATTGCTAGGAGAGAGACCGCGCCAATTCCAGATATAAGGACAATATCAATTGAGGAGCTGATGTTTGGTACACCATCTGGATAAAGGCCAATGGAAGGATCATGCAAGATACTTCCATTATCGAAGTAAGGATAAGCAAGATAGACTGCAAGTCCGATTCCAGTAGGTACGTAAGAAACATTCACTGGAACAGCTTCTGTAGCACCTCCAGGCCAAGTAATCAGCGCTGTGTCAAGCCAGCTAAAGAATCCTTGAGCCAGACCAAGTTCATAATCAATGAAATCAATCCTTTGGATATCCGTACCATTCATCGCTTCAAATCTGGTTTCATTGCCTCCGGTTGTTGTCCAGTTCATATTGGAATCAATGGTTGTATTGCGGATTCTCTCACAGGTCTGTATCCTGTGACGGTTGAGTTGTGGATCTTGATTCCCAGTAACGACACGTTCTCTTTGAAGGGTCTGAATAGCGACCATCGAGTCTTCACTACTGAATGGAAAGTTGCCAATCTCAATATCAATCTTTAACTCGGATCCTCCAGCTACACTGTAGTTGGCATGAGAGCCATGATCATCGGTGACTTCTCCGACGTAGTCATCAAGGTAGATATGTCCCCAGATCTGAATTGTAGTATCTTCATATCTTTGAACACTACCCATTCCATCAAGAGCAGCAGGTGCGACACCGGGCATCATAGAACTCTTCACGCCAGATTTTGTGTACTTTAACCACACCTCGGTAGTTACTCCACCATCTTGAACTGTTCCAGTGGTCAGGGTCCACTCATATGCTGCGAGCGGGGCAAAATGGATTTCCTCGCCTGTTTGGAATGCTCCATCGTCATTTGCATCCTCAAACTCTGCAATCATGACAAAAGAGGTCATGAATCTGGCATGTGCGCCATCATCATCAACAGTGTACCAAAAGTGAAACTGAGGAAACTCACCATTAGCCATAATTGTGATGATGTCTGTATTAATCCAAACAGATCCATCTGACTGTCGCATGTGTTCTGGTGGTCCTCCCGGACCATGTTGTCCCATTTCTGTATTCTGTGCACTAACACTCACTGATATCGTTCCAAAGAGAATAAACAGGAGGAGCGTGCTCATGATTAGTCTATGCAAATTTTTCAGTAATAGTCACCTACATGTGCTGCTGAAGTTTGCATTTATAACCACTATTTCAGGTACGATGAATTCCGGATATTATAAGGACTTATGAAGGTGTATTTTCCTCAAAAAAACTTTATGGACACTTTTAAGCATTAAAGTAGGAATTAGAGATGCACTGAAAAGAAACTGATTGAGGTTTCCACCGCACAGTTATTAGGACTCATGATAATAAATGTTGGAGAAAAAGGAAGGCACTGCAGATGTCAGCGGATCCAGAGAATATGACACAATATGACTGGTTCTCACAAGCCAGGATTTATGAAACAATGGGAAATGATGAAAAGGCATTGCAGGCATATGAGGAGTCAATCAGGTTAGATCCACGCTATGCGAAAGCTTGGTTTCATAAAGCAAAGCTTCACTATAGATTAGATCAGATGGATCTCGCCAGGGACTGTGTCAAGCATGTTTTAGAGCTAGAGCCAGATTGGGAGAGCTACATCAAAAAATATCTGCCTGGCCTTTAATTCGAACCTATAGAATTGCTGAGGATGAGTCAGGATAGAGAAGCACATACACAGCTTGATTGAGAGTGAGTATTTTTCTATCAACCCACTCCATAACCATATCTACATTTTCTTTAGAGGACACTCTGGTGAGTGCATTTAGTGTTGCATTCCTACATTGTTCAAGTCCAAGGAGCTCCTCGAGAGTCTGGACAAGAATCATTTGTCGTACATCAGGTGTTGTTTGAGTCAACCAATACAAGACGTTCTTTCTGGTTTCAACATCAACATTGGATTGTGCTGCAACCTCAGTTAAAGTGTCGGAGAGTTCTGAGATGATGTCACTGTCCTTGAGATCCTTGAGTTCAGCTTGGATTAGAGTGACGATAGCTTCTGAGTTCTCAGGATCATTACTCAAGAGATCAATTAGATCGGACCGTGCTCGTAGTGGTCCAAGTTTGTCATCTTTACTCAAGGGAATCACCACTCTATCTTGTGTAGCACTGCTAGCAGGCAAGAACACTTTCAAGTCGCTAATATGTTTGTTGCGTGGGTATTCGTTTTCTTTTCGAGATTTTTGAGTACTTGTCGAATTCTTCACAACAACTCAGCAAATTCCGCAATAGAGCTTGTTACATAGTCAGGAGCTGACGAAGGTCCATATTTAGCAATCATATCTACCATAGAATAATTGCGGCTATTAATCCAGACCGTCTTGAGCCTGACCTGCTTTGCACCAACCATATCTGCATAGTACTCGTCACCGACAAAGAGGGTGTTAGATGCATTGACACCGAGGTCATCAAGAATTCTTTGAAAGATGGAACTCATGGGTTTGAAAGCTTTTACAGTACCACAATCTACAACTGCTTGAAAATAGAAGTGAAGCTTTAGTTTTTTCAAGAGCAAAACAGCATGTCCTTCAAAGCTATTCGAAAGTACACCCATTTTAATCCCCTGTGATTTTAATGCATCAAGCATTTCGACTACGCCAGGGTATGGTTCGGAGAGTTCGATATGAAGTGCTTTGAATCGTTGAGTAGCTTCCTCTACAAGCGAAGGATTCACCTCGTGGTCTATATCACGAAGACTGTTGCTCATTGCGGTACGTACAATTTCAAAAGGGGTACGGAATGGGGCGCCATCAACGATGTCTTGGATGCCCCTGAAGTATCTCATGACCAGATTCTTTAGAAAGGCGGCTGATTTTTCCTCGGAAACAACATTGGATTTCTCTAGTAGCCACCTACTTGCAACTAGTGGATAGTGGTGAGTGTCCAACAGTGTTGAGTCAAGGTCAAACACGATTGCCTCAAACTCTTTTATGTCCAGTTTAATCAAGTGCGATGTCTCCAGCTGGTTACTCGCCTTTAGCTAGATAGATGCCATTTGGATCCAATTTATGCATGATATCAATCTGTTCTTGTGTTGGTTCGGGAGTTGTAGGCACATCATCAGGAACTATCAAGTCGAACATCACATTGTCAAGGATGTCTTGGACTGAATAACCAGGATGAACAGACATGAGTCTTATTTTCTTCGTTTCAGGGTCAAAGTCCATCTGGCACATGTCTGTGATAACCACTTCTGGACCCTTGCCAACCATTGACCATTTCTCGCGGGAACCTGGGCCCTCAAGATGACCAGGAGAAGTCATATAATCTAATTTCTTCAGAAATTTCCTTTTATCGTGTGACATCATAATGATGAGCCGCTTTGCTGATGATGCTATATCATTTCCTCCACCACTTCCAGGTAGCTTAACTTTGGGCGCATCATAGGGACCAATGTAGCTAGTGTTTATGTTTCCATACTCATCCAGTTGAGCAGCGCCCAAAAAGCCCACATCGATTCGACCTCCCTGCAAAAGAAAGCCAAGGGTTTCGATGAGTCCCAGAGACGCTGCACAGCCGAAGTAATATCTCGTATCCGCCACTGATAGAGGTACGTTTCGAGGACGAGCATCAATAAAACCAGCCTCTGAAATGAGATTAGATCTTGGAGCATGAGTTTCTTTTGCCAAAAGAGCCGCCAGAAGAGGCATTCCTGTCCCTCCAAACACATTTTCACCATCTCTAACATGACTAGAAGCACATGCGATCAAGAATTCTATCTTTGTATATTGCACCATTCTCAATACCCCCAAGGTCGTGTTGCACGCAATTTATTCAGACGCTCCCAACCTACAAGATCAAGATATCCAAAGTGATCCTCAACACCGAGAATATGATTATCGAGATATTCTCGCCAACCCTCTTCGGTCTTTGTCAGTTTATGGAACATCATAAGATGCTCCAAATCATAGTCATAGTAGTCATGACACATCATAGGATGAGCAATGTATGGTAGCACCACAATATGATCAACATAAGTTGCAGGTATTTTGGTCTGGTCTGGATGTGTCCTTATTTCGGTTTCATCAATTAGTTCCTCAGCCAAAATAATCAATTTCTTGCCGCATCTTGATCCTTCGATATCCTCACCAACAATCCCATCTATCTGAGCATTGCCAGATTTATCAACTCGCTGTACATGCACAATACTGAATTCAGGTTGAAGTGATGGCACAAGACAAATCTTTTGACCAGTAAAGGGACAATCTATGACCTTGAGCTTGTTTTCTCCGCGATAACGAGCGAGATTCACCATATCAGTTCCCATCATGCTTCGAATGGGCATAAATGGTACATTCAGAGCCCCACCAAGAAAGCGCATAGCCATAGCCAAATTTGTATAATCCTCAACTTGTAGAGCGCCTTCAGAAACTCTGCGGCGTATGTTGTTTGAGAGCCCTAAAGCTTCTATGGCAGAGAATGCGATTTCAAATCTAGAAGCCACACCAGCCCCCGCCATAATTTCAAGATCGACTTCGGATCCACATGTATAGATTGTAAGGTTCCTCTTCTTCTGCCGCACGAGTTCATGAGCGAAAGCTATTGGGGGTCTTTGATAACCAAAACCACCCCAGAAGAGACCATCACCATCAGATACTAGCTTTACTGCTTCTTCGAGTGTGATACGTTTGTCTTCAATCTCTGCTTCAGTCAAATTTACTCACCTTGATGAGAATGCTTTCTATTAACGCATCGCGAGGAAAACATGATGCCTTTTATGTTTCTCCGTACTAGAGAGAATCCCTCTCAGATCTTAAGATCCACCAACAAATATCATCAGCAATACTGTTGCGATTATGAGCACGCCTATAATTATCATGCAGGTACAGAAGAAAGTTCTTGAAAGAGTGTCACTTGATGTGCCGAAAGAATCCATGTCGTCTCCAATTGATACTCTTGCTCCTAAACGGCTCCTAGTAATATGAAGCCCAAGGTCATCCTCGATTGGAAACGAGCCGGCTCCAGAGGTGAATGCAAATATGGAATCACACTCTGGGCACCGTATCTGAATGGACCCTTGTAGAGCCTCAGGAATCGATTCTTTGAAGATTGTTCCACAATAGGGACATGTAGGTTCTTCGCCCACGCATTCAACCCCCCACCTAAATACATCACGATTCGACGCAATACCCTAACCGAAGAGCCAGAAGAAAAATCCACCGAAGAATATCAGAGGCAAGATGAACATGATGGCGATTATACAGCAAATGATTGTACAGCATGTTCCACACGCAGACTGTTGCTGAGGCGGGCGCTCAATTGTATATGGCGCATCACTTTCGTATACTGTACCAGGAAATGAACCATCATCATATGATCTTGATGGCTGGGGGCGACCTTGGTCAGGTAATGAGAATGCTCCAAAACCAGGGAGATATTCAAAGAGCCCTCCACAGTTTCTGCAACGCATCGGTACCTTTTCATCATAATCTAATTGCCTGCTGTCTGCAGGTACAATAGAACCACAATAGGGACAAGTTGGATTTTCGGACATATAGTATCGCTCACTTGTTTTACTGTATGCATCTTTATCTGGAGAGGTTTTAAGTCTGATGAGAAGAGACCCAGCAATCTTATACGTGCGGTTGTTTCAGCGATGGGTATGTCGGTCAGTGAAAAGATATCTGCAATTGAGAGGCCAGTAAAGATTGGATTTTATGGACCTCTGATAGCGATAATTTGCATTATAGTAGCCATCATTCTGTCACCAGGATTTGATTGGTTTGTGAATGCCCTCAGTGATCTCGGTCACTATACTAGGACAGATTTGGGACCATACAAGCTTGTTGGAGCCATTGTGTTCAATAGTGGACTTATCATCACTGGACTTCTCATGCTCTATTATGCGATCTGGTTTCTCAGAGGAACGACTGATACAATCACCAAGATTGGCGTAATCCCCCTAATCATTTCACTCCTGTTCTTAATCAGTATAGGAATCTTCTCGGAGAATTTTGGAGAATTGCACTACTGGGTCTCTGTGGGATTCTTTTTCACTTTTCCAATCTCAATGTGGCTTGTCGGAATTGGATGGTTTAGATTCAAGAACCTTAGATGGTTCTGCATTGCTTCGTTGATCATACCATTCATCTCAGTCTTTATGTGGGCAGACTATCTGAATGGAACATCAATCTGGCAACAAGCTATTCCTGAGATTGTGACAGCATTTTCGGCAATTGTCTGGTTATGGATCATCAACCTGCTTTATCATAAGGGAAAACTCACAGGTATCTTGCCATTGAGGGAGGCTACATAATAGGTGAGCTTCGCAGACACATTGCGAAAAATGCCCAGGGGAAACATGATTGGATTCATTGGACCACTTATTTCATTCAGTTGCATCCTGGTCGCAACATTAATTCTCTCGGGATTTGATTGGACATCCAATGCACTAAGTGACCTAGGAAGCTGGTTCAGAACAGACCTCGGAGACCTTCAGATTGTGAGCGCCATCCTGTTCAATGGCGGGCTCATCGTGACCGGATTGATGATTCTCTACTTCGTCATCTGGCTCATGATGCAGACAAGCGACTTACCCTCCAAGATTGCATTTCTCTTCTTTGCAGGTTCCGCAGTTCTTCTTACAGGCATAGGTGTGTTTTCTGAGGATTTCAGTTTCTTTCATTTCTGGACTGCAGTACCGTTCTTCTTATCGATACCTGTTGTGTTGGGGCTGACTGGACTTGTTTGGATTAGGGTATCAGAGATGAGAATGTATGCAATCATCCTGATTATCTTGTCATTGACAAGTCTAGTCATATTATTTCGACCTTGGTTCAGTCTAAGCCTAGCTGTGTTTGAAACTCTTGAGGCAATCGTTTTGATGGCCAGCTTGTACGGAATCAACTATGTTCACTTAACAGGAAGAATGAGAAGCATTCTGATTGCTAAACCATCCCATGAGCCGTAAAACTCAAAGCTGACTTTCTATCATGAATAATACCGATTCCGTGTAATTATAGCAGTGGAAATCGATTTTGCTAGTACTTGCATTCGCTGCAGCTAGATGTTCCATCACCGAGGCAACCAAGGGTCTTCTCACCACCATGCTTGATTCCCCATTTCTGCATGTGATCTAAGATTGGTCCGAAATCTAGTCCTTTCTGAGTGAGTTCATAATGGACTCGCGCAGGAATAATGGATGCATCAACGACTCGAGTGACAATGCCTTCCTTCTCAAGCTCACGCAGGCGCTGTGTCAGTACTTTAGGACTGACCCAGCTAATCGCCCGATGTAGTTCACCAAATTGAGCGCCAGCAGGATTCTGAGAAGCAAGGAGCTCCTGTAGTACTAGAATAGCCCATCTTTTACCAAGAATTCGTGTTACTAGGAAGATGGGGCAGTTCTCTGCAGACGCTCTTGTTCGAATTGTATCTGAGCGCATTGCCATTCACCACTGATACTTACTTTTTGGTAACTACTATACTTATTATAGTATGTATTGGATATAAATAACAATTGACAACTATGTTCACTGTTGGAGTGATTGAAAATGAGTAAGAGTCCTGCAGATATGAAAGAACGAAAAGCGAAGCTGAAGCACGCAGTGGAGAAGCTCCACAAGGGAGCCTCAGTTTCAGATGTTAAGGAAGAATTCAAGGATATTCTCAAAGATGCATCCCCTCTGGAGATCTCAAAGATAGAGGAGGAATTGATTGAGGAAGGGATACCAAGAGAGAAGATTCAGAGCCTATGTGATGTTCATCTCGAGCTCTTCAAGGATTCACTTCAAGAGCCAAGTCCGGATCTTCCTGAAACACACCCCATATACATACTGATGCAAGAACACAAGATCATTCTTAGTACAGCAATCAGACTTGCTGAGCTTGCACAGGTCTGTGCGGAAGATGCGGCACAGAGGCCATCCCCAGAAATCATTTCAGGAATTATGAAATCCATTGAAACTCTGAGGGAGTCTGCAAATCACTATCAAAGAGAGGAAAATGTTCTTTTCCCAATGTTGGAAGCTCACGGTATTGTACAACCGCCAGCAATTATGTGGTCGGAACATGATACGGTGAGGAGTATTGAGAAGACTCTTTTCAGCATGTTTGAAACTGGACCAAAACTAGATTCCCATACAATAAAACAACTCAGAAGCTCTGCGCTTTCCCTAACAGAAACTCTCTCAAGTCATTTCTTCAAAGAAAATAACATCTTGTTTCAAACATCATTGAAATTGTTTAGTAAGGAAGAGTGGCAGAAAGCCCGAGCTGACTTCGATGATATAGGATATGGTATATTCAAACCAAAGGGTATGAAAGTTCAGACAGTAGATTCGCAATCGCTTGAATACAGCGAGAAGAAAGGTTTGATCAAATTCGAGAGCGGAGCGATGACAAGAGAAGTCCTTGAAGCAGTGCTCAATACATTACCTGTAGATATCACCTTTGTAGATGAGAAAGATCAGGTTCGATATTTCAGTCAATCCTCAGAAAGAATCTTCGTTCGGTCAAAGTCAGTGATTGGCAGAGAAGTACGAAATTGCCATCCACAAAAAAGTGTTGAGAAGGTTGAGCAAATCTTAAACGACTTTAGAGCAGGCACACGTGATAAGGCAGAGTTCTGGATTCGAATGGGCGAAGCACTCATCTACATCAGATATTTTCCTGTCAGGGATTCGGAGGGCAAATATCTTGGATGCTTGGAAGTGACCCAAAATATCACTGAGATACAAAAACTAGAGGGAGAAAAACGCCTTCTATGACTTGTAGAATTATTGGTATATTATAGTGTAAAAGAATGAGCCTCTGAGGCTTGAGGCTCTTCTTCTTCTTAGCTGAAATGTGGAAGAGTTGATATTCCTTCACATCATAGTTTGATTGAGGAAGTATGGGAGCAGCAATCGATAGTTTCGTGATGGCAATTGAAATCGCAGGGTCATTGGGGATTCTAGCTCTTATTTGGAGTTTCATCACAAGACTACGAACCCAGCCAAGAAAACGTGGCGTGTTCCAACGGCTACCTGTTCTTCTATCAGCTGTCGTATTCATAATCTCAATAATCATTATAGGACAATTGGGAATACTGCCTATAGCTGAGTATAAGGGTACAAATCAGCTGAACAGATACGTTACTTCTGGTGAAATACTTCATTTCAATGTGTATGAATCGAATATTGCATACTCTGAAAATATTGAGATGCGACTGGATACTTACCTCATGCCTAGTGAAACCATCAATAACACAATTGAGTTCTATCTCGGAGATAGTCTAATCGATATGATTTACATCAATCTCTCATCAGCAGGAGTAGAAAACACGGTCACAGAAGAAAGAATTCTTGATCTGGAACCAGGACTCTACATTGTGAGAATCAATCACACTTTCTATGAAGATGGCATTCCTGATGATACACTTGCGCATTGGGAGCGTTTCACGCTCACTCAAGCAGTAAAATCATCCTTCATACAAGAGCTGGTGAGTTGGAGTAGTTTACAATTTGGTCTGAATATTGGTTGCTTCTTCCTGCTGCTTGGGGGATTTTGTGTCGGAACCAGCAAACCACGTTATACTACTGAGGACACCTACGAAGAACCACAGACGGACTTCGGAGATGGTGGTCCAGAATATGGGAAAGGCTGTTAAGTCAAACATTGAAAATTAAGACTGCTTATGCAAACTAATTTTCTTCAATAATAGATATTCAGATTCAACATACTGGAATGAATTATCATATAGGTATTCTAGGATATCTTGATGGTCAACCTGTACCCAGAAAGTGATATATCCCGCACCAACGTGGTTTGAGGCGGATTTGATTACTTCCACACCATAACCGGTCTTGAATGCAAAGTTCACTGCAGTAGTGTTTTCATATCCATCATCATGCTCGAATCTCAGGAAACCAATGAGAGTGTTTTTCTTTTGTATTCTAACAGCGTACGCTTCAGGTTCCTGAATAACTCGCAACCAGCCATCTGCGTTTCGACTACTCCAATATGAATCAGGTTTCAATTTAGTTAGATGATGCATGTCATTTGATGTTGCAGATTTTAGAGTGGTGTTTTCAACGGTTGCGAAGCATGATGGGCCCCTACAGCATACAACGAGAGTTCGAACGCCATACCCAAGTCGTTCATAGAATGGCAAGACCCGCTGATTATGTGCCTTCACACCCAAAGCAAAGTGAGTCAGAGCTGGATTTTTCTGGAGTAGTAATTTTTGAGACTCGCGGACTAGAGATTCTCCGACACCTTTGTTTCTCCACCCCGGTTTTACAGCAAGCTCCCATATCAATCCCCACTTAAGACTCTCTGAGATAGAGTTGATGACAACTCCGACAAGTTCATTGTCAATACGGGCAACTCGCCAGAGTGAGTCTAGTGTACCGTTCTCTTTACTACGAATCCACCAGTTGAGAAATCTGTCATAGGAAATAGGATCAACATTTGGTAATCCAGACTTGTAGATTTGGAAGAACTCCTCACGTTCAATGTCATGGGGACTACGAATCTCTATTTTATCAACCACATGAAGGACCATCCATCTTTCATTTTGTTGTCAAGCGATTTCTAGATTGATTAATACTTCATACTGTTCCTTTAACACGTTTCCTCGCGAGAAATTCTGCCTCAGTTCGCTCGAATCCTTCAGCATAAAGATGATCTAGGATGATTTCGTGTTTGACCTCCACCCAAAGGATTGCTTTTCTAGTAGTCACCTCATTGAGTGCCGCATCAACTACAGCTCTTCCATAGCCTTGTCGATAACTGAACGAGATAACTGTAGCATCAGGAAAATCATGGTCATATTCGAATCGAACGAAGCCTACAATCATATTGCTTGCAGGTTCGGTCATGAGATAGCAGTTTCCGCCACGTAGTGAGAACTCTATTTTGCGATAGTCCCGCATACCCCAATAGGTGTCTGGAGTAAGATGCATTATCAGGGGAATGTCATCAAGTCGTGGTATCTTCACATCAAGGTTGTTACTGAAGGTCTTATTTTCAACAGTTCCATCCAAACGCAATACAAGCGATTGGATACCGTAGCCTAGATGCTCAGTGAAGGGAATAGCAAACGGATTATGAAGCTTTACACCCATGGCAAAATGGGTAAGATTTTGATTTCGCTCTAACAGCGCATTTTCAGATTCCTGGACAAGATGTGTTCCTATTCCCTTACGACGCCACTCTGGAGCCACTACAAGCTCCCAGATTGCACCCCAACCATAACTGTCAAGGATCATATTAATCGCGACACCTACAATTTCATCCTCTACTGTGGCAACCTTCCAGAGAGCAAGAAGGTCTCCAAGCACTTTGCTTCGATTCCACCATCTTGAGAAGCCATCATAGGTTAAGGCATCCACATACGGCACTCCAGTTTGATAGACTTGATAGAACGATGATTTCTCCTCCAGTGTTGGTGGGCGAATAGCAGCTTCAACCATTTCTAAGTACCTCTCATATCAATGATACAGAGACTCTATTCTACTCGGATGATAGCGATGAAAGAATACAGACCATTTCATGTATAGAAAAAGACCTAGATAAGTATGATTCCGTGTACAAACAACTAATCTACTATACAAATGTAGATTCATTTTTTGTGATAGAAAGAACGAATCAGTTAAGTGGATTTTTTTGTAATTCCCGATGGTGAAAACATTGACAATTGTCATTCGTTGGTTGGGACATTCCAGCTTCCAAATAAAGGTAGATGAGAAGATTATCTATCTTGACTTATACCGTTCGAAGCAACTGAGGGAAAGAGTTCCCGATGTTCTTGAACCAGCCTCCATCGTACTCGTGACACACGCTCATAATGACCATTGTTTCCCAGAAGCAGTCAATGAAGTGAGAAATGAGGATACTAGGGTAATTGCTCCTGAAACTTGTAGTGAGAAACTAGAATACGAATTCCTATCTCTTGAGCCCGGAGAGGAGGAAACAATCGAAGGAATGACCATTGGGGCCGTCCATGCATACAATGTGAAGAGATTCCGGTCTCCGGGAAATCCCTATCATCCAAAAGGATATGGTGTTGGGTATCTCGTAAAAGCACAAGGCAAGACAATCTACTTTGCGGGTGACACGGATGTCATTCCAGAGATGAAAGGGATTGGACCAGTGGATGTAGCACTTCTTCCCTGTGGTGACACATACACGATGGATAACAAGGATGCTGCAGAAGCTACCAAGATTATCAAACCAAAAGTTGTCATCCCAATGCATACCTGGGACAAAAGCATTGACGACTTCAAGAGAGGAATTGAAGGTACGAAGACAAAATTTGTTTCATTAAAGGAAGGAGAGTCCTACACGATTTAGAATGCTGCATATCGCTTGAAAAATAAGTAAAAATTAGCTGCAGGGAATCAGCTCCCCTGCAGCTAAAGAATCTCTATAGTAGTTCATCTATCACTTCTAAAAGCTCGACAACCTTCAACTTGGAGCCAACATCTGATAGATCCTTACCGGTCTCCTCTTCCTCTTTCTTCAATGCCTTGATGCCATCACTGAAGTTGGTGATACAGAAGGGACACGAGGTCATCAGGATATCAGCACCTGTGGAGGCCGCTTCCTTCAAACGCTCCTTTGCTGTCGAAAGAGCCATGTCTGGGAATTGTGCTTTCACGCCACCGCCAGCACCACAACAGAACGAGTCGCCTCTAGTTCGGTACATCTCTTTCAACTCAAGACCAGGAATTGCACCCAAGACCACTCGTGGAATCTCATAATGGGCTTCCTTTGCCTTCTCTGCACCTCTGCTATCAACAAGCCAGTTCTTTGAATTGTGAAGAATGTCCTTCTCAATGGCGATACCAACATGGCGAATACTGTGACACGGATCGTGCCATGTTACCTCCTTGTTGTAAGGATTCTTGATCTTTAGCTTACCTTCTTGGAGAAGATCATACACGTACTCCACGGTGTGTCGTGTCTTGAAAGGTAGTGGTTTACCACTGACGCGGGGGTAATCATTCCTGATAGTCTTATAGCACCCCGCACATGAAAAGAGTAAGAGGTCGAAGTCCTTGAAAGTCTCCAAGTTCTTCTCCATAACCTCTTTGAAGACTGGTTTCTGACCGGTCCTCAAAATGGGTGAACCACAACAGACCTCATCTGAAATGATGGTAAAGTCGACACCGAGCTTCTTTAGTATGGATGCAGTTCGGTCAGCGACATGCTGCTGGCGGTAGGCACCGGTGCAGCCAACAAAATATCCAATCTTGACATCCTTGTCAATCTGCTCTGCATGCTTCTCCTGAGCCCATTTTGTGCGGTCACTCCGTGCTTCGTTATAGGGATTCCGCATATCATCATTGCTAACCATATCGCGGAACTTTGCATGCTTCGGCAAAGGTTCTACGCCAGCTTCAATAACAGCAGCCCTGAGTTCCTCAGTCACATGGACTGTGTCAATGTAGTTAGGACATTGAGTTTCGCACATTCCGCATGTAGTGCAAGCTTCTGCAATTTCAAGCAGTTCCGGGCTTGCAGGAAGCTCTCCATTTAGAAAGGCACGTGCCATCCATTGCTTCCCAGAGTTGAAATAGCCCTCCCAGCCAAAATAAATGCCAGCGGGGCACCCTTGGAGCATACCAGTGTATGTTTTATCCTTTCCTTCACGGTCAGGCTCACCAGAATAGGCATACTGGCAGGCACGACAGTGGATACAGCGTGCATTGATGTTGCGAAGGTCTTCTAGACTAGTCATGTCAATCTTTCCTCCCTATCATTCTTAGCATTAAAGATGTTACTATTTGTAACTTTTCCAGCCCCCTAGTTTCATTCCTTACAGGGGTTGGGAAGGTCCGAAACGCTCTCCCATGGGATGGCGAGTCGACCTGGGTGTAGTATAAGATTCGGGTCGAGGACCTTGCGGAACTTGACCAGCATCTTGTAGTATTCCTTTGCTTTTGAGAAGGTTTCTGGAGCGTGAACGAACGGATCTGGTCTATAGTTGAGCCAGCCCTTCTTCAGGAAACTCCTTGTGGTCTCCAGATTGAACTCTCGAATCTTGTCATAAATGCCAGGCGCGGTGCTGTCGAAGCACAGGATTGGCATCACGATTGCTTGTCTTGCATGATCGATGGAAGCAACCCACATCGTTTCGGGGAAGCCATACTCTGCCATCGCTGCACAGTACTCCTCCATCATAGCACTGGACTCGAGCCATGGACAGTACCAAGTAATGAACAAGAACCCGGCTTGCCAGAGTGAGTAAGGAACGGCAATCTTGTTGGGCTTCTTTAACCGTGAGGCAATTTGTTTTGGATGAAGTTGTTGTTGAGGAGTGGTGCGTTTTTCTCTGACCTCGTAGTCCTTGTAGATCTTGTCAATACCCTTCAGTGTGAAGTCAAGCTCCTCCTGAGTCCAAGCCCATACCTCGTAGTTCATCCACTTCTTATCCACGCCAATCTTCTTGTAGAATTCATAATCTGTTGGCACATTTGTCTTTGGCCAACGAGTCATGACAAGTTCGTAGTTACCACCTTGAACCATTACTGTGCGCTCGCCAATACCCATCTCGTGTTTCGAGATCTCCCAGGCAGGCTTGACGACATCATCCCAGCTTTCTCCACCATATGCTACGACTGTTTTGAAGTGGGGATGGGGAACCATCTTGATCGCACACTTGGTGATAATACCCATTGAGCCTTGTGATCCTAAGAAGAGACCATCTGGATTAGGACCGACACCCCAGCGATAGAATGGCTTTGCACCCGGTAGTGCCCACGAACCCGTATGGAAAATTTCCCCGGTTGGCAGGACTACCTCCAAACCCATGATCATATCAGCTTGAGGACCATAAACTCCAGTCACTAGGCTGAATCCTCGCTCGATCGCGTCTCCTAATACAGTGGCTGCAGGGGGAGCACCATCAGGAATTGGTGGTGCCCAGTCAGGATACTGAGTCTTGAAGATCCTCCAGGCATCGCCTGATTTCACACCTGGTTCGACCACCATGACTCGGTTTTCCGTATCAACTGTCATCTTGTCCATGCGGGTCATGTCCATGTAGATACCGCCAGGCTGAATGGCTGGAAGGGCAAACCCTCCACTGAGACCACCAGCTGCGGGTGTGACAGGGCACAAGTTCTCGTTGGCTAAAATGAGAATCTTGGAAACCTGCTCGGCATTCTCAGGCCTCACAATGACCTCAGGCAGTTCAGCTTCGAGACCCATAATGCCTTTCGCCATGTAACTGTGACGAAGGGGCTCACTGGTCGTGACGTATTTTTCGCCGCATATAGCGACCAGTTTCTTGACCACATCGTCGGTGACCTTATTGTAGTTGCTCACCTATAATCCTCCGTTATCAACCGTTAGGGCTGAATCGTGAATTGTCGAAAGCAGGTCTTGGCTGGAGAAATCCCTCATAAATAGGATTCGGCTGGTGATTCATCAAGGTGCAATATGGATGGTAAGGTAGATTAGTCCTCATGTCAAGGTTGAGATTGGGAGTCTCGTTTGAAAGATAGAGAATTATTGGCTATTCTAATCCTAAATGCACCCATAGCTCTTGCACTTACTTTGGCTATCTGGATATTTTTCAGACTTCCTAGAACCGAGCCCTTTTACTTCAGTTTGACATTCAGTTTCACGTATTATCTTCTGATTATGTTAGGATTTGGAGTTGAGAATTGGCTCTCCAAGGGAGGTGCTGTTCGGGATCAGATAAGGAAGACATTTCGTTTGAAAAAGCTAGAATTAAAGACCTCAGGAATTGCAGAGTTCTTTCATACAGATTTCACAATTCCTGAAAGACTAACGATTTCTTCATTTCTGATTGGATTAGCCATCAGTCTTGGTGCATGGACTCTATTTGGCCTTATCAAGACAGATATAGAATACAAAGTGCTGTGGTCGTTTTTAGCATTCATTGGTTCAGGCGTGGGATTTTGGTGGTATAGTTTACCAATCTCGATTCGATACTATAGGGAACCAATTGAGAAGAGAGACTCAGAGTTGAGAGTACTAAACTTGGAAGGAAAAAGCCTCACAGAGTTTAGTCTCGAGGAAGTTCCTGATCTCATGGAGATTCAGAAGATTAACTTGGGTCGAAATGAGTTAAAGGCAATCGACCTTGGTCCGTTGGCAGAAGATAGTAATCTGATTGACTTAATTCTGTACTGGAATCTACTGGAATCCATTGATCTTACCCCCTTGGCCTCTTGCCAAAATCTGGAGTACTTGGATTTGGCTGAAAATAATCTCGCAAGTATTAATCTCAGTCCACTTGCATCATGTAAGAAACTCAATGCACTTAATTTGGGAGGAAACGAAATCGGTAGGATTGACCTGACGCCACTGTCGAAGCTACGAGAGCTGAAGATTTTAACGATAGATTGCATGAAGCTAAAAGAACTTGATTTGGAACCACTGAAGAACTGCAAAAATCTTGAGTTCTTGAAACTAAATGACAACGAGCTGAAAACTCTAGATGTCACGCCATTGTTCGGATGTAAAAAGTTGTCTGATTTTGAGATTGATAGCATAGAGCTCACGACAACATTGGATTCAGATAGTGAGATTTGGCCAAGAGGTGTGAAAAAGTTCAGGAAGAGATTTCGCAAAACTTGAATTCATTAATCTCTCATTTCAAAGATTCTGTGACTCCCATTGTTACGCAGAAATAACAAGTTATTACTTGGAGGAAGAACAGAGCAATCAACAGTGTAGTGGTTAATATGAAGATTGGCATCCAAATTGAGCCTCAGATGGGGTATACTTATGAAGAGATTGTGACCCTTGCCAAGGCTGCTGAAGATGCAGGTTTTTACAGTTTCACAGTTTCGGATCACTTCTTTGGTAATATTCAGAGCGTAGAGAAGCAAGCTCATGATGCATGGACACTTCTTGCGTTATTAACCCCACAGACAGAACGTATTCGCCTTGGAACATTAGTTAGCTGTCATTCCTATAGAAATCCAGCACATCTAGCCAAGATTGTAGCGAACTTAGATTATGCATCGAATGGAAGGATAGACTTTGGTATTGGAGCAGGCTGGAAGGAATCAGAGTATGAAGCCTATGGATACCCAATGCCTTCCAGTAAGACAAGAGTTCTCCAGCTAAGAGAGGCAATTCAAATTATCAATCTCCTCTGGACAGAAGAGAGACCAAGCTTTCAAGGAGAGTATTATAGTATCAAAGAAACAATGTTCTTACCAAAGCCTGTACAGAAACCTCGGATTCCCATCTGGGTTGGAAATCAGAAACTGAAGACTCCCATTATGGAGGAAACAATAGCACGATATGCTGATGGACTGAATTACGATTCCGAAACTCCAGAAGATTTTGCAGAGAAAAAGAAACGCATGAGAGATGCATGCGAGAAAGTAGGTCGGAACTTCGATGAACTGAAATGGTCAATCTATCTTACAACGTCGGTAATTGGAGAGGATGCTGAGGATTTTGAGGAGAAGAAGCAGGAACTATTGAATCAACACTGGTTGTTTACAGAGATAACTGACGAGTTAAAACCAAAGATCATAGAGATTATGCTTGCAAAGTCTATTTCGGGTACTGTAGATACAGCGATTGAGAAAATCTCTCAGTACAAAAATGAAGCAGATATCATCATTTTGGGTCTTCCTATGATGGGCGACCTTCGTAAGAATGGATTAGACACCATCAAGATTCTGAAGGAACACATAGCAAAAAAGCTCTGATGCTATACGGAAATCTACAATATTATAATGGTCAGAATTATGATTTTGAATATTTATAAACGGTATATCTTAATTCTAAGGCCTATGATGCCTTTTTGATATCAGGATTATTGATTCTTCAAAATGGACATTATATAGAAAGAACGGGTGAGGAATATTCAGGTGATTTGTTTGAACGCACGCATCACAGACACAGAATATGACCAAAATGAAATCGTTAACACTGTCCCACCTGAGATTGAGGATACAATCCTGCTATCTTTTGGACATGCAATCGTAGAATTCGAAAACACTCTCTACCATAAGTTCCAGCATCTGACAAGAGGAATTGTTCTGACAAAGAAAGAATTCATTGACCATCTCGAAAATATGGAAGAACGAAGCCTGGTCGTATCAGGTATATTCCTTGGAAAGAAATGTTGGGCTTTGGGAGCAGACGGATCTAACATTTGGGACTAGATTAATTACTCATTAGAATCGAATAGGACTCGCGCAGAAAATCTTGCGTCGAACACCATTCATATTCTACTCTTAGTGGTTACACTGGATCATCTAATAGTGATATCCGGTGATGAATGGTTGAAACACACTCGTTTAGTCCCAATCTTTATTCTATCTCTCTTCCTGTTGGCTGGAGTTGTGTCTGGTGCAGGAACCACTCAAACTACAGAAATTCGAAACATAGATTTCATGTTAGAAAGTGGTGCATTATCAGATCTTAGTGGTATAACCGTGGGAATCTATGAGAGTTATATGAACTATGTTGATTTGCGCGTCAACGAGAGCCGTACTGCTCTAGTCAATATGTTCACATGGATGAATGCAAGTATCATTGTTTTCAACACTACGGACCTCTTGAATGGAGTGCTTTGGGCATGTGAGGTTCTAGCGATTCCTGAAGGACTTGGACCAACAATTGAGAACAGACTTACAGATGCAGGAATACAAACAATCCAAAATTGGGTCGCGCACGGAGGTTCATACATAGGAGTTAGAGGTAGTGCAGCTATTGCTGTAAGAGATTCATATTTCGAAGGTGCAAATACGACCTTTGATTTAGCTCTCATTAATGGTACGTCAATTGAAGTCACAGAATTTCCTGATGAAGTCATGACAAACGTATCGATCAATGTTGAGTGTTCTGAACCTAACCTATCACAGATGCCTGACAAGCTCTCAGTCCTCTTCGAAACTGGAAGATACTTCGTTCCGCATGAGGGACAGGAGATCATTACCATTGCAAACTACACCCATAATAACGTACCAGCAATGATAGCCGCCGAGTATGGGAAAGGAAATCTGTTTATCTCGAGCCCACACTTCGAGTATGAGGAGAATGATGACAGGGATGGAACAGATTACAAAGATGAATTTGATGATACTGATTCAGAATGGCCATTGCTACTGACGATAACTCGATGGCTTATCGATTCATCGCCAAACGTAGCGAACATTACATCGTGGCCATATACTGGATCAACAAATACTCAATATCAATTGCCAATTGATTTGATTCTAGTCAGTGGGGGACTTGGTATAGTGATAGTAATAGTAGCAATCGTTTTCGCAAAGCGGCGGTGAGAGATGGACTACTCTGTGTGTATCTGTTCCCAGGTCCTGATGGAATCAGAATCGTATTCTGGAGAATATTTCATTTGTGAAAAGAAAGCGCGTACCGCTGTCTTCCCAATGCGGAGGACTCGGCTGTTACAATCTTATTGAGGAATTATGGAGTCACATCGAACTAGCTGCATTCAGTCATCTGAAATGGTTAGTTTGGCTTCCTGCCTAATAGAGAACTAGCGGAATTTTCGATAGTAAATGATGATGACTGCAATCACAGGCATTGAAACTGCTAGAATAATTCCTACTTGTAATGGGTCAAAGCCAATAGCTGTAGCATCATTCACCGCAGCCATGATGTAATCACGGAACATCTGGGGATTTTCATCATAATCATTGATACCATATCCTGATGTGAAAACAGCAATGAGATCATGCTCAGGGGATACAAAGATATATTGACCATACAGGCCTGCTGCATAATAAACATCCAGATCGGGCATGGTGTGCCACTGTGCAGCATAACCATGTGTTGAGGTTAGCATCGTGACTGTTGTTGTTGTATTTATGACCCACTCTTCAGACAGAAGTTCCTCAGTTCCCCAGGTGCCATTATTTAGGTATAGATAACCGAGCTTTGCCATGTCCAAAGGCTTCAGCTGAAGATCATAACCTCCAAAGTTTACACCCTTTGCATCGGAAGTCCAGTAGACAGGGGATATGTTAAGAGGATTGAATAGATTCTCTGTTGCGAATTCCAACGTTGTCATACCAGTTGTTTCTTGAACAATGCCTGATAGTAGATGTGATGCTCCGGTGTTGTAGAGAAAGGTTGTCCCTGGATTGTACTCCATTGGCCTATCGAGTACGTATTGAACTCCTCCGCTAGAGTTGAAATTAACTTGGTATACATCATTTCGTACATCATTGAAGGGATATGTAGTTTCATCCCAAGGCAGACCACTTCTCATTGTAAGGAGGTCCCATAATGTCATCTGCTCCTTTCTTTCGTCGACATTAGAGAATGTCATGTCAGGGAAGAAGGATAAGACATCCTGACTCGTGTTGTCAATATATCCCTGATAAAGTGCCATTCCGATAAGACATGAAGAGAAACTTTTCGTGACAGAATAGAGATAGTGTGTTCCTTGAGATGACATTGTACGCGACTGACCTTGGTATGGATTGGGATATTCCTCGAGAACTACGTATCCATGACGAATGACAATCACAGAGTGGACATCCAAATCAGAGCTGACAATATGATTGACCATTTCTTGCAATCTAATTGAACTCATACCCTGTTCCTCGGGAGTTGAATTCCTCCAGCCTAAAGTAGGCCAGTAATCCCCGGAAGTGGGCTCCGCTATGTTCTCGGCACTCACCATGTACTCAGAAGAAGTCAGTGCTGTCGTAAGTAGTATACAAAGGATAAGAATCACGATGATCTGCCGTATTTTCATACGGTGAATCTTATTTTCTAAGCATCTCATGGTCCAATCATGTAGGAGTAAACAACTGGCAAATATAACTTGACTCACTCAAGCAGAAACAGCTTTTACTAGCAAGATCGTCCACGAAAAGGTTCATTCAGGTTTTGTATAAACTCAGGTAATGAGTCAAAACCATTCTGTGTCAATTTATTCGTTGCTATGTTTGAAACCTTGCTAATTTAGCATACTAGAAAATCTTTGGTTCCTCCCACTCACCCCATAGCTCTCGCCAGATATCAAAGATTTCGCCAATGGAGGCATACTCCTTGACACACTTGACAATATGAGGCATGACATTCTCTGTCCCTTCAGAAGCCTTCCTGAGGCCATCCAGAGCCTCCTGTACCTTTCTATTGTCGCGATCTCGCTTTGTCTTGTGAAGACGCTCAATTTGTTTCCGCTCCACTTCAGGATCAATCTTGAGAACAGGTATGGTGATTTCTTCGCCCTCGAGAATGTATTCATTCACACCCACGATGATACGGTCTCCGCTCTCTACCTCTCGTTGATAACGATATGAGGCTTCAGCAATTTCCCGCTGGAAAAATCCCTTCTCAATGGCCGCTATTACGCCACCCAGCGCATCAACCTGTTCGAAGTACTTGTATGCTTCTTCTTCCATATCATTGGTGAGAGTTTCTACATAGTATGAGCCAGCAAGAGGGTCTATTGTATTGGCTGCTCCACTCTCATGAGCAAGTACCTGTTGAGTTCTTAGAGCAATTCGAACTGCATCCTCCGTTGGGAGACATAATGCTTCATCCATGCTATTTGTGTGCAATGATTGAGTGCCACCTAGGACTGCTGCGAGAGCCTGATATGCAGTCCTCACAACATTGACCTTTGGTTGCTGTGCAGTGAGCGAACATCCAGCAGTCTGAGTATGGAACCGCATCCAGAGAGAACGGTCTTTTTTCGCTCCAAAGGTCTCCTTCATTTCTCGAGCCCAAATCCGCCGTGCAGCACGATACTTTGCTACCTCTTCGAAGATGTCATTGTGAGCATTAAAGAAGAACGATAGGCGCGGAGCGAAGGCATCAACATCAAGTCCGTGTTGAATGCCGACCTTCACGTACTCCATCCCATTGAGAAGTGTGAAGGCTAATTCTTGAGCAGCTGTAGAACCTGCCTCTCGAATATGATAACCTGAGATTGAAATCGTATTCCATCGTGGAATGTGTTCGGTCGAGTATTCCATGATATCCCCGATAATTCGGAGCGATGGTTTGGGAGCCAGAATCCATGACTTCTGCGCCATATACTCCTTTAAAATATCATTCTGAATCGTACCTCCAATTTTATCTGATGACACACCCTGCTTTGCTGCCGCAACCATATACATTGCTAGCAGTATTGATGCGGGGGCGTTGATTGTCATGGAGGTAGTTACCTCATCAAGTGGAATGCCCGCAAAGAGTAGCTCCATATCCCGAAGAGTGTCAATCGCAACACCAAGCTTTCCTACCTCTCCCAATGAGAAGGGATGGTCTGACTCACGGGCAAAGATTGTTGGCAGATGAAAAGCAACACTAATCCCAGTATTTCCGTTAGCCAACAGAAACTTGTACCGAGCATTCGACTCTTCTGCCGTTCCCATTCCTGCAAATTGACGCATGGTCCATAGCTGACCACGGTACATGGTGGGTTGAACACCTCTGGTGAAAGGATACTCACTTGGAAAACCTAAGTCCCGTAGATAATCAAATTTCGGTATATCGAGAGGGGTATAGAGAATCTTGACAGGCCTGCTGGATGTCGTGACAAACTCCTTACGACGATCACCATGTTTCTCTCTATGAGGATGAATCGTTTCTTTCTCCCATTTGCGATAGTTTTTCTTAATATCGTCCAAATTCCTCTCGGTACCCATTGCGAGCTCCTCCGTACTGATACACGACCCCGAACACGTACTAGATATTAACTGTTCGATTTGGGGCCTTTCATGTCTTTCTAGAATTCAAAGCCTTTTCTAGCCAAGGTCTTCTGTGCTGAGAAATAATGCTTGATTTCTCTCATCTCTGTTACAAGATCCGCAGCATCAATGACCTCTTGTCGAGCATACCGCCCGGTCATTATTAATTCAATATCAACTGGTTTATTGCTGATGAGCTGAAGCTGGTCTTCAAGAGAGATGAGATTCCACTCAACTGCAACATTAATCTCATCGAGAATTAGAAGATCACATTTGTGTTCCTGAAGGGCTTCTTGAGCCATCTTGAGACCATCTTGAGCCATTTGAATATCTATTGGGTCGGGATTCTCCTTATCCACAAAGGTTTCTCGTCCCATTGGGAAAATTGTGAAATTAGGAATCATTTCTGCTGAACGAAACTCACCATAGTTGATGTCTTCCTTATCACCGCGAATAGCTATCTTTGCTTTCATAAAAGAGATTACTAACACCTGTAAACCATGTCCTGCAGCTCTGAAACCCGCACCAAGAGCACAGGTGGTTTTTCCCTTTCCATTTCCAGTATATACTTGAACTAGCCCAGGAGCTGTTAGGTTCATTTTCGTCCCCCAGAAGATTTGATCAAGAGTGCCACATTAGCTACTCGCTTACCAAGAAGTACGCTGCCCTGCACAGCCAAGACATCCTCGGAGGCAGATCGCCACTTTCCTTCATCGGTTTGAAGACTACCAGAGCCAAATGTGCCATGCTTAACTGGACTCCCAACTGCACCAACGACAATCATACCTTGTCCAAGTGCATAGCGATTCAAGGCATCAACTATATGTTCTTGGCCACCGTATCTAAGTCCTGCATATGTAATTGCGCCAAAGACCGTATTCTTCAGTTGATGATCAAGCATCTTCATAGCTCGAGACCTATCTATGAAGTCCTTCAATACTCCAGGTACCGAAGTGAAATAGGAAGGTGCAGCAATGATTATTCCATCAGCCAAACGTAGCTTTTCTTCGAGTTTGGGCATATCATCTTGCTCACTCTGAGGGCATGGCAATTTTCTTACGCAAGAATCACATCCCGTACAATGCCGTATGTCAAATTCGCTGATATTCAGAATCACTGTTTCAATAGGCTCAGCTAGTCCAGACAATTCATCTTTTGCGGCGTCTATAGCTTTTGTGAGAAGATATCGGGTATTCGACTTCTCATGTTTTGGGGATCCAGAAATGCCAACAATGAACATCAATAGAACACTCCAAGAGTGTGAGTTAAGCCACTCATGAGCTACTTTTGTCTTTCGTCACACTAGCCCGATAGTAGTTCATTCAGAGAATAGGCTAATTCACCGACCATAGAAACCGCATGCATGTCGCTCTCTAATGGATCAGCAGCTACAGCGATAGTCAGCGTTTTGACTTGAAACATTTGCACTTTGTGCTCACCAGAACTGACACTTGTGGGAACAATATCCATTACTGGCTTGATTGCACCTCGAGAGATTTCAACCTCAAGGCGGAACAAATGAGATTCTGGAAAGTTTCCTCTCAACATCTTACCACTTGAGTCAAACACGCCTACAAAAGAAATCTCTTGACGCTCCATGGCAGAATCAAGAAGCTGACTGATTGCATCCAATAGAGACTCGCTTGGATTTGTGAAACTCACTGAAATGTAATCATCGATAAGACTGTCGAGGTCAATAATCTCAGACATACTTCCGGTCCAAGAGCGTATCGTATCGCCATATTGGCTCATCAAACTTCGACCCAGAGCTAGCATCATGTTCTTCATAGGAGATATGTGCTGTCCCTGCGAAGTGCGAGCCACTAGTACTAAAGATTGAAAGAATGCGTATGCCCATACACTCTCCTCATATTCTAGAGTATAGACACGTTCTGAAGATGTACTAGAGCGAGAATGAAACAAAACAACACTATTCCGAACGAATGCAGGGAGTGTCTTTGTATCGATACGACTATCTTCCTCAAAGGACTTACCGTAGAGGGATTCACCATCACTTGTTACTATATACAGACAGTGTATCAATGTCACTCAAGACCAATGCTACAGCACTTTCTTGCTAGACATAAGAGTTACTGCTGGATAGCTGAATACCTCTTTATGACCTCTGTCAGTAGACTTTAATCTTCATGAAACACTTGGGTTAGTGGTCGTTTTAGATGTCAGATGATGACTTTGAATTCAAGGAACCAACGAAGCGTAGTAAAAAGGACCTCCAGAAACGAACACGGTACGATATCTATGCAGAACTACTTCGTGTGGTGTATATCTGGGGTTATTGTCCTCTTACTAGAGCCGCAAGGTCAACAAATATGCCAGTAGATAGAGCCAAAGAGTCGATCGGTGAACTTTGCGAACGAGGTTTGCTTGAGGAAGACGACGATGAAGGAATGCGTGTCTATAAGGTCACAGTAAGAGGTCATCAGTATCTTGAGCTCTACAAGAGACTGGCAGGACTTGTGGGAATACCAATCCCAGAACCTATCATAGGGATGTGAGTATGCTGAATAACGAAAATCAGCTAGTAACAATTTGTGACTTCATTTTGTGACTTTGTCTTATATATGAAATTTGAGAGAACTTGGTTAGGAAATATCACTAGGTGAAGGCTGAATGAGCAGAAATTTAGAATTTCAAAATGAGAGCGTAGTCGAATTCGACTCCACTGAGGGAGACGTCGTGATTCGTAGCTGTGGGACTCTCAGGCCGCAACAGGGCAACGAAATTGTTATTGGCGGCGCATTAATTGTGTTTGAGGAGCTCTCCATAGAAGGAAACCTTCGATGTGAAAGACTCGAATTGAGGACCCGAGACAGAGTGGTCGTTCAAGGAAGTCTCTACGCCACCAAATCAGTTGATGCAAGAAAAGGTTCTATTGAGGTAGAAAATAATCTAGAGGCGCGCGACATAGAGGTAGGTGCTTCTCTGAGCGTTGGAGGCAATCTGAAATGCACAGCTGCAAAAGCTGGCGGCTCAATCAAGGTTGAGGGCGATGCCGAGGCGCAGAGACTGACAGGTGGTGGTTCAGTCAAGATAGATGGACTCTGTAAAGTTGAGAGAATTGCAGGAGGAGGCTCTGTAGCTGTTCATGGCAAAATTGAAGCTGACGAACTAGATGCAGGGGGCTCAGGAAAGGCTGCTAGAGGATTCATCAAGAAAGTATCAGTAGGTGGAAGTTTCAAAGCTGAAGAAGCTATTGAGATTGATGATCTTGATGTCGGTGGCTCTGCAAGTGTTGGTCCGGACTCTAAGGTGCGGAATGTCGATATTGGCGGAACATTCAAGGCAGAAGGAAATCTCGAGTTTGGCGAAATCGATGTTGGCGGCACGGTGAAGATTGGTGGCAATGCAAGTGGTGATTCAATTGATGTTGGTGGTACAGTAAAAACAGATGGTGACCTCGCATTAACTCAAGGCCTCAATGTTGGTGGAACGGTGGCAGTCGATGGAAACCTTCGCTGTGATGACAAAATCAAAGTTGGAGGCACTGTTAGAGTTGAAGGTAGAATTGATACTTTCAGAATCATCGTTGGCGGAGAAATTTCTGCAACTTACATTAAAGCCACTGATGGATTTCGAATTGGGAAAAGAGCAGAGGTCAGAGGTTTCGTTGAGTCAGGGGAAATTCTCATCCGGGAGCGCGCAAGAACTGACTCATTGTACGGCAAAGATATTCGCATCGAGGAACGTGCTCGTGTTGGTAACTTGTATGGATTGAAAATCTAC
>JAOUFI010000077.1 GCA_029858305.1 Candidatus Thorarchaeota archaeon
TGGCATCAGAACGAGATCATCAAAGGATTTGACTTTTCCAGAGATAGTATAAGGCAGACCACAACGAGAATACTGAGAATACTGTTCAGTGTTAAAGAGTGAAATTGCAACTTTTCGATTGAATTTTCGAGCCTGCAATGCAGCGGTTGCACCAGCCGCTCCGCACCCAATTATTGCTATACTCTCAACCATGATGAGGACCTCTATGTATCTGAATTCTCACCTACAGTCTCATCATATTTAGACTATTGGTTCTACTAACAGCAAAGCATAGACCCAATAAAAGGATCGACCGACCATTTCTGAGAAATGCTAAAAGGATTCCTTCTCTGGGCTATGCATAGAGCGGCTCATAAGGCTTAATGAAACATTAAGTGTGGTAAGTAATTCCGCCCCATTTTTCCTGCCCTAAAGCAAGGTCAGACCTATTCCTCAGATATATTATCTTCACTGTTTTTTTCGTCAAATTCGGACTGTGATTCGAGTTCCTCTGATTCCTCACTTTTCTCCATGATATCTTCAAAAACATCTTCACTCTGTTCTTCTATGCCTTGTTCTGTAGTGTCTTCAGCAGCTTGTTCAGCTTTGGCTTCTTCTTCAGTAGGCATCCATTTCTTACCGTCGGTCATATCAGCCTCGAACTTCTTAATCTGAGTCTTTCGACTGACATAGAGCGCTATTATTACTGCAAGAGACATGGCTGCTCCAATGACAGTGATTGTTGTCTGAAGCGAACTGGCACTATCGCCAAGCAACTGCTGCCAAGTTATGACGAGAAAAGCAAGACCTGCAATATTCATCACAAAGGAACGAAGAGGAGTACCAACTTTAACAATCTCAGTGACATTTGTATCAACCATTGCTGCAGCAATGACTCCAGCATTATAGTCAGTCGACTTCGTCTTCTTTGCGAGAGTACGGATACTTGCAGACTTTTTGTTGCCCATCACCTTTAGAGCAATTGGCACCTTGGATGCTAGAAGATCTGCATAGTGAACTCGCGCATCATCTTGCGTAAAATTACATTTCTTGCACATGTCGAGTTTTTTGTTCCAATCTCTCCGGCACTTGGGACACTTATCAACTTGCCATGCGTCGGGAGCAGTTTCTCGTAAACGTTGTCTGATGATATACTCGCTTACACCACTGTCCTCGCGCGCGGTATCGTCATCACTCTTCTTTTTCTTACCAAACTTTGTCATTCCAGCTAGCATTGAGAAAAGAAGTGGAAGTGCACCAATGACAGTCAAATTAGGAAGGGACTTTAGCTCAGAAGCTTTCTTATGGATCCCACGCAGTTTGTACGCCGTCTTCAAACCATCGAACAGACTCATGAATCCATTACCGACTCCATAAACTACACCGACTGTCGCAATACCGGTTGAAATACCCGTTACAGATGTGATAATATCAATTGGTGCAACAGGGATGCTAAAGTATAATGGCTCGCTACTTAGGACATGTTGCGTAGAATCTCCTTCTATATAATACTTGAAGTCTACAGTAGCTTGCAAAATTCCAGTGATTAATTTGAGAGGACCATAGTTGAATAGAGACGCAAAATCGATGTACGCATTAACAACGGGGACAGAAGCAGTATGATCCACCCAGATCCAGGTCGAGTTCGTCACAGGTTCAATGATTGTAATGGGGAATATTGCTATGCTTTGATAGTAGAACATGATTGTTCCACTAATATTGAGGTCTTGCGTACTTGATACATTGATCTGTAGTGTCAGTAACATTGGCCCATCCATATTGAGCACTAAAGGAGCTGCCTGGCTATCTGCATCGATGACATTCTGTCCATCTAAGGCAGTATACACATAGAGTGTATCATCGTGAAGAAATTCTTCGGGGTTTACAGGTGGTAGAGCACTTGTTGTTGTCAGAGTAGATCCGCCAATCAATATCATGAATAATAGTGTCATGAATCCGAAGAAAGCAATTTTTGATGGTGAGCGACGCATTTTCCTTTTTCATCTCCTGAGAGAACACTTAGACAACTGCGTAATTATTTACAACTGAAAAGGATTTTGTTGCTCTATGTAGGATGAGAAGCAGGCGTAGGCTCTCTTGTGCCGCGCACCATATCTGCTACTTTCTTTGCAATGGCGTCAAATCCTTCACTTTTTTTCAAAACACCCTTTGCACCTACTTCTACTGCTTGGCTCATTGAATCTTTGTCAAAATACGCAGTGAGAAGATGAATATTACCTATTCCCAGTTTTGTGAGCACTCGTGTGCATTCTAGACCACCCATCTCAGGCATTTTCATGTCCATCAGTACAAAATCTGGTGGATGGCCTTGTCTGATGCAATCTTCTGCTATGGAAACTGCATCTTGACCATTTGCAGCAGTGATAATTTCAAAATCATCGAGGAACTTCTTCAAATATGCATTCATCACTTCATGAATTGCTTGTTCATCGTCGACAATTAAAATTCGAAGTGTCATATCTGATTCCCCACATTATAAACTCAAAAAGCAATAAGCTAGACACCTTATCAATAGTGTGTTTAGATGATTTGGCAAGCAATGGGATGGGTCATTCACGAACCTATTTATCCTACTTGACACACGAGTCCAAAAGAGGTGCTTGCCATATGGTCTTTACACGAATGCCCTTAGAAATATGGTTCGATGAATATCAGTTTGAGGTCGATTATGATATAGGCGAAAGTGGAATGAAGTTCCATTCAGTGAAGGAACTAGGAATTGACCTCAATGAAGTTGAATTGCGCTATGGATATCATCTAGGAAATCCAAATCTCAGAAAGGAGATAGCTAAACAATATAGAGGAATGACTCACGAAAACGTTGCTGTAACTACAGGTGCAAGTGAAGGTAACTTTGCTGTCATCGGGCATCTTGTTGGCACAAAGGATCATCTAATCGTTGAACATCCTACATATCCTTCTTTATATCAAATACCTAGGTCTCTTGAGAGAAACCTCACGTTATTCAAATTGACTTGGGATAATGAGTTTAGACCAGATATGGACAAGCTTCGAAAACTTGTCAAGCCAAACACCAAATTGATCACCCTGACTCATCCCAATAATCCTACTGGCTCTGTAATAACCGAGAGTGAATTGAAAGAAGCAATTGAGATCGCAGAGAATGTTGGAGCATATCTAATGGTTGATGAGACCTACAGGGACATGATGTTTGATAGTCCTCCACCACTAGCCGCGACTATGAGCTCTAATGCAATTAGCCTAACAAGTATGTCAAAAACTTGGGGACTTCCAGGGATTCGTATTGGTTGGGTGGTTGCAGATACACCAATCATTGAAGCGATTCGAGCTGTGCGTGAACAAGTGACAATCTGTAATTCATCCTTGGGTGAAGCAATAGCATTAGCAGTTTTGAAAAAGAAAGAGCCGCTACTTAGAGGTTTGCGCAAGTCTATGCTGTCCAACTTCAAGATTCTTAAAGGATGGATGGACAATCAAGAGTGGCTAGAATGGATTGAGCCAAAAAGCGGAGTAGTTGGAGCACCACGTCTTACACGCGGGGGAAGTACTGATGCGCTCTGTACGCTGTTGGTGACAAAATATCGCACTTTTACAGTCCCTGGTTCGCGCATGGAACTTGATGGGCATCTCCGAATAGGTTTTGGTGGTGAGCACGAGGAGCTTGTCAAAGGACTCGATCAACTTCAGTTGGCTTTGAAAGAAATTCATCAATGAATAATTGATAGGAGTTCATTAACACTCGTTCAGATGCAAGTCTGGAAGCTGTGTGTCAGATGAAACAATTGAAGGATGCGCTTGAGTACGAATCTGAGATAGGCTGGACTAATATCATTCATCTGACACCCGATTCTCAAGGAGTAAATGTAAAATTCAGAATATTCAAAAGAGGAGCCACAAGACAGGTGACTTCCAAATCTTCAGGCAGAAAACACAAAATCGCTACTTTTGAAATTGCAGATTCAACAGCTAGAATCAATCTGGTTCTTTGGAATGACGATATTGACCTGTTAGACAACGATGATGACTTTTACCTTCTGAATGGATATGTTACTCTCCATGATGAGTGCATGAGTCTTTCAAAAGGAAGAAATGGTGCAATCAGAAAATCAAGCACATCAATTGGGCCTATGAATGACAACATCGATATGAGTCGACCCTTTATTTGGAAACCAAGACGTCGTACTTCTCGTTCGATCACTAGTCGAACTCTAAATGGCTCATCCGGCCGCGAGGCACGAAGATACACTTCACGGAAGTCCTTTTGAGGTTGAATAAGTATAGCACTGAGTGTAGGGTGCTATAAACATGAGATTGAGGTTTCGAGAGGATGAAACGCCATATCCTATTGCCATTGTAAAAGGACGCCTAAGACTCAGTGGTCTTACTGACCAAGAAACATCTAGCATCATTGAAGGTTCTCTGCTGGAAACATCAACACCAGATACTTGGACTGAGGATGACCTTATCAGATCTATTGAAGGCTTGCTCGAAAAACACTCCAGAAAGATCCGAGACAATTTCAGGTTATTGACTACTTATGAACAGTTTCGCGGGAAAACAAACTCGACTCCATCACTTATTCTTGCACTTGAAGGCGCGTCAGCAACTGGCAAATCAATGCTAGCGATAGAGCTAGTCCAAGATCTTGCAGCTACTCGGTTCATAAGTACTGATACCATTCGACAGGTCCTAAGAGGAGTTTATGACAGACAGAGTCATCCAGAGTTGTTTTGTCATACCTATCAAGCTTACAAGCATAAACAGTCAGGTGATTCATCACTTGATCCAATAGTTCGAGGCTACATCGCCCAGTCGGAGATGTTAAAGTCACATATTCAAGATTTAGCTAAACGAGTTAATGAAGAAGGAGCGATTTCAGTTTTTGAGGGAGTTCACCTTCGGCCCGGAATACTCAAGGGCATTAACACAAACGTCCTCGAAATCGTCATCAATCCAACTTTAAACACTCATAGATCAATGTTCCTGAGCAAGCAGAGAGCGGCTAAATTAAGAACTGTGTCGAATAATCTATCAGTCAGAACTCAAGAATTCGAAGCTACACGAAAAATTCAGGAATACTTGATATCTCAAGCGTTACAAAAAAAGGTACCCATCATTGAAATGGAAAGCTATGAAGAGGCTAAAAAGGAGATTTATGGACATATCATTAACAGTGTGAAAAGTACTCTTAAGAAAGCCAAATAATAGGGTGAATGGGCTATGAGTTGGAAAAATGATTCACTTGACAGACTCTTTAATCCAGACTCGATTGCAGTGGTAGGTGCTTCAGACAAGCCAGACAAACTTGGAGCTCTTTCGTTACTAGCACTGCGTACATTTGAAGGCAGTGTTGTACCTGTAAATCCAAGAATCAAATCTATTCAAGGTCAGAAATGTTTCCCAACTGTAGAATCGATAGGATCTCCTATAGACCTGGCAATTCTTGCAGTTGGACCACAACATGTTTTGCCAGCTTTGGAAGACTGTGCTAGAAGTACCGTAGGAGGAGCAATCATTTTCTCAGCAGGTTTTAAGGAACTAGGAACTATTGGATTAGAGCATCAAATCCGTGTAAGAGAGCTTGTAGAAGATGCACATATCGCTGTAATTGGACCAAACTGTCTTGGAGCAGGCAATCCTGCAATTAATCTTAATGCTACTTTTTTTCCACACCCAACTCCATTGAAAGCTGGTTCAGTTGCGATGGTAAGTCAAAGCGGAGGAGTCACAGGTCTGATGCTATACCGTGCTTCTGATATCGGACTTGGTGTTTCTAAGTTCGCAAGTGTTGGTAATAGAGTAAATATTGATTTTCATGATATGGTGCGTTACTTACGTCATGATCCACTTACTGAAGTCATATGTTTGTTTATTGAAGGGACAGAGTATGGTCGAGAGATGACAAATGAGATAGCAAGAACAACGCCGGAGAAACCGGTGATTGTTTACAAAGTTGGAAAGACACCAGCTTCTCGAGATGCTGCTCTGAGTCACACTGGTAGTCTTGCAGGAAATGCAGAACTATACAGCGCTGCAATAAAGCAATCTGGAGGTATTGAGGTGTCTGGAGTGGAGGATATGATAGATTTAGGATATGTAATATCGACATGCAAAAACCTACCCTCTGGAAACAACGTGGCAATCCTAACACATACTCTCGGTATTGCACTCATTGTGGCACAAACACTCGAAGAGAACGGAGTAAAGTTACCAGTCCCGACTGAACGAACTGCCAAGTTGATACAAGAAAGTCTCAGAATGCCCTTAGAGTTTCCAATTAAGAATCCTATTGATTTACTAGCAACTGGTTGGGCGAATCCAAGAATCTTTGCAGACGCTTTTCGACTTGTTTTGCATGAAAATCAATACAATGCTGTTGTTATCGTCTTCTCCCCTAACTATCAAGAGAGCATCGGAGGAGGTATGCCGGCGAAGGAAATAGTGGAGATAACTCGAGAGTGTGATAAACCGGTTGTAAGTGTATTAACCTCACCCAATACCCGTAAACCTCCAGGTTATGAAATCCTAGAAAAAGGGGGTATCCCATTCTTTGCAAGTCCACAGAGGGCTGCAAGAGCTCTTTCAAATGCAATCAGACTTTCTCAACGAGAATGAATTAAAAAAAAACCGCTGCAGGTGCAGCGGCGAGAAAACGAAAATGAACCATAATATTACACACTCATGAGGACACTGAGTTTAGAGTCCCATCCAAAAGAGCGCTGTATGCGGACATGTCAAAGTGTCCGTGACCGGAGAGATTGAACACTATAACGCGTTCCTCATTCCTCTTCTTTGCTTCAAGTGCAATATCGATTGTAGCTTTAATCGCATGTGCCGACTCAGGAGCAGGGATAATACCCTCAGTCTTTGCAAATAGCGCACCTGCTTCCAGAACTTCAATTTGATTAAATGCGCACGGCTTGATTCGTCCTTCTTCAGCTAGGGCACTGATTGTAGGGGCTACACCATGATATCTGAGACCTCCTGCATGAATTTTTGGCGGGACAAAATCCGCTCCAAGTGTGTGCATTTTGAGCTTCGGTGTCATACCAGCAGTGTCCCCAAAATCATACTTGTATTGACCCTTTGAAAGAGATGGGCATGCCTCTGGTTCCACGGCAATATATTCACAATCTCGAAACCGACTCTCAGCTAAGAATGGATATGTCATCCCAGCAAAGTTGCTCCCGCCACCCACGCACCCGATCATGACATCAGGTGTTTCTTCAATAGAGGCTAATTGAGCCATAGTTTCTTGACCAATAACTGTCTGGTGAAGGAGTACAAAGTTCAGTACTGATCCTAATGTGTACTTTGTGTTGGCATTACTGAGAGTGTCCTCTAGAGCCTCACTAATTGCGATTCCAAGAGTGCCTGGATGATCAGGCTGTTCTCGATTGATTTTGCGACCAAACTCTGTTCTATCAGAAGGACTTGGAACTATCTCTGCACCATATGTTCTCATCAACATGCCACGATATTGTTTCTGCTGATAGCTTATTCGCACCATGTAGATCATAGCTTCCATTCCAAAATAGGAACAAGCAAGTGCAACTGCACTTCCCCATTGCCCTGCTCCTGTTTCAGTAGCAAGTCTTTCGATCCCCTCCCTCTGAGCATAATACGCCTGAGCGATAGCTGTGTTTAACTTATGACTTCCAGTAGGGGAAACATCTTCTCTTTTGAAGTAGATGCGGCATGGAGTTTTGAGTTTCTGTTCAAGACCCACAGCCCGTTGAAGAGGTGTTGGTCGTCCTGATCGAATGAGAATTTCTCTCACTTCCTCAGGCATTTTAATCCGTTTTTCTTGTGCCACCTCTTGTTTTACGCATTCCTCTGGAAACAAAGCAAGTAATGCTTCTGGTCCAATAGGTTCCTCTGTTGCGGGATTCAATGGTGGAGGAAGTGGATTATCCAAGTGTGGCAGTATGTTCACATAGTGAGTAGGCGTTTCTTCTATGTCTAAGAGTATTCTTGTTTTGGATCGATTCAAATTGTTAAACTCCTTTTACTCGCCATTTCTGTAACACAGCATCTTATCTGAAAATCAAATGAAAATGAATCGCAAACCATGAACCTACTAGGAGGAGAACATGGATCGAGTTGCATCAGAAAAGAAGAGGTGCTGTGATAACAAAGTGCAGTGTGCGGTATAAAAGCTAAACGGGCCAGATGAGGCCCTTGTGCCATTGGCCAAGACACACTCGCGTCATGCTTCAACACCCAGAAACGGTTCAATAAGCAAAATTCGACCATAATATAAATATTGTGCAAAAAAGAGCAGTGATGCATACTTCTGTACATCGGTATAGGAGCAACTTTCTTTATCAAATTATGTCAAAGATAGAGCCATTTGTGCGAATCAGCTATGTGTTCTATAGGAAATATTGGGTACAGGTCATCAAACATATATTTACAACTTAATGAGATGATATGTACAATATTAAAAATGAGACATAAGTGATGCAAGAAATGACAAAGGAAAAAAGAAATGCATTTGAGCAAGAACTTGACATTTCGATGCTAAAGATGTTTTTTGATGCATCTCCACAAGGAGTCCTTGTCATAAATGATGGAATTATCATCTATGCGAATAAGAGCATCACTGAAAACTTGGGAATCACTCCAGAAACAGCAATAGGAAAAGATGTTGCTCTTTTGGCGAGTGTCTTGAATTCTGCCGAACGGGAAGATGCACTGAAACGTTTCATGCAGCTCTCTCAGGGCAAGAAGAAGAGAGATAAAGAGCGTTTAAAGTTCGTTAATAGAGATGGTGTGAAACGTGTTCTAGAGATAACAGCCCATTCATTGAATGTTTCTGGTAAGAACTACGTGATGACATATGGCGTTGATGTTACTGCTGATGAGCTGTCAAGGGAAACAGTCGCTAGAGAGAGAAAGGCCTACAGCATAATAGCTGAAGCCGCACTCAGCACAGAAGACATCTCAAAAGTATGCCAGCAATTGCTCGAAGGATTAATTGAAACCCTCGGTTTTGATCTCGGAACAATAAGATTATTCCATGAAGAGGGGCAAACCCTTGATCTAATAGCATCAGTCAATATTGAAACCAGTAGTGCGACGAAATCTATTCGAAAAGACGATCCCAATCTTCTTGCATCTAGAACTGCACGAACCTTGGAACCTCTTGTAGTACCAGATGTATCGAAATTAAATGATCCGCAAGATAGGATGTCACGAGCAAAGGAGCTAGGAATCAGAACCCTAATCTTCTGGCCAATAATCGGAGGTGACAATTCACTTCAAGGCATTGTGAATATTGCCTCGCGAGGAATTCGCACGCTGGAAGAGGATGATAGAATTTTCTTTACTACTGTTGCAGGCATGTTCGCTACAATACTTGAAAGAAGAAAGGCAGAAGAGGACTTAAAGGTCAGTCAAGAGCAATTCATTGCCTTTGCAGACAATATGCCAGGTCCTGTCTTCATTAAGGATCATGAGTCACGAGTGCTTTTTGTAAATCATTTCATGAAGAGTAAAGCACCAAATTCTAATTTTCAAGATCTCACAAATGTTGATCTTTTCAGAGAAGGAATAGCAAAAGACCTGGATGATGAGGATCAGAAGGTCCTTGCGAGAGGACCTATTGATAGAATTCAAGCAGTGAGGGGAAGGGATGGAAAAACTAGGACATTTCGTAGTCATAAGTTTCCTATTTTCCGGGAAGGAAAACCACCTTTGATTGGAGGCTTCTCACTCGACATAACTGAACAAATAGAGGCTGAGAAGGCAATCAATGAAGCTAGAGCTAGAGCGGAATGGGCTACTGATCTTATGTCACATGACTTGAATAATATGCATCAGGGCATCATGGGAAGTTTAGAACTTATGCTTCAAGATCCATCTTTGCCATTGAATCTTAGGAATTTAGCTGAGAATGCTCTTATGCAGGTAAATCGAAGTGTATCACTAATTGCGAATGTAAAGAAGTTCTCACTAGTAAATAAGGGCGACGTTGTCCTCCAGAAGACTGATCCAGCACAGTCATTAACTGCAGCGATTGAGATACTGAAACAGTCTTTCCCGATGCGAGAAATAAAAGTAATTACAAATATCTCCACAGGAGAATACTGTATTATGGCTGACGAGTTTCTTCAAGATGTCTTCTACAACATTCTTCATAATGGAGTGAAGGCAACTCTAACAGATGAGGTCACTCTGGAAGTAGAAACCAATCTCATAGAGGATGGCGAGTTCCTTAGAATGGACTTCACCGATTGGGGCGAAGGAATCGATGATCGGATGAAAGAAAATATCCTTTCTGGATTAGATGAGCGAATTCGAAGAATCTCAGGTGTTGGATTGACGCTCGTGAAACAGATAGTGGATATATATCATGGAAAAATATGGGTCGAGGACCGTATCAAGAATGATTATTCAAAGGGGGCACGTTTCGTCATCCTATTACCCTATGGATGCTAAGTAGATTCAAAGGATGGAAAATCTCCCAGAACGGTTAAATCTCACTTTATAGATAGACGAGGAAATAGGAAGTAAAATACGTGGAAGATGATGGGCCTGAATATGTTCTCAAGATGGTTGCTCTGGGTGATGGAGCCGTAGGAAAGACCAGCTGTATTATG
>JAOUFI010000078.1 GCA_029858305.1 Candidatus Thorarchaeota archaeon
TGCCAAGAGCTACATTCTCCCCAGTGGTTTTGAAAAGGTGAAACCATCTCTTGCTACTCTTGTAACTGCAGTGTTCAGACCATAGAACATCAAGCATTCCAAGCTCGGCTTTTGTTGGTTCTCTTCCGAGAGTCGTAGTTGCATACTGAAGTTCTTCCTTGGTCAGCATTTGGTTGCCCTCACAAAATTCTCTATTATGTGTAAACCATCTGTGGAGCCTAGAATTTGCCTGGAAGCTCTTTCTGGGTGAGGCATAAGGCCTAAAACATTACCTTTCTGGCTCAGGACTCCAGCAATATTCTGAATAGAACCATTCGGATTTGATAGGTCACTTATCTCACCTGCTTCGTTGCAGTATCTAAATGGAATTCTATTCTCATCATTTATAGTTTCAAGATCCTCAGCTGAGCAATAATAATTGCCTTCAGCATGAGCTATTGGCAATCGAATTACAGCATCTTCAAGTCCTTCAGTAAAGAGAGTAGTCTTACCATTGACCTTCAAGTAGACCCATTTGCAAATGAAATGAGCCGATTCATTGGGAAGTAATGCACCTGGCAAAAGCCCCATCTCTGCCAAAATTTGAAAACCATTGCAGATACCAATCACAGGTAATCCATTCTCTGCGAGATCCCTCACGCCCTCTGTAATAGTTTCTACTGAGGCAACAGCACCTGCTCGTAAATAATCACCATACGAAAAACCCCCTGGGATAAAGATTCCATCTGCTTTCTCAAGACCTGCTAATCCCTTTCTTGATGGAACTAGAAATGGATCTGCTCCTTCAATGACTGAGAGTGCGCGTAAAACATCCTCCTCATTATTTGTTCCCGGGTAGCGTAGAACTGCGATTGCCACTATTCAAGCCTCACTTTATGTTTCTCTGAGATCGGGTTTGAAAGAAGCTTGACATTCATGATATTCAGATGGTTAAGTATCTCCGTTGTGATAGGTTTCTTCAATACAATATTAAACACTTTACCAACTCTAACATCATCAACCTCTGCGAAGCCAAGTCTCACAAGAGCCTTTTTCGTGACCTCTCCTGGTGGGTTCTTAATACCTGATTTAGGTTCTACAATCACTTGAACAACTTCTTTCGCTATGTCCACGTCTTCTGGGCTTGCTGCACGCAGAGTGTCAAGTAACATCTTGTATGTAGAAACGAGATCCCCTTTTTCCTCTCGAAAGACATCTTTATCGAGAGACACTGATTTACTATCCCAAATCCTCATTGAGTCAGGAGAGAGTTCATCTGCAAGAACTATGGTTTCGTCTTCAGTCTTTCCAAACTCAAGCTTGAAATCAACAAGTGTTAGATTCTGTTGCTTTAACAATTCACTAAGGTAATAATTCACAGAAAGAGTTACTCTGATTAAAAATTGAATAATGTCTCGAGTGACAAGTTTAATTCTGGTTATTGCGCCCATTGTAATTAGGGGGTCATGAAGACTATCATCTTTCAAAAAGAACTCGACCAATGGTTTTTCAAATACAGTTCCTCTTTCAATACCATATCGTTTACAGAAAGATCCAGCGGCAATATTTCTGCACACAACCTCCACTGGAAAGATTGATACCTTTTTGCAAAGCAGTTGGGGTCCCTTGAGTCTCTTTACATAATGAGTATCAATACCTTTTCCTTCCAAGTAGCTAAAGAGAATCTCTGATATGTCACAAGCTATTGCTCCTTTCCCTGGAAATGTATCCTTCTTCGCGCCATCTCCTGCAGTCGCAGAGTCACTGAATTCTATGATGACCCGGTCTTTAGAGTTGGGATCCTTAAAGACCCGTTTCGCTTTTCCTTCATATATCAAATTCATCTTCATGTCTCCTTGTTGTGTAATCCATATAGCTAAGTGGTTGCCTCAGCGAGTCTATCTTGTTCGACTGCTTTGGTTATATCAATCATGCATAAGTCAAGTGGAGATTGGATTGTCGCTCCAAACTTGAGTGAAAGTCTTCTCATCTCAGGACTTGTAGGACCTATGCAAGGAGCACCTGGCACTCGAGGACTCAAATCAAAGACAATGAACTCTGATTGTTCAGTTAATGCTCCCTGAAGAGAGAAAAGTCCTATCATTTTCGGAGGGAAGTGTTTCTGCACTCCAACCAATAATTTCTCCGCTGCATGGTATACAAGAGGTTTCTTACTCTCTCTCATAGTGACTCCTTTATGCCCAACCTCTTCGTTTACTACTGTAACATCAATCTTCAATTGTTCACTAGCTGGCAAATTCAATAGACCCCCAAGACTTGTTTGAACTCTATCCTCAAATCCTACTAAATCTAGGAAGCCAAAAAAGTCACTCATTGCGTACGCCTGAAAATTCGCATTGAATCTGGGTGCAATGACAAACTCTTCAATCGTTGCTTGTTGTAAATCTTCTTCGGTGATCAGTCCTTGCTTTATCATCGATTGACTTGTCTTTTCATAATCTTCTGGTGAATGAGCATAGAAAAATGCTCTTTCTAGTGGCCGATTCTTTTGCTGTATTTTAATAATGGCCAATCTATCTATTGCATCTGGCGTGAATGACTCAGGTGTTCTAATTCCTGATTCTTTCAAGAGCCAATACTGATCTTTGAACAAGCCTCGTTCTTCAACCCTCAAGATGTCTCGATTTCCATAAATAGGGATTCTAAAGTCATGTTCAATTTTGTCATACCCGATGTAGACAGAGAATGATCTATTTGGAATCCAAAGAGTATCTAGCTCTTGGAGTTGCGTTTGTATCTCATCTCGAATCATATCACTGAATTTATCCAGTACAATGATATTATCATAGAGATGTTTATTGTAGACAGAGTATAGCCTATCGCGTCCTTTTTCGCAAACAATAACTGTTTGAAATCCATTTGATTTTGCAGAAACTCCTATCTCTTCGGCGCTATGAGAACCTAGCATTCCAATTGTAGGGAGCTTCATCAAAAGACCTCCAAAACTAGACTCAAACCTTTCCCAATACTGCATATGTATTGAGCAGGTTTGTAAGTTTTGCGTTCTCTTTTATTGACATGCATGAGAAATCACCCTATTGCTTCATCCAGCTTTTGATGTTCGAGCAAGTCACGAATCTCACGTGCGATTCGTCTCCCCATCCACATCTGTTCTCCATACAAAGTAAATGAATAGGGCGATGAGGGCATCCAAACATTGGTTCCTGCAACGATTCTGCCGCTGAACTCGAAACTATATATTGTTTGGTTTCTATCGATTATTGTTTCTAAGCAAAATGGTCCAACCAGCTGTTGATTTGTCAGTCTTTTGAAAGCTTCCACGAATCCGACACCCATTTCATAATATTGAGCAAGTGTTGACTCGCGAAGTACCAATGGTAGGTTACCAATCACAACAAATGTTGGATTGTTATCGAATCTCAGATTTGCATCAGCATCGGTTTCATATCTGATATCAGCTCCAAAAACCTCAAGCCGATTGTGAAATAATGAATTGAAGTATGTTGTGAAGATTTTCGTTCCGACAATGTACTTCTGAAATGCATATTTCTTATCAGGATCAAGTTTTCCTACAATTTCTTGGCTATTTGCAGCAATGAAATAGCCCTCTCCTCCTGCTGCACCATATGACTTGACAATAACTGGGCAATCAATTTCATCAATGTTACTAAATTCCTCAGGGACATTGAGACCTGCTTCAGTCAATAATTGAGACTTTAGGGCTCTGTCTTCTTCCCAACGCAGTAATTCCTTATTTCCAAATATTCGAAGATCAGATTTTAAAATCTTATCAGCACCAAGGTAAGCTACAAATGACCCATGAGGTATGATTATTACATCTGATAGATCTCTCTCAAAAATTTCATTGAACGTGTTTATCTCGATAATAGAATCTCCAAGGCCGAATGCTCTGTAAAACGGAACTCTATCTGGTGTGCAATAAAGCTCAGCATCAAATCCTTCTGCCTTAGCTCCTGAGATTATATTCAACGCACTATGACTTGCTAATGTGCCAATTTTCATTGTGAGAAGTCCCTCTCATAGTCCCGTTCGTTTGGTTTCGAGCCCTGTTGCTGTATTCCTTTTCGGATAGAACGAGCATGTTCAGTTGGATAATCCCCATCGAGACAAGCAAGGCAGAGGTCTTTGATACCAATTGAATTCTCGAGGGTATGCTCTTCCTGATAGATTAAAGCATCAGTTTCAATATATTCTGCAATTGAATTGACGCTTGAAGTAGAGGCAATCAATTCCCTATCCGTCGATATATCAATTCCATAATAACAAGGATGTGCCTGTGGAGGACATGTTACTGCAAAATACACTTTAGCAGCACCTCTCTTCCGCAGATCCGCTACAATCATTTTTGCGGTTGTTCCTCTAACAATGCTATCGTCAACGACAAGAATATTTTTCCCACGAATCTTTCCATCGAGATAGATGTACTTACTACGAGCCATCGCATCTCGTTCTTCTTGAGTTCTTACGATGAAAGTTCGGCCAAGATACCGATTCTTTAGGATTATCTCCCTTATGGGGACATCAAGTGTTTCTGCCATAGCTTGCGCAGCGGGTCGACTTGTATCAGGTACTGGAACCACATAGTCCGGTTTATCCAAGTGCAATTTCTTAAAAGTCTGAGCCAACGCACGACCTAAACGGAATCGTACATCGTATACTAGCTGATTTTCGATTGTAGCTGCTGGATGTGCAAAGTACACGTACTCAAAGAAACAGTGAGAGTGGTTTGCATTTTGAGAGATTGAGTATGACTCCATTTTCCCTCCATTGCCAAATACCAGTAGTTCACCCGGGTAGACGTCTCGTTCAAGGGGAACACCACCCATATCTAGTACAGTACTTTCAGATGCAACAATCGTTCTCTCGCTTGAGCGGCCAAATACAAGAGGTTTGAATCCATGACTATCCCTATAGGCGAAGAGTAGTCCATTATAGAATCCTGCTAAACTATAAGATCCATCTACCTCGGCTTCAAGTTTGCGGAATGCTTCAGGAAGGTCTCCAGAGTTATTCTCAAGATGAAATGAAAGTCTCTCGGCAAGGAATTCGCCATCGCAATCAAATTGTTTTTCAGAGACTGATGCCATATTTGTGATATTACCATTATGAGTCAATGTAATCGCATTTACCTTAAATGGGCCAACAAACGTGTTCAAGTCCTCTTCAGATGCCACACGTTTTCCAGATGTTGGATATCTAGTACTTCCAAGAATCTGGTTTGAACTAGTATCTGGCAATCTAATAAGACTCGGACTTCCTATTGACTTTCCATCAATTGCTCTATCTCCCTCTATCCAGAGTAATCCTGCGGCGTCTTGTCCTCGATGAGCGAGAAGCAATAATAATTCCCTAGACATTCTTAATGGATAGGACCCTAGAATACCAATTACTCCGCACATCTATAATCTCTACTCCTTTATGATAACTCGTTTCCCCTCTATGCTCAATTTCCCTTCGCAGAATAGATTCACTGATTTTACGAGTAATCTATGTTCTTCAGGAAGAAGTCTCTCAGCGAGTGTTTGGCCTGTATCGTCAGGGAGGACTGGCATTGCTTTTTGAAGAATTATCGGGCCATCATCCATATTATCCGTGACAAAGTGTGTTGAACATCCTGACACTTTTACACCATGTTCTATTGCCTGCCACTGAGATCTCACTCCTTTAAAAGCGGGCAGAAGAGATGGGTGCACATTTATTATTTTTGAATGAAATTCGTTAATGAAATATTGAGTCAATATACGCATAAATCCTGCAAGGACAATTAAGTCCACCCGTGCTTGCTTGAGGATTTTGACTAACTGTTTATCGAAATCGCTACGTACAGGATACATCTTCTTCGTGATTATTTCAACTGGTATTCCAGCTTTACGAGCTCGTTCGATACCAAGAGCTTTAGATTTGTTGCTTATGACAACAACAATTTTCCCGCGCAACTCTTGACGATTTTGAGCATCAATCAACGCCTGAAGATTCGTACCTCGCCCACTGATGAGAACACCAATCAGTGTCATGCGAAGGTCGCGTCAAGAATTCGCCTAATAAAATCTACCATGTCCGTAGAAACCTTCTCTGTTAGTTCTAATGCATTTCAGGTGAGGTATTAGATAATTTTTCTAGAAAAACTCTCTCAAAATTGTCCCGATAACTACACCAAGGAGACTAGCAACAACTACGAACATGAAGTATCCTACAGTTAATGCTATACCACTGATAAGGAAGTTAGAAAATCCAAGATCCGGTACCATGAGAGCTGGAGTTGTTAGGAACATCACAAAGAAAATCATGAAGAATATTGCAGTGAGAAATCCTCCAATCAATGCTGGGCCTGTTTCTGATAAAACAAGTCCAATAGGAATTGCAGCCAGCGCGGGTAAGAAGAACAAATAAGTCGCTGTGTTTTCCCAAATGCTTACTGATACAAAGGAGTAAATTGTTGTATCTACCAAAGCTGTGAGTAAAGGCATTAAAAGAAGAAGGACAATATCTCGATTCTTCTCGTACATCGATATTCCAAGAAGTTTGACGATTGGTTGAGGCCGCTTACCTTCAACAATCTTGTATTTTTGCTCAGGCTTTGGAAGTGGTCTAAAAAGTCCCTTCTTTTCTACCTGCTCCTCTTCTTCCGGGGTTTCTACACGATACTTTTCTTCATCAGCCATATCAGCCACTTCGCCCATTGTTCGGTTATGTGATGAATAAAGCCTTCGCATCACGCAAATATCAAATGTTATTTATTCCTCCCAAGCAAAACCGCAAGTGCTATCTGTGTTTTATCCTACTCATGAGTTAGGCTCGGAGGTAAATGGATGGTCTACGATAAATCTATTGGTCTCGATGAATCGGATTTCGAAGAATCTGAATCATCACTGACACGTCGCAGAAAAATCGAGCATATTGAGATATGCCTTAGTGAGGATGTACAATGTCGACGGTCAACAATGTTTGAAGACATTGATTTCATTCATAATGCATTGCCCGAGATTGACAAGAATAAGATTGATCTCTCAACCAATTTTTTTGGTCTTAGAGCCAGCGCTCCGCTTGTCATTGCGGGCATGACGGGAGGCCATCCTAGAACATTATCAATAAACGAAAGATTAGCTTCAGCTGCAGAGGAGCTCGGACTGCCAATAGGTGTAGGTAGTCAAAGAGCCGCTATTGAAGATGCATCCCTAGTTGACACTTTTAAAATTATCAGAGAGAAAGCCCCCTCCGTACCGGTAATTGCTAACATTGGAGCAACACATGTAGGTTTAGCCGCTGATGCTGTTTCTATGATTGAAGCAGACATTCTTGCAGTTCACCTAAATCCCTTGCAAGAAGCCATTCAACCTGAGGGTGACTGCAATTCTGAAGGTGTCATTGAGAGCATTGCTTCGATTGTCGATTCTGTTGATGTCCCTGTTATTGTGAAAGAAACAGGTGCAGGTATATCATCAGAAGTGGCTGTCAGTCTTGAAGAAATAGGAGTTGACGGTGTTGATGTCGGTGGTGTTGGCGGCACAAGTTGGGCTGGCGTGGAATATTTCCGCGCACTGAAGGATGATGATGAAGTGAAAGCTCAATTAGGAAGCGAATACTGGGATTGGGGCATCCCTACTGCCTTGAGCATCATCATGGTTCTTGACTCTACTGAGCTTGATGTCATAGCAACAGGTGGAATCAGATCTGGTCTTGACATAGCGAAGTCATTGAGTCTAGGTGCCATCGCTGCAGGGGTCGCGTATCCGTTATTACGCCCTGCAACTTTTGGGTCTCGTCTTGATGTGATTGTAGAGCTTGAGCGAATGCTTGAAGGATTGAAAGTAGCAATGTACCTAACAGGATGTTCGAAAGTGGCAGACTTCTCAACAAAGCAACTAATAATCAAAGGTCGGCTAGTTGAGGCTCTTCGTTCTCTCGATATCGACTACAAGAAAGTGGCAGGTGGTAACTAGCAGACACCAATTCTCTGCAGAAATTTCGTCCTCTGTCTAATACCGTTTAACATTTGCACAGCCTCCTCAATGGTATCTGCAACGGCAATCCCGTTTAGCTCAAAACCTCTGGTTATAACCTCATACTTGGCCAAGTCTGGTACATAGGCTACAACGGTTTTGGGATGTTGTTTGGAGACATTAGCAACCCTCGCACCAATTTGCAAGGAGATACCAGGTGCATAGGGTAATAGAAGTAAGAGACCTGCATCGATTCTATCTATGGTAAGCATCTTGTCCAAGACCTTTTCATAGTCAATGTCTGAAGCACTACCTGTGAGGTCACATGGATTTCGAAATGACGCGATTCCTTGATATGCAGGTGTCATGACCTCCCGCATCATTTGTTGTTCTTCTTCAGAAAAGGCTGGGAATTCGAGACCATAGCCTGATGCTTCATCACTTGCAATTACTCCATGTCCACCACTAACAGTAAGAGCTCCAATTCTATTGCTCTTCATATACTTGGGTGTGTAAGAGAAAATGTTGGCATATGCCATTACTTCATCTTCATCTTTTGCATGAATCACACCAAACTGTTTGAAAGCCGCTCCTGCAACCGCCTGATCTCCAGCTAAAGATGATGTATGACTCTGTGTTGCTCGGTGTCCAGCTTCTGACGCTCCGCCCTTGAGTACGACGACAGGTTTCTTTGTAACAATCTTTTTACACGCTTTGACAAATTCAAGCCCTTCACCTTCTCCAAATCCTTCTATATAACATAAGATTACATTGACATTGTTGTCACGACCGAAATACTCAATGAAATCAGTTACCTTTGTTTGAGCCTGATTACCAATAGAAATTGCGGCGGCTATTCCTACTCGTCTATCTGCGAACTCCTCAAGTCTTTCTATAAGCCAACCACCACTCTGAGCAATGATTACCGCATGCCCTTTCCTTGGACGTGCAACACGCTCTGAGGGAAGGAAGAATGTATCCAACATCTCTGGGACATAAACACCAATGCAGTTTGGGCCAACCATAGAGATGCCATATTGATTTGCTATATCTACGATTTCTTCCTGCAGTTTTGCCCCCTCATGTCCGATTTCACTGAAACCACCTGAAACGACGATTACTGCCTTTATTCGCTTTTGACCACATTCCTTCAAGACACCTGCGACATAATTAGCGGGCACAGAGATAACAACAAGATCAATATCATTTGGAGCCTCTGCAATCGATTTATAGGCCTCTACCCCTTCGACAAGCCCTCCTTTTGGATTGATTGGATAAGTTCTAAGTCCATTTTCGAATGCTAGTTTTCGAAAGATAACATTGCCTGGTGAAAATGGATTAGTTGTAGACACACCAACGACTGCAGCGACCTTTGGATTCAACATTGTTCTTAGGCCAATCATAAATCTCCCTCATTGTACCTTAGTTGCATGGGCATTAATCCCTTATATGAGCTGTGTCTTCTAACTGACGGAATTCACTATTTAGAAACTTAGGGTTTCATTTGAGCCAATATCTCTTGTAGACGAGGTTCGGCAAGAATTGCGTGTTGAAGTTTGCACAGCATCTTCGTCACCTCAGCATAAATAATCTGTCTAGCTTCATCAGTAGTTGATTCTGCATTATGTAGAGCTTCCTCACACTCCTGATTTAATCTCTTGATCAAACGTTTTTCAAGTTCTGGTCCGCCCCACCCAAATCCGTCAAAAGCAGTTTGAGCCTCGAGTATTTTTTCTTTGACATTCACCTTACTCTCTTTCAGGACGCCTTCCACACCTGCAAAATACTTAGCTACAGCTCGTTCGATACGCTCCATCTCTGACCCACTTGTGTAACTCTCCTGCTGGCGGTTCTTCATCAGGTCCTGCAAAAGCCTCGCTCCCGGTGCCTCAGTCAAGAGGCCTTTTGTGATCTTCACCAAAATACGTGCTGGCAGTTCTATCGCATCGCCAATATAGGGCGAATCGGATCTATACTTGTGGACTTCTCTCAGAACCTCTAGCCAAAAGGTCGGAAGAAGCACATGGCATCGTTGACTATATTGCTGGATTAAACGTTGAGTCTGACCAATTAGACCAAACTGATCATCTTCAACATCGACCTTTCGATAAGGCTCAACAGTCTTGACAGGCTCTTCTCCAACTAGTGGAACAAGCTCAGTTTCAGGGCTTTGTGATTGAGCTAGTGTACCTGACTGTGCTTGGCCAGCTTCTTGACCAGAATCAAGAAGAGATAGTATCTCATGTGTTGGTGTTCTCTCTGCCTCTTTTGCTTTGTTAGAGAGTTTTGGTAAAAGGCTCTCTATCTGAGCTAATCGTTTAACTATGAGGCTCAAAATATTCTGAGTTGACGGTGGGACACCCTTCATTGTCGTGGCTTCTTCCATCCACTTTCTTGTTCTTAGT
>JAOUFI010000189.1 GCA_029858305.1 Candidatus Thorarchaeota archaeon
TTCCCAGCATGAGGCTAATAATCATCACGATAAGATCCTGTACACCTTCTGGAGGATTTTCTGGGATGGATTGCATGGAAACACTCAGTATCACAGGTAGAATCACAGCAAGGACCATTCCATATACCAATCGAGATACATTCTGCATCTTCCTGCTGAACTCTTTGATGGAAGTCACAACCATGACTCCGAAAGGACCCGGGAGGAGATTTCGAATTTTCCTGAGTATGACATTCTCACCTATTATTGTGACAATCTTCTCAGTTCTAGGGCCTGCTCCAAAATTGAAGATTCTGTCTGCGGCTCTGAATGCAAGGAGCACAATAAAACCAGTGAATACACTCAAAATCAATAGTTCTGTAAACGCGTCAAGTTTCAAAATTGCTAAAAACGCACCGGCCGAGATTCCAAGACCATTGAAAAAAATAATTGCCCATGAGATGATGTCTGCACCCCAGGTAAATGGGAAGAGCAAGAAAATATCCATCCCAAGGAGTGAAGATAAAGCATCGGCAAAGTACATGAGACCGTACATTGGAACAAGAACTGCAATTGCAACGACCATTGCCAGTGCCTTGGCAATATCGTTTCCTCTTGAGGACTCTCCCAACTTAGCCTGAATTGCGGTCGTTATGAGAGTTGAGAGGAAAAGTGTACTTAGTGCTACGAAGAACACCGTGAGATACATGATAGCCTGACCAACTAGGCTAACATTGAGGGCAATTGCAAAGGGAGTTAGCATGATAGGGGCAATAAAGAGCACGAATAGTCCGTAGCTTGGTACTTTGCCCAAGAAGAATCCGAACATCATACTGCGCGTGCTCACATTATTACTCAACATGATTTCCCATTGACCAATTCGTATCTCCTGCAGAGCGTAGGAAATCGGATATATCAAAACAAGAATCCATAGAAACAGCATCACTGACCGCATTAGACTAGGAAAAGTACCTTGAAGAAGCATCTCAACGCCCGGTCCTAAACTCGCAAGAATACCAGACATTATCGTTGGTACAATCCAGAGAGCCCAGACTATTCCAAAACCCAGTATGAGAATGCTTGCTACTTTTCGCCACCGACGGAGTCTTGAGGTCTGTACTAAAAACTCAGCCTTGGCAATTGCGAACCACTTGCCAGGCATGGGCTAGTCCCTCCAAGATAAAAGCTTGGATTTGTCAACCTCCCCTCCGACAATCTTGAGGTATGCTTCCTCCAAATCGTTAGCCCCAATTTTCTGTACGATATCTTCAGGAGAGCCGAGTGTAGTAAGAACACCCTCGTTGAGGATGCCAATTATATCGCACACATCCTCTGCAAAGTCCGTCATATGAGTGCAGATGAAGAAGGTCGTTTCAATCTCCTTTGCCATTACAAGAATCAGTTCTTTCACAAGGGCACTAGCTGCTGGGTCAAGACGAGAAGTTGGCTCATCAAGAAAAACGAGTTGAGGTTCATGGATCAAAGTGGATGCAACAAGTACCTTCTGTTTCATGCCTGAGCTGAAAGACTCCAATAGGTCGTTTTGTCTGCTTTCGAGACCCATCAATGACATGAGTTGGTCTATTCGCGTGTGGAGTGTTTCTCCAGATAGGTTATTGAGTGCGCCCACAAATTCAAGAAACTCTACAGCGGATAGTTTTGAGTAGAGACCCGGTGCCTCCGGCAGAAGACCTGTAACAGCCTTGATTTGGTCTCGCTGCGTGTTCACATCATAACTGCAAACCGTAGCCGTCCCACTTGTTGGACGTAGCAATCCAGATAATATCCTAACTGTTGTGGTCTTGCCAGCTCCGTTTGGACCGAGAAATCCAAATGTACTACCACGTTGCACCTCTAGATCAAGATTTACAAGAGCGTGAATATTTCCAAAGTTTTTAGAGAGCTTCTCTGTTCTAATCTCAATTGAGTTCGACAACTTACGTTTCTCCAAACCAGCGTTCAGTTTTAGATGTGTCACGAGCCAATAAAATACTTATGAATCACGTCTGAACAATGTAGTCGTACGTTCCTCAAAACAGTAGCATTTCATACCCACAAAGGTAGAATTCTTCTGAGGAAATCTTGTGTTTCAAGAGATGAGGAATTTAGATCAAAGAATCATTCAATGCTTCAACTTGAACATATTGCATCGTTCCAAAGCCCGGGAATCATGGCCAAGGTGACATGGCTTGGTACAACCATAGAGTCATTCAGTTGATGTACCTCACGGTGTCGTTTCATTTTTGCTTGCTGCAAAATAATAAGCGACTACGGATGCAACGAATCCACCTAGTACACCCATGATTGCACTGAACTTGTCTAGCTCAAGCTGGTTGAAGAGCGTCATCAATACGACTATCGTGAATAATCCAAAAATCCAGATTGCTAGGACAGCTCTCATGTTTTTGCGAAGACTCAGTAGATTTACTGCACTCTCGCCCGCTTTCTGAAGAGTCTGAACCGTTGTCAGAATTAACGCCTCATTAACTATGAT
>JAOUFI010000191.1 GCA_029858305.1 Candidatus Thorarchaeota archaeon
CAGGATCCCATTTAGTGTTCCAGAACATGGAAATTTAGATGCATATTTGCGTGTTCGTATGGAGATTAAAGGATACGAAGGAATGGACAACCTCTGGCTTGTGTTCATGGTGTTCAATGGGAATTTAACGGCATTTGATATGAATCATGACCCAACAAATGCTACTTTGATGTTCCTATCAGGTGAGTATTCATTGAGACTTTCTTCTTCATGGGCATTAACAAGCTTTGAAGATATTTGGCAAGCTGAACTCTCTCCAGGAGATTATATTTGGGTGCATTTCTTCACCACAGATTCTGTTGATACTGCAAGCTCTCTATCGGTAATAGTCTCATCGGTCTACAAATAATTTTCAATCTAGAAGAACTAAGGCCACTTGGGTATCATGGAGGAATATGGTACATCTGAATCTGAGGCTAGAATTGCAGTAGGCATGTGAGGTGTGTCAAACTTCACTGTAACATTCCCTTTTCTATCAGCAAGGATCAGCCCAGCCTCTCCGCTCGTCTTCTGGCGCAGTTCCGAAATCACTCTCTCAGCAGCCTCATTGACATTCAGACCCTGCTCCACATGATAGACTGCCATTCTGGCCATTGTTATTCTTAGAATCTGCTCACCTTTTCCAGTGCAACTCGCAGCCGCCACTTCATTAGCATAGACTCCAGCACCTACTATTGGGGTGTCGCCAATTCTACCTGTAAGCTTACCGGGCCATCCACTCGTTGAAGCTGCAGAAGCAATTCGTCCCTGTGAGTCAACAGCAATGGCACCCACTGTGTCGCATCCTTCTGCTATTGAAGGTCTGGAGGTTCTCATTGGTTCTATTACTTTGCGATAACCCTCCGCAATCATACGGTTGTAGAGTTTATTTGCCCCCTTCCCAGCAATCTGATAGTTCGATGTACGCTCCAAGACATACCGTGCAAGAGAGATTGGATGGATAATATCTTGCACAGCCATGACAGCACCACTTTCAAGTCTATTTCCATCCATAATGATTGCATCTAGCTCTATCTCACCATCTTGGTTCTTACTCGCTCCTCTGCCTGCAGTAAAAAGTTCAGTCTCTTCAAGAACATAGACTGCTGTTTCAATGGCATCTAGCGATGAACCTCCATTATTCAAGGCACACATTCCCTGACGAGCAGCTCTCTCTACCGCCTTGAGAATCTCCGAGTGGTATTTGGTCTTGAAGACAGTTGCCCCGCCGTGGACAATTATGATTGGCAGTGTCATCTCAATCACGCGTGAGAATAACGCAAGGGTATGTCAAAAACGTATCGTGCTATAGTCCTAGCCTGTGCATCTCTTCCTCGAACAGCTTTTGTCTATCTGTTAATTTCACCCTACGTGCTGCGAATGCTCCTAGATCAATTCCGCCTTTCTTTGCGTCTTCATCAAGCCTTGCTATCTCTTCCTTAATCTCTTGAAGCCGTTCTCGGACAACATCCACACGAGATGCTGCACCCATTTCTTGGTCAGCTGTCGGAGATTGGACAGAGATTATCTGGCCATCACGAATTCTGTATATTCTATCGCACTGCCTGGCAATTGATGGATCATGGGTGACCATAATGACCGTCTTGCCATACTCCTTGTTCACCTTGTGTAGGTACTCGATAATTATAGCGCCGGTTTCCGTGTCAAGGTCTCCAGTGGGCTCATCGCAAAGTAAAACCATTGGATCATTTGCTATCGCAGCTGCAATGGCGACACGCTGGCGTTCACCTCCGGACAACTCATCGGGCTTGTGATGCATTCTATCGGAGAGACCGACTATATCTAGTAGCTCCTCAGCTCGCCGCTTTCTGGTACTTCCATCCTTCTTAGCGGCAAGCATAGGTAGCTCGACATTCTCATATGCGGTCAGGGTACTCAGGAGGTTTAGCTCCTGAAAGATATGGCCTACGACCTCCCGACGAAGCGCTACAAGTTGAGTAGGGTTGGCATTTGTTACATCATATCCTGCAACTATTGTATTACCTGCGGTGGCTCTTGTTATTCCACCTAAAATATTAAGCAAAGTAGTTTTTCCAGACCCAGAGGCTCCAACAATTGCGACCATCTCGCCCTTGTTCACTTGCATTGATAGGCCGCGAAGCGCCTGTACCTCGACTGTTCCTAGACGGAACACTTTCACCAGATCATCAGCCTGTATGTATGCTTTTTCATTCATCATCTTCATCACCTAAACCCGAAGTAGATCAATCTTTGATTCCGGTCTCCTAGAAGCCCACCAGACAGGTATAATGGCAGCTAATAACACAACCGAGAGCAATAGCAGAATCGTGTTACCTGACGCTCCGCCTAATACCATCCTGTACCGTATCAAGCCAGCAGAATTTCCATTCAAAGAAGCAATTTGTCCAAGGTTCTCAACATATCCGACAAGTACTCCAAGTAATAGCGCAAATAGCACTGTAACCATAACCTCAGCAAGAAGCGTTTTGAATAGTTGCCATTTACTAAAT
>JAOUFI010000190.1 GCA_029858305.1 Candidatus Thorarchaeota archaeon
GCGAGCTGATGATATAGTCGCGCCTTGAGGAATATTAAGCGGGAATTGCATGCCTACTTGGTATTTCCCAGCAACGGTCCAACCAGTTGATCCATACACACCCACTCGGACTTGTGAAGTGGAAATGCCTGTTGAGTAATGGTCATAACAGTCTCTGGAAGCTCCATCAGGCACATATGGAGAAACATTTCCTTGAGTTAAGCCTGTGATTATCGTGTTATTGGCGGTGAGACCAATCTGTTCTGGAAATGGTCGAGCCTCGAAAATAACCTCAATTTGATCTATGAAGAAACCTAGATTGCTGAAATCGTAGGGTGAATTTCCTGAGAAGTCTGTACCAATTCCAATGGCGAGCGAAGCTGCCCCAGGTATGGGCATGTTGGCAAACACAGAGGCCGGAATTTCAGCAACCCCTTCAACCCACTTATCTTTGACATATCCGCTACTAAATACATCGAGCTTTTCCCTATAGCCTCCAACATCTACAAATAAATAGAATATGTCATTTGCCACTTGTCCACTTGGCACTCTATGATAGAATCTGACTTCGCACGAATATACCTCTCTCCATGGTAATTGTATGCTTTGGCTTAGATACAACTCCATATTGGGATTAATCGGATTGCCAGCACTCATTAGAACACTTGGTCTCCATCCCATAGATCCTTCCCTACCAGCTCCCGCTGTTGTCTGCCAGTAGATTTGCCCATGTTTAGGATGTGCTGCTAAATCTCCGTTCTTTATAAGCGACCAGCTATCAGGAACATAATATGTTTCTGAATTCCATGATGATTCGAGCCCAATCATGATATGGTGTTCTGAGTGGTAGTCATCAAGAAGTCCATTTTTCAGAGTTTCTACTTGCGTAGAAAGATGTTCTATTGATCCACTCAAAGCAGTGCCAGTCCACCCCTGAGGAGCAGATATAGAAACCAATTGTTCTGTGGATGGATCAAGCAATAAGATGTCCTGGGTGGTATTTGTTATTACACCCTGCAAACTAAACTGCTGTGCATTCCCCGATGATGAATAAGACTGGCCACCTTGTGCAGTTCCATATTGATTGTTCAATAGCCGATTAAAGATTTCATTTGCTGCCTCATTACTCCCTATTGAATTCAAGCTGATAGGTGTACATATTGCCAAAATAATCAGACTTGAAACAATCGACTTGAAGAGTATCTTTCTATATCTTCTGTTTTGTCTAAAGTATGAAGATACTTGAGCAAGGTGAGATTTCTGGTGACTATGGGTGGCGTCTGCGTGAATCATTTCTCTTCGCCTCCCTTTCCTAGTACGCTCTTCAAGAGCTCATCCACCAGTTCCCGTGGTAATTCGCGAACCTGCTCAATAATAGTCTTTAGTTCATTCTTACCAACGCCAGCTTCTATCAATTTCTTGCGGATTTCTTCAATCTCATAATCACTGAGGATATCGACTAGAATGTCTTCTTCAATCTCTGTGATTTCTGGTTTTGCTGGCTCTGTTTCTTCAGGTTCAGGAGGTTCAACGTACTCTTCAGGTTCTATGGGTGCAATTGCAGCCACAGGTTCTTCGCCTGCAAGAAGAGCGTGGGCCTGGGCTGCTGTTTCCTCAAGGACCATCTCCATCGTCTTTCTCTCGGAGCGAGCCCGTTTGATAGCTTCTTGATTAATGACTTCCTTGACGAAGTTCACTTGCTCGCTAAGTCTCATCTTAGACAAGTCAAATTTGAAGTCCTCGAGTTCATCAGGAGTCAGTTTAGTGAGAACAGACAATTGCAGAAGTAAGCTGTCAATCTCGGGGATTTCCATTGCAACAGATACTTGTGGCATCTGCTCGGCAGCCTTTCTCACTCCGATTGGTTCAGCAATTTCATTGAATAATGCAGCCACAATCTGCTGCCTGCTCTTGATTTCCTCAGGAGGTTTTGGTATCTTCCCCTTGGCAGTGTCTCTGACCATCTTTCTAATGTGTCTAAGGAGCTTGGGAACACTGAATAGTCTAGTCCAGAGTACAGCTCCTGCAAGAAGTATGAGCCCAATTGGAACACCATAGATGATAGCACGCTCAACGAGTATATCAAACTCAGAGGGTTCTACAGCAACTGCGATTGATGTGATCGCGTGTTCATGATTCTCCTTTGTAAGCTCGATGACAATAATAGCTGAGCCTTGAACTCGTTGTGAAATCAATCCTACTTCGTACCAACCTGGTCGTGTAGGGTCTGACTGATTGAATGATACTATGACATAGTTATCATTCAAACTAGTGGCGTTAATAATCGCGTCAGGAATTCCTTGCTGATTATGGCTGTACCATGTATCGTAATAGAATATCCGAACTGTGTATAATTGTCCATAACTCATGATGATTGAAGTATTCCCATCAACGAGTAAACTAGTCGGGACATTAATGATTGTAATTTCAAGATTAATCGTGGCTCGGCTCCAGTTACCAAGACTAAGACTCAGTATTACTCTATATTGTGT